>PMML01000110.1 GCA_003162695.1 Ignavibacteriota bacterium | reverse complement strand
CACATGAGAAAGCAATAATTATGTATATTTATATTAATGAATCAGAAGAAGACAACTATTGAACTTCTTGCTCCCGCAAAAAACCTCGAATGCGGAACAGCGGCAATTAATTCCGGAGCAGATGCGGTCTATGTCGGCGCTCCAAAATTCAGTGCGCGATCGGCGGCGGGGAATTCGCTCGCAGATATTGAAAAACTAATTTCGTATGCCCACAAGTATTGGGCAAAAGTCTATGTTGCATTGAATACAATACTGTTTGATAACGAACTGGAATCCGCCGGTAAGATTATCCGCTCTGTTTATGATAGCGGTGCAGACGGACTGATCATACAAGATATGGGACTTTTGGAAATAGGCCTGCCGCCGATTCCGCTTATTGCGAGCACACAGACCCATAATTATGAGATTGAAAAAATTCAGTTTTTGGAACGTGTCGGTTTTCAGCGGGTTATACTTGCGCGGGAACTTTCACTTCGACAAATCGAAGAGATCAGGTCGAAAACCGAAATAGAACTGGAGTTTTTTGTTCACGGCGCCCTCTGTGTCTGCTACAGCGGACAATGCTATCTGAGCGAGGCAACTCAAGGACGCAGCGCCAACCGTGGCGAATGTGCGCAGCCGTGCAGGCTGCCATATACATTGACCGATGCCGATGGATCCGTTATTGCAGATAACAAGTATCTCCTTTCTCTGAAAGATTTAAATCTATCTCGTGAAATTCCCGCGCTTCTCAAAGCAGGCATTACAGCTTTCAAAATAGAGGGACGCTTAAAGGACGTCGAGTATGTGAAAAATATCACAGCGTTCTATAGAAATCGGCTCGATGTGGCTTTGACGACCGGAATGCAGCGTGCATCGTCGGGAACGACAACAACCGAATTTGTACCGGATCCCGTAAAAACATTCAATAGAGGCTTCACGAATTATTTTGTTCACAAGCGAAGCAAGGATAATCTTTCCCGCTCGCCAAAGTCGATCGGTGTACTAATAGGGAAAGTTCTGCATGTTGAAAAGGATTGCTTTCAAATGGAAAGCGCAGAATTACTTTCCAACGGCGACGGCATTTGCTTTTTTGACGAATATGACCGTCTGCACGGAACAAATATAAATACAGTCGAACGTGGCAGAATTTATCCCGCAAGCATAGAGGGAATTACAGTCGGAATGGAGATCTATCGGAATCATGATCATCAGTTTATTAAGACATTGAATCATGCAAATACGAAACGTAAAATTACTGCATCGATAGAATTCTCTGAAACGGAAGATGGCTATAGTCTGAAAGCAACGGATGAAGACGGGATTGAAGCGGAATATATTCAGAGGTGCAAAAAGATAAAAGCGGAAAAGCCGGATCAAGCAGAAGCGGCAGTTAAAAAACAGATTTCAAAGTCCGGGGAATCGATATTTGAAATATCGGAAATCCGGGTTTATTGGAAAGAACCGGCGTTTCTGCCGATCGCTGTGCTCAATGAAATGCGCCGTGAGCTTATAAAGCGGTTGGAATCGAAGCGTATAAACATGTATCCCCGCAGAATGCATGCGATTGTCCTGAATGAAATTCCATTTCCTCAAAAGAATCTGGATTATCGGGCAAATGTTGTGAATAAAAAAGCGAAGGAATTTTATAAACGTCACGGCGTGGAGTCGGTGGAACCGGGTTTTGAGATTCGGGAACAAAAAGATGGGACGCTCATGACAATGAAACATTGCCTGCGTTTTCAGTTCGGATTGTGTGAAGGAAGAGGAAAAGCGCCGGAGCCTCTGTTTTTAAGAGATATTAAAAATCGCTATCGATTGGAATTTGATTGTGCCCGATGTGAAATGCGAGTTGTACTGGAATCGACGAAAAATGGTAAAAAAACGATTTCCCCTTCTGACTTCTGAATTCTGACTTCTGTCTTCTGACTTCTGTCTTCTGAATTCTGCTCTTGTGCACCCAGGGGGACTCGAACCCCCAACCTACAGCTTCGTAGGCTGCCGCTCTATCCAATTGAGCTATGGGTGCATAAAATTTCAAATTTCAAACTGCAAATTGAAAAGAACTTTTAGAACTACAATCCAAAAAATGCGTTCGCAAGTAACTTGTGACCTCCCGCAAAAATCGCGGGATTCTCAAAATGGCAACTGCTCGTTATAAACTCTCGCAGGCCATTTTTGACCTCCCGCAAGAATCGCGGGATTCTCAAAATGGCAGCCACTCGCAAAAAACGCTCTTGGGCCATTTTGGAATATGGGTGCATAAAATTTCAAATCTCAAAACGCAAATTGAAAAGAACTTTTAGAACTCCCCAATCCATACAAAACACCTTCGTGGAGTACTTGTAAACAAAAAGCAACCATTTGGTTGCCTTTTATTTCTGCGGGGCCGAAGGGACTCGAACCCTCGACCTTCTGCGTGACAGGCAGACGCTCTAACCAAGCTGAGCTACGACCCCGATTGATTTTACTCTATTTTCGCCTATTATCTTCACCTTACCACCAAGTACTCCATCAGAAGGTGTTAGGTAAACTGTTAGGTATTTTATCGTCGTCATAAATATAACAAAAAACATTTCTATCTGCAAATAGATTCAATTTTCGTTATCAGTCTGACCATGCTCAATTCAATCTGCTTACGAACAAATTGACGGGAAAATTCTTTCGCAAGTTCTAATGATGGGAATCCTTCGATGGTAAATTCTTCGTCTGGATTTTCATAATGAAATAAATCGTAAGTACTCAGCGAGATATTGAAAGATCAAAATCCCCCTCTTTAAGAAAGAGATTCCCCCTTTTGTTCAAAAGGGAGTTGGAAACATAAAAGTGTATCATGCGAATGCATAATACTTAATTTCCCTGTTTTACAAGGGGATTGAAAACCGAGTAAAAAGTAATTGTTTCAAAATACACTGAGCACTTACAATAAATCCATATAAGAACATCAAAGAGATTGACTACTCTTCCATTTATTCCAAGTATTGGTGCCTTCTTTTAATTTCCGAACATGTTCCCTATTAGCCATTCTTTAAATGCTCCAATCACGTAGCCAAAAGGCTGGGTGATTGTCTTTATCATAAAATAGAGAATAATCATTTCATGTAAGGAAATATATTTCTACTCGGTAAATTTTAATCGAATATAAATGAATACCCATTATCACACTTGTCCAAGACTGTCATCCCCGAGTGATCTTGTCGGGGATCCAGGTTAGAGCCTATTCCTGGATTCCCGCTTACCCGCCTGCGTGCAGAAGGCACTTCGGCAGGCAGGAAAGCTGCGGGAATAACAAATTATTCTTTCTTTAATTGGCTTTTTATTTTGGACAGTAGTGACCCCTTATAGTCAAAGATTATAATTAGAAAACTTTTAAATACTGGCCTGTTTGTTCATAATATTCTATTGACAACGCTATCGTTTCAAGAATAGTGTCGATTTACTACCACATTAAGCAAGTAAGGTTCTTATCGTGGATAAAGATTTTGACAAAAAACCACTTGCATCTAATTTGAAAATATTCTAACCTACCATCGGTAAGTGAAATACAGGCGGAGCCCACGGAAGGTGGGCATCAGATTC
>PMML01000113.1 GCA_003162695.1 Ignavibacteriota bacterium | reverse complement strand
TAAGACACTCATAACCGCTACTCTATGATTTTGTTACTTAGGAGGTATAATTTTTTATGATAGTATAAAGAATTTTTCATTTCCAGCTCCTTTTTCATTATCTCATTTCTTCAAGTTTTATTAACCATTTTTTGGAAATAATTTCTCGAGTGCCTCCACCTGGATAGACAACCCATATACCCATATCACTAAAAACATATACTGCCCTTTAGTGTCTCATGCTACGATAGCATCACAAGTCTCTTTTTTTGTATTTCCGTAGCGGGGTTTTACTGGTCTCATAGATGGAGTATAATCATATCCCCGATAAAGTCTCTAAATTGGTGTAAAATAAAATAGGAGGTGCCGCTCCAGTTGATTAAATTTGTAATGACAAATAAAAAACAATCAACAAAAGGAGACAACACACTGAAGAAGATAACGGCAACAGAGAAGAAACGCAAGCAATTCGAAGAGATAATTCGGAGATCTGGAGAAACAGCAATAGAAGAATAGCATTCTCAGGAAAAAAGCGTTCCGGATTGCGGCAATAATTATAATGATAATAGATGCACAAATTTCCACGAAATCGACTTTTCGTCCACGTCTTTTGCTTGACTCTCCCTTAAAAACTCTCTAAGTTTTAATATGAAAAATCAAATAGTCTTAAAGAAAAACGAAGAACACCGCATTGCCGGAGGGCATTTGTGGATTTTCAGCAACGAGATTGCATCTCTCCGGGGCAATCCCGAATCCGGCAGCGTTGTGGAACTGCTCCGGGCCGACGAAAAATTCCTCGGTGTCGGTTTTTTTAATCCGCATTCTCTTATCGCCTTTCGCCTGCTCTCGACGAACCGCGAAGAGATTTCACCGGCTTTTTTTGAAAAACGCATCCTCAGAGCAAACGCTCTTCGGCAGAAGTTCGCTCCGGAGGCGGCGGCCTATCGCATGGTCTACGGGGAAAGCGATTTTTTGCCCGGCCTGATCATCGACCGGTATAACGAATACCTGTCTCTGCAAATCCTCTCGGCAGGGATGGAAACCCATCTCGATACGATCTGCAGTGTTCTCGAAGATATGTTCCACCCCAAAGCAATCGTTGCAAGGAACGATGTGGGTGCACGCGCGCTGGAACATCTGCCGCAGGAAAAGAAAATACTCCGTGGAACCGTCGAGAAAACCATTATCGCGGAAGACAATGTAAAATTTTCCGTCGATGTCTTTAACGGACAAAAAACAGGATTTTTTCTGGATCAGCGGGAGAACAGAAAATTCATTCGCCGCTATTGCGCCGGGGCTCATGTACTCGATTGTTTCTGCAATGAGGGCGGATTTTCCATGCACGCCGCAAAGGGCGGCGCAACAGCAATCACCGCAGTCGATAGTTCCGAGCCAGCCATTGCCCACGCATCGACCAATGCTCATTTAAATCAGGTCGAAAATATTTCTTTCCTTACGGGAGACGCATTCGATCTTCTTCAGAAATTCGACATTCAGAACGAACGCTTTGACGTGGTCATACTCGATCCACCGTCGTTTACAAAAAGCAAAAAGACCATCGCAACTGCATTAAAAGGATACAAAGAAATTCATACGCGCGCCTTCGGACTGATCAACAAATGCGGATTCCTTATCACTTCATCGTGCTCTCACCATGTCATGGAAGAAGCTTTCCTTGACGTTATACAGCAATCGGCCGTTAAACGCGGACGCAAGATACAATTGCTGGAGTTCCACGGCGCCGGTCCGGATCACCCGATTCATCCGGCGATGCCGGAGACCAGATATCTGAAATTTGCGATTTTTTCCGTCTTATAAAAAAAATCGCAAAGGAACGGCTGTCTCTCTATGTCGAGACGAAAACATACAACGCCATCCCGGACGCGCTGTTTTTGTGCGACAGTGTCGATGATGTGTTTTTTTTCGTCTCTCTACGGACAAATTCCATCCCAACCCGATACCACCGTGATCTTTGAACCCTCTTCGCACCGCCTCATTCAACCGGCAGCAACTCCATCCCTGCCGGGTTCATGGGGAATCGATATCGCTTTTTCCGATAATGGATTCGGTCTGGGCGGCTTTTACCGCAGGGAGATAAGCGATAACCTGGCATGGAATTTATCGCTTATGATTTCGGACGCAAAGGATCCATCCGAAGTAGAATATTTCGACTATTGGGGCAACAGCTATATACCGTTCAAAAAGAACCGCCTTTTAATAATTCCGTTCCACGCTTCCATGCAGTACAGACTTTTTAAAGACGAAATCATGGACAGCTTTCGTCCTTACATTACAGCCGGCATCGGTCCAACCATGATGTTTGTTTCTCCTTATGCCACTAATATTATCGATACGGCCGCCAATACGTATCAGCAGAATCAAATAAACTTTTTTTCCAGCCTGAAATACGGTACTCTGCGGTACACACTTGGAGGATTTATAGGCGTGGGAGCATTCTTCGGCATCGGAAACGGAGCGCTCGGGGGAATAAGTATACACTATGCATTTGCCAAATTTCCGCAGGACATTGAAGTATTGGAAGGGGGATATCTACGCGATTTCAGCGGTATTGTTCTTGTCCTGCATTTCGGATCATTTTTTTAGTCAGCTGTCCGGATCGTTGCTGAGATCCGAAATCCTTCTATTGCAATCGCAGGCGGAGTCCCGTTTTTCCCGTAGAGTCCTGCTCGCAGCAGGACGGCGACCTAAAAATTCTATCCTAATCGTTTCATAATCATTTTATTCTGATGGTTGCACACGTCCTTGCCTTCTGCGGTGAACATATACTCGATACGGTCAATATAGAATTCCGTTATTTTTCCGCGAACCATTTTAAGCGTGCTGTTGAGGAACCGGTTTTGCTCTGTAAAACCTTCTCCAAGCACGGCAATTGCCGACGGCAGCCATCGTTCCGGAAATTCCCCCGCATATTTGCCATCCTGCCGGTATTCCAATATTTCCGCTTCGAGCAGTTTTAAGGCTGCAGCCTGCCCCTCATCTGTTTGCAGGGAAAGACCGAGTCCCTCTACAAAACGCCTGATTGCATCTTTGTTCGGAACGACTAATGCAACGGTATAAGAAGACTGGTTATTATAGAGCATCACCTGATCGATCAACGGTGAATTTTCGGTAAGCGCTTCTTCAATTCCTTCCGGACTGTATTTTTCTCCATCGTGACTGATAAGCAGGCTTTTTTCACGTCCGAGCACATACAGGAAGTTATCTTCATCCAAATATCCGAGATCGCCTGTTTGGAGCCATCCATCCCGGATAGCTTCCTGTGTTGCCCGTTCGTTCTTCCAGTAACCGGCCATCACATTTTCCCCTTTAACGACGATTTCCCCTTTTTGACCCACCGGGAGAGCGTTGCCTTCTTCGTCGCATATCTTGACCTGCAAATTCGGCACGATACTCCCGGAGGAACCGAGCTTGTGCCGCTGCGGAACGTTAGCGGAAATAACCGGCGCCGATTCCGTTAATCCATATCCTTGAAACATCGGAATGCCGAGAGCGTAAAAAAACCGCTGTAATTCGATGTCCAGCAGCGCCCCGCCGCCGATAAAAAACTCCAGTCGCCCGCCGAAATTCTCCCGTACTTTTTTAAACAAAAGAATATCATACAATTTGTACTCAAGCTTCTTTGCAAGCGATGCGTTTTTCCCTTTGTCCCAGCCGATGCCGTTGCATTGATAAGCTACTTCGAGAGCATGATGAAAAAGTTTTTCGATCTTTTCCCCTTTTTCCCGGATTCCCTTTTCAATATTCTTCCTGAAATTTTTTGCGAGCGCCGGAACGCTCAATAAAAAATGAGGACGCGACTCTTTAATATTGATCGGAATATTTTTCAATGTTTCCATTGTCGTCCTGCCGACCTGCACGGAAGCCATACTGGCGCCGTTGGACATGAGTGTGTAAATTCCGGCAGTATGGGCAAAGCAATGATCCCAGGGCAGGATAAGAAGCGAACAATAGTATTCCGGAATAATAAGAAGCCGGGATGCTTGCTCTGTATTTGCAGTATAGTTCCGATGCGTTAGAATAATCCCCTTCGGATCTGCCGTTGTGCCCGATGTGTAACAAATATTTGCCGGGTCGCTTTCCCGTATCGACTGCCACCGGTCAGTAAATTCTTTTTCATATACTTTCAGATATTGTTCCCCTTTGTCTTGAATCGATACAAACGGAATTTCATCAACTTGCAGCACGGCATCACGGTCCAGAACCACAATTTTTTCGAGCTGGGGCAGGTCGTTTTTTATCTCACGGATTTTTGCCAGTTGTGTTTTTGATACGATGACCATGCGGCATCCGGAATGTGCCAGGCGGAACTTGAGTTCGGACAATTCGTCGATCTTTACGGACAGCGGAACATTGACGGCGCCGGCATACAGGATTCCCAATTCCGAAACAACCCAATCGTTGCTTCCTTCAGCGATGAGCCCAATGCGGTCCCCGCGTTCAATCCCGGCGCTCATGAGACCTGCAGCGAAATTTCGGGCAAGCCTCTTTCCTTCCCGGTATGTCGTTCCCTGGTACCGTTCTCCCTTTTTTTCCCACATCATGACATTTGAAGTATAATGTGCGGCGCTGGTTTCAAATAATTGTGGAATCGTTCTCTGCATTTTTTCTCTTTGATTTAGTACATACTATTGCCGGTCATAAAAAATGATATTGTATTCCATGATGCCCGCCTGCCAGAGTACGTCATATGTGCGGCGGAAATAATGCACTTCTGCACGGCAAAATACAATATTACTTAATTGAAGCGGCACTATGAATTATTTTTTGTTCAAATTTCCGCTCCATAAGAACCTGAGGAGTATTGAGAAGCTGTTACAATCCTGTTTCTTCCGGCACGCTGGGCTTCATAGAGCGCTTCTTTCGCGTTTAATAATAAATCCTTCTCCGTTCGGGCATGTTCCGGAAACAGGGCAAGTCCGATACTGACGGAAGTCTGAATTTTATTTCCCGTGAGCGATGCTCCTTCTATGTCTTTGCGTATTTTTTCCGCAAATTCCAGCGCATCATCGTTCGAAGTTTTCTCCCGCAGAATGGCGATCTCGTCATATCCGTACCTTCCTGCAGCATCGATAACCCTCAAGCGAGACCGGACAATCGAAGCGAACTCCATAAGCAGTTTCTTGGAAGAATCATGGCCGTATGTAAGTGCAATGTGCTTGAAATTATCCACATCCATCAATATTAATGCGACATTTTCTCTCGTTTCCTGTGCCCGTGAAAGACTGATTCCGAGCTTTTCCAGAAACGCCGAATATTTATCCAGACCCGTGTCGTGATCGACCGTATCAAGACGCAAATTTTCTTCATACAGCCGGGCTTTATGAACAGCAACACCGGCAAAATCTGCAAACGCCTGCAATGGGCGAATATCATCTTCTGAAAAAATTCCGCTCTCTTTCGTCTCGGCCTGGAGATATCCCAGGGTTCGATGATCGGCTGAAATCTGAACACACAGGCACGAACCGAACGGAACTTCCAGCTGCAGTCCGGCTGCCAGCTCCGGCTGACGCTCGCTCTGTCCGATCACGACCGGATGACCGGTCCATAAAAGTTTTCCGATAACATCCGTCGTCAATTTCCGCCGGAAAGCATTTTCAAACGTTGCTGACAGCCCATGACTGATGGCAACCTGTAAATACTCCGTTACCGGATCCACAAGAATAATGGCGCATGTCTGACAGTGGTACATCCGGACAACGCGATCAACAATCAAAGAAAGAACTTTTTCATGTTGATTCGTTGATTTCAGCAAATTCAATATCTCGGAAACAAAATTTAAGCATTCATCGGATTTGGTATGAGTCATGGCTCTTTACTCCTTCCGTACGATATGCATGAGGTAAATAATTTCAAGTTTCGCGCTTTATCTCACGGCTTCGATCGAAATGAATCACTGTCTTCCTTCTTCCAATCAGGATCTATGCTGTATTTTTCCTTCGGTATCATTATTTCTGCAGATGCATCGTCATCGTATTTTTTGACATGATGATCACCGCTCCTGTTTGTGCTCCGCTCAAGGTTTGCGTCATGTCTGTTTCCTGCGTTTGCCGGACGGAGACAGGCAAACCGTTTTCTTCAGCGAACAGTGCAGCGCCGTCTGTCTTCATCGTCCCGTCGACGCTTACACCTATCCCCTGCGTAATTCCGGAACCCTCGATAACTGAAGTGCCGCGGAATACGATTTTCCGGCATACCAAACGGCCGTCAACTTCATTCGGTCCAAGCTTGTATTCGATGTTCGGTTTTGTAACAATATTAACTCCCCCTTGATTCATCGTCTCCGGAGTCGTTTTTTTCCATGAAACATTCGTATCGATTTCCTGCGGCGGAAGTTCCAGGATGAGCCGTTGAGCGATTTCAGCGGGGCCGATGCGCAGCATCGTTCCGATATTCGATGGAGGTATATCATCAAGTGCTTGTGCTTCGAGAATTTTACCGTGAGGAGTTATAACCAGTCTGATCCGCTTATCGATCCATTCGTTCATCGAGAACGAACTATCATAAAATCCCATCAAGGGGAAGTTCAATATGCCCTTGAAAGTGCGGAAGAGAATAAGAAGGGTGAATGCAGAATCGCTTTTTTCTGCGACTGTAAGCGAGCAATCGATAGAAAATTTCGACGACAGGGAAAAATCCTGTCCCATTCCCTGACCCTCGGCCGTACTTTTCATTTCAACGGAATAGATAGAGCTGTGACCGGGTTCAAGATGATACTTGATATCCTGTCCTGCGAATCCGCAAGAGACACCTGCGGCGAGCAGAAGGAGGCATCGGATTGTCCAATGGATCATTACTATTCCCTTCTCTTTATCAAGAGATGATACTTCTTTAAGTGCGTCCGCATTGTAGCAAAATTTTATTTTCCTTGCAAGTTCCATATCTCGGTTTTTCTTCTTACTTTATATTCTCTTACATTTAAAAATGTAAAGAATATGATTAAACTTAAAGAAGAAACACTGACTAGTGTATTAGACCAATGCACACGGGAATACTCGCAGAAGACAGCCGTTTCATTTACCGACGAGCCGCCGATTACGTATGCGGAATTCCGGAGTCAGGTAGATCATCTTTCCCAATTCCTGCGGAACCAGGGAGTCGTGCACGGCGACCGCGTCGCAATTATCGGTGAAAACAGCCCTTATTGGGGAATAGCATATTTTGCAATAACCTCGATGGGCGCCATTGTCGTTCCCATTCTTCCCGATTTTCATTTTTCAGACATCCATCACATCCTGCGGCATTCGGGAACAAAGGTCATTTTCATTTCCGAACGATTTTATCAAAAAGTCGAAGAACTCAATCTTGCGGAGTTCAACTGCGTCATTCTGCTTAATAATTTTTCCATTATCAATCCTGATACTTCGAAAGCGACGCTCCGCCAGCTTCTTGCCGAAGGCGGCAAGGAACTTCAAAAAATCAGGAATCTTGTTCTCGGATTGACTGGACGCATCCAGGACAAAGTTCAGGAACACGACACAGCGGCTATCATTTATACATCGGGCACCACCGGTCATTCGAAAGGGGTCATGTTGACCCACAAGAACATCGTCTGGAATGCAATCTGGAGTTCCCGTATTCCCGGCATCAAGGAAGATGACCGCATGCTGTCGATCCTTCCTCTTGCACACGTCTATGAATGTACGCTCGGCCTTGTGCTTCCCCTCCTCTGCGGCGCCTCGGTTTATTATGTCAAGAAGCCGCCGACACCGGCTATCCTTCTTCCGGCATTGGAAAAAGTAAAACCGACAGCGATGCTGACGGTTCCGCTTATTATAGAAAAGATCTATAAAACGCGCATCCTTCCGGAGATCCGAAAAAACCACGTTATCAGGCTGGTCTATACTTTCCCCGCTGTCCGGAAGCGCATCAATAAAATCGCCGGCAAGAATCTTATGCATACATTCGGCGGATGTATGCGGTTTTTCGGCGTAGGCGGATCGGCGCTTTCTCCGGAGGTCGAACGGTTTCTTATCGAAGCGGAATTTCCGTACGCTATCGGGTACGGATTAACGGAGACGTCGCCGCTGATCGCCGGGTGCAACGCCAGTACGACACGGTTCCGCTCGACAGGCACTGTTGTTCCCGGCCTGGAAGTGAGGATCGACAATCCGGATCCGAAAACGGGTATCGGCGAAATCATAGTTCGCGGCCCCAGCATTATGAAAGGATATTACCACGATAAGGAACGAACGGCGGAAGTTCTTTCGCCGGACGGATGGTTCCGCACCGGAGATCTCGGCAGCTTCGACAAAGACAACTGTCTCTACATCAAAGGCCGCATGAAGAATGTCATACTCGGATCGAACGGAGAGAATATTTACCCGGAGGCCATCGAATCGATCATTGACCGTTCGGATCAAGTGCTGGAATCTCTTGTGTATAATGAGGAAGGACAGCTTTTTGCCCGTGTCTATCTTGATTATGAAAAATTAGATGCGGAGTTCAGCGCTCTGGGTTTATCGGGAAAACAAGCAGCCGGCCGCATCAAGCAAATTTTGGACGGCATTTTAAAACAGGTCAACGAACAGCTCTCTTCCTTCTCCCGTCTGTCAAATATTTACGAACAGCGGGAACCTTTCGAAAAGACACCCACACAAAAAGTTAAACGATACCTGTATACAAAAACAAAAAAATAACCCGGATCTTTTGAAAACCGGGGCATTAACGTCCTGTCTGTGTTCTTGATCGCCGAATAAACATCGCCTCTCTTCAGACAGCGGCCGGCGATTTACTTCCGGCATTCTTCTTTGATATCTGAAATCCACCTTTTAATGGAAATCTTCCCTTCACCCCCGGCAAGCTTGGTAAGCAGCGCGCTGCCGATAATCACGCCTGCGGCATATTTTTTTATACCGCTTACATCACGGAACGAGCTAATTCCAAATCCGATCAAAATAGGTTTTCTCTTGATATTTTTCGCGACCTGCCGGAGATAATCGATCTTTGTTTTGCTTTGAGAGTTTCCGGTAACACCGGTATGGGATACACAGTAAACAAAACCGTTTGCATGCCTGTCGATTATTTTCATTCGTGCGGCCGGCGTTGCAGGACTGACCATCTGGATAAAGCACATACCGTTGCCGGCCGCCAGATCGGTGTAATGCTCCGATTCCTCAAGAGGCGCTTCCGGCAGTATCATTCCATCGACTCCGGCACGCGCAGCATCGGAAAAGAACTGCTGAGCGCCGTACGAAAGAATCGGTGTAAGATAGCCCATCAGCACAAGGGGAACCTCCGTGGAACGGCGGATTTCAATCACTTGCGAAAGAATCTTTTTAAGCGTGATGCCGTTGCGAAGAGCCCGATGAGAACTTTCCTGAATAACGGGACCGTCGGCCAAAGGATCTGAGAATGGCATTCCAATTTCAATAATATCCGCGCCTGCCCGAACAAGTTCGAGAACCAGGGGTACGGTGGACTCAAGTTCAGGAAATCCTGCAGTGACAAACAATGTCAAAGCCTTTTCCCTTTTTTCCTTTAATGTTCGAAGAACAGCGTCTATTCTATTCACGGGCGCGTTCCTTCTTTGGAAATATTTTTCATATACGTTTGCATGTCTTTGTCTCCGCGTCCGGATAAGCAAATAATCACGGAATCGTTCTTTCGCGTTTTAGGCATCAGCGTTTCTAAATATGCAACCGCATGCGCCGATTCAAGCGCAGGTATGATACCTTCGGTCTGCGACAATAATTCAGCCGCCCGAAGAGCCTGTATGTCGGAAACGGCAGCATACAAGACTCTCTTTGATGTTTTCAAAAAACTATGTTCGGGACCGACGCCGGGATAATCGAGTCCCGCTGAAATGGAATGCGCCAGAGAAACCTGCCCGTTCATATCCTGCAGTAAATAGCTGAACGTTCCGTGCAGCACTCCGGGTCTGCCTTTTGAGAGCGTTGCAGCATGACGATCGCTCTCCAATCCCTCTCCTGCCGCTTCCACACCGATCATGCGAACAGAATCCTTGATGAACGGGTAAAACATTCCCATCGCATTGCTTCCGCCGCCGACACACGCGACAAGATAGGAAGGAATTCCGTCGAATTGTTTTTTTGTTTCTTTGCCGATGATCGATTGAAAATCCCGGACCATCATCGGATACGGATGCGGACCGACGACAGAACCGATCACATAAAATGTATCCGGGACATTCGTCACCCAATCGCGGATTGCTTCACTTGTCGCATCTTTCAATGTACGGCTGCCGGTCGTTACGGTCCGGACTTCCGCCCCCAGCATTTTCATACGATGCACATTCAAGCTTTGACGCTGCACATCCTCTTGCCCCATATACACGATGCACCGGTATCCGAATTTTGCAGCTACCGTTGCGGTTGCCACTCCATGCTGACCCGCCCCGGTTTCCGCAATAATGCGAGTTTTCCCCGATCTTTTTGCCAGCAGCATCTGTCCCACGACATTATTTATCTTATGCGCTCCGGTGTGACACAGGTCTTCCCGCTTTAGATATATCCTCGCCTTTCCATAATGATTCGTCAATCTTCCGGCGTACGTCAACGGCGTCGGCCTGCCGGCATATTCACGGAGAATCGAAATATATTCCGCATGGAATTTCGGATCGCGCTTTGCCCTTGCATACAGCGCTTCCAGTTCAAAAAGCGCATTCATGAGGGTCTCCGGAACGTACCTTCCGCCGAATTCCCCAAAATACCCGCGTTTATCGGGATATGAATATTTTTTTCTTTTTTTCATCATAAACAGGATATCATAAATAATTTAACATCGCATGAAGATCCAGTAGGCCTTTGAATGATCGATACCCGGACTCGCACGGCCGGTCAAAGAACTGTTTCGACCGGATATTCATCCGCCGGCCGGGTCGGATAATTTTATCAAACAGCTTTTATGCAGTTTGCACATTTCTGATATTGACAAACAATCTCCGGAGCAGTTCCGCATTTTTTTTCCCGGGCTGCTGCTCGACGCCGCTGTTGACATCCACTCCGTACGGACGGATATGTTCGACAGCACGGGCGATATTTTCCGGATTCAATCCGCCGCTTAAAATAATTTTCCGATCCGTGTTCAGCCGGCGAGCAATATTCCAGTCGAACGTTCTGCCCGTTCCCCCGTATGAATCCGGACTGAACGTATCGAGCAGATATGCTTCCGCAGAATATGCATCAAGCGCCTGCGGATCAAACCGGTCCGAGATCCGAAATGCTTTCCACACGGGCAGTGCAAAATCTTTTACATCATCCGGTGATTCGTCGCCATGCAGCTGCAGACAGTTTACGCCTGCTTTTTCGACCGTCTCAAGAATTTCCCGCCGGCCCGCATTGACAAAAACTCCAACCCTGACCAGAGATTCAGGCAGATGCGCAGTAATGGCTGCGGCTTTCTCCGGCGGAATATAACGCGGGCTGGACGGCACAAAAATAAATCCGAGTGCATCCGCGCCCAAATCGGCGGCCATGTTCGCATCGTCCAGATTCGTAATGCCGCAGATCTTTACGATCATGACCGCACCTCTTCCAGCAGAGCCCGAAGCGCTGCGCCGGGATCTTCCGCCCGCATGAACGATTCGCCGATGAGAAAAGAATGAATGCCGCCGGATGCCAAGCGGAGCAATTGATCCGCCGATTCGATTCCGCTTTCGCTGACGACGAGAGTTCCATCTGGCACATATTCTTTGAGCCGAAGGGATGTCGAGACATCGACATCGAACGTACTTAAATTGCGGTTATTGATTCCGACAAGCTTAACAATACCGAAATCAAATTTTTCAAGTTCCTGCTGTGTGTGTACCTCCACAAGCACTTCCAGTCCGATTCCCGTCGCGGCTTGATGAAGATCGGAGAGAAGATTTTTTTCCAGGGCCGCGGCAATCAGCAGAACTGCATCGGCACCGTTCGCCTTTGCTTCATGAATCTGGTATTCCTCAACGATAAAGTCTTTTCTCAAGAGCGGAAGCGAAACACAATTCCTGATATCGCGCAAATTTCCGAGGTTCCCCTGAAAAAACTGAACATCGGTCAAGACGGAAATCGCTGCAGCTCCGTTCTCCGCATACGCGCGGGCAAAAACCGCTGGAAGAAAATTTTCCCGTATGACCCCCCTGGACGGAGATGCCCGCTTTATTTCTGCAATAATTCCTATCTTCTTGCGGCGCAGGGCTTCGGCAAGCGAAAAGCAATTCCGGGTATACAGCGGCTGCTGCCGAAGATCGTTCAGCGATAATTTTGTTTTTGCAAAATCTACTTCGATTCGTTTCTGTGCCAGTATTTTCTCAAGTATCGTCATGCGGTCCTGCTAAAATCGACGAGCTGATTCAGTTTGCGCAGCGCTCTTCCGGAATCGATGGATTCCTCGCCGGCCGCAACTCCCTCCCGGATAGTATCGACTTTTCCCGAGACGTAAAGACCGAACGCAGCGTTGGCAACAACGACATCGCGGGCAGGCGAACGATCTCCGTTGAGCACCTGTAATGCAATGCGCGCATTTTCTTCTTTGCCGCTACTTTTCAGGCCGTCAAGCACATGAGACGGCAGACAAAATGTCCCGGCGTGGACTTCGTACGATTTCACCGGATGTTTCCGGCGCATTTCATGAACGGAAGTCGTACCGGAAAGCACGACTTCATCGACCCCATCTTTGCTGTGAACGACGCACACATGACACGATCCGAGCGAATGGGATGCATGAGCAAGTTTTTCGGCCGTCGTGTTATTGAAAGTACCTATCAATTGCCGGTCGACTCCCGCCGGATTCGTTAAAGGTCCGAGAATATTGAAGATGGTTTGTATGCCGAGTTCGGTTCGCGCCTTCCCTGCGTATTTCATGGCGGGATGGAACATCGGAGCAAAAAGAAATCCGATGCCGATGGAATTGATACTCTCCGCCGCTTTCTCCGGAGTGAGATCGATTTTAACGCCGAGTTCCGCCAACACATCCGCACTGCCGCACCTGCTGGAAACGGATTTATTTCCGTGTTTGGCAACTGTCACGCCGGCCCCGGCTGCAACAAGCGAAGCAACGGTAGAAATATTGAATGTACCCGAACCATCCCCTCCAGTGCCGCACATATCGATTGCTGTGGAATCATCAACTGAGATACGGATGGATTTTGAACGCATTGTTTGTGCAAACCCGACGATCTCATCTATTGTTTCGCCTTTCGCTCTGAGCGCAACAAGCAATCCGGCAATTTGAACGTCCGCAGCGCTGCCGCTCATGATAATATCGAGCGCACGAGACGCTTCTTCAGTCGTCAGATGTTCGCCGTGGAGGCATTTTTCTATGTAGTATTTCATGGAAGGGTCCCTAACCAGTTTTGAATAATTATTTTCCCCGCAGGCGTCAATATGGATTCGGGATGAAATTGCACGCCGCATATTGGAAATTTCCTGTGCCGCATCGCCATGATCAACCCGTCATCGGTATGCGCCGTGACTTCGAGCTCATCGGGCAGGCGATCGCGTGCAACGACAAGCGAGTGGTACCGGCCTGCATCGAAAGGATCCGGGACTCCTGCAAAAATTCCCTGACCGTTATGACGTATCCGCGATGTTTTTCCATGCACAAGTTCCGGTGCATAGGTAACCGTTCCTCCGAAAACAGCGCCGATTGCCTGATGTCCGAGGCATACGCCAAGAATCGGAATCGTGCTCCCCAGAACACCGATAATATCCATCGTAATGCCCGCCTGCTCCGGACGGCCGGGTCCCGGAGAAATGATGATGCCGCGCGGGTGCATTCTTTTGATTGCTCCGATGTCTATGGCATCATTGCGAAAGACTTTTATATCCCTGGTAAAGCTGCCGGCAACCTGCACAAGGTTATAAGTAAACGAATCGTAATTATCCAGGACAAAAATCATGCATCACCTTGTTTTGTCAAAATCTCCATATCGAAATCTCCGGCAGCAAGTTTTATTGCATCCAGCAGTGCGGCGGATTTCGCGTACGTTTCATGAAACTCGTTCTCCGGCACAGAATCTGCTACGATGCCGGCGCCTGCCTGCACATTCAAAGTGTCTCCCGCTGCAACAATGGTACGGATTGCAATGCACATATCGATAGTTTCGTCGAAACCGATATAACCTGCAGCTCCGGCATAGATGCCGCGCCGGTTCTGTTCAAGTTCGGCAATAATTTCCATGGCACGTACCTTCGGCGCCCCGGAAACCGTACCGGCCGGAAAACATGCCTGCAGCGCATCGATGCCGGTTAAATCCGAACGCAGTGTACCGTGCACTTCCGAAACGATATGCATCACATGAGAATACCGGTCTACTCTTTTTTGCACGGGAACGTGAACACTCCCGAATTCGCTCACACGCCCGACATCATTCCGCCCAAGATCGATCAGCATGTGATGCTCCGCCAATTCCTTTTCATCCGCCATTAACTCGCGCTCAAGACGGTTATCCTCCTCTTCCGCAGCACCGCGCTTGCGTGTGCCGGCAATCGGGAAGACTTCTATATGGCGGCGTTGAACGCGCACGAGTATTTCCGGCGATGAGCCGATCAGCTTTACTGCATCGAAATCCATAAAGAAGAGATACGGAGAGGGATTGATCAGACGCAGCGCACGGTAAACAGGGAATGGATCGCCTGAATACTTCAGAGACACTTTGCGGGAAAGTACGACCTGAAAAATATCGCCTTCATGGATAGAATGCTTCGCCCGTTCGACGATACTGCAAAACCGCTGTTTGTCGCCGGAATCCGGATGCGGAACCGCACATTGAAAAGTTTCCGCCGGCTGGACATTGCTGTTTACATGCGACATCATTTCCTCTATCTTCACACAGCCGTCGTCGTATTGCTGTCTGATATCTTTTTCGGGATCGAGGATCACATTATGAATAAGCGTAATCAAATGTCTTCGATGATCGAACTTTACGACCGATGCAAACAATCCGAAAAGAGCATCGGCGGGAGCCGGCAGAGTTTTTTTCTGCAGCGGGATTCGTTCGAACTGTGCGACACAATCGTATCCGATGTAGCCTATGAATCCTCCGTTCAGGCCTTCCCACTCCGGAACCGGCATTTGCCGAAACCCGGAAGCAAGCTGCTTCAGAACCTCGAAGATCGTCGCACGGCGTGTTTCCGTTCCGGAATGCGAACGTATCGTAACTTCTCCGTCATTTGCCGTAACGAGAAGAAGCGGATCCCCCCCGACGAACGAAAACCGTCCGATGCGCTCGCTCGGTTCTACGCTTTCCAGTAAAAAAGAATTTGCCTTTCCGTTCCGAAAGGCAAGATACAACGACACCGGTGTATGCAAATCGGCCAGCACCGTCCGCATCAGCGGGAGGACATTGTAGCGCGTGCTCGCTTCTTTAAATTGTTCAAAAGTTATCATCATTCATCCATTGTGCAGGGGTGAGGATCGCTCACCCCTGCATCGCATCATTATTGACCGTTTCCAAGTTTTCCGGAGAAGTATGCATCGTAGGCGCTCATATCAAAATGCCCATGACCGCTCAAGTTGAACAATATGACCTTCTTCGTTCCTTCCGCTTTTGCTTTCTTTGCTTCTACGACAGCGGAAAGTATCGCATGGGCCGATTCCGGCGCAGGAATAATTCCTTCCGTGCGCGCAAATTGGACGGCAGCCTCGAACACGTTGGTTTGTTCATAAGCCTGCGCCTCAATAAGCTTGTCCAGATACAATCGGCTGATAATCGGTGACATTCCATGATAACGCAATCCGCCTGCATGGATCGATGGAGGCATAAAATCCGAACCAAGCGTATACATCGGCAGGAGCGGCGTCATTCCTGCAACATCGCCGAAGTCGTAGCGGTATTCTCCTTTGGTCAGCGTCGGACATGAAGCCGGTTCGACGGCAATAGCACGCAGTTTTTTCCCTTCAATTTTGTCCTTAATAAACGGCAGAGCGATTCCGCCGAAATTCGAACCGCCGCCTACGCATGCAATCACAAGATCCGGATACTCGCCGGCTATTTCCATTTGTTTCTTTGCTTCCTGACCGATAATTGTCTGATGGAGCAGAACGTGATTGAGCACGCTGCCGAGCGCGTACTTCGTATCTTCTCTGCCCGCCGCATCTTCAACCGCTTCGCTGATGGCGATACCGAGGCTGCCTCTGGAATTCGGATTTTTCGCCAGCACTGCGCGTCCGGCATTGGTCTCATTACTCGGACTTGCTACGACTTCACCTCCCCATAATTGGATCATGGAACGCCGATACGGTTTCTGCTCATAGCTTACTTTGACCATATACACCTTGCATTGCAATCCGAACCGCTGGCATGCGAATGCCAGAGAACTTCCCCACTGGCCTGCGCCGGTCTCCGTTGCAAGACGCTTAACTCCCTGCTCTTTATTATAATATACTTGTGCCAGCGCAGTATTCAGCTTATGGCTGCCGGCCGGACTGACTCCCTCATATTTATAATAGATATGCGCCGGAGTATCCAATGCGCGCTCCAATTCGTAAGCGCGATACAACGGCGTCGGGCGATAGAGCGAATACGCATCGCGTACCGAGTCCGGTATGGGAACGAACCGCTCTGTTCCGACTTCCTGCTTGATCAATTCCATAGGAAAAAGCGGCGCAAGATCCTGCGGACCGACGGGTTGTTTGGTTCCCGGATGAAGATCCGGCTCCAGCGGATTGGGAAGATCCGCCAGGATGTTATAATAATGCGACGGAATGTCTTTTTCTTCGAGCATGATTTTTCTTTGCATAGATTCCTCCATTGAGTTTATGATTTTTGTACTTCCGGGACAGCGCTCCGTTGTCCGGGGGTGCATCGTTGATTATAAAAATTTTTGATGAAAATGGTTCGTAAGTGCGGTTCTCACGATTTTTTGCGGGCAGGTACAACAAAAAAGGCGGAACCGTTACGTCTACGTTTCCACCTTCTTTTAAATTCTTTAGATACGAATTATACGAGCGGAAGCGCAGACCGACGCCACCACCACCAAGCCTTGTTCTCGAACCGATTGTATAATTCATGTATAATCATAACTTTACTATAGTAAATTATCATTTCATTGTCAAGAGACTACGGCAAAAAAACTTAGAAAAGATGTAAAAAAATCACCGCGATAACCTGCAACAGCCGGATCCATTGGCGGATCAATTCAAGAACGGTTTTCGAGGACAATCAAAATTCCGGGAAATGATGTATGGCAATAATGTTCCTCCACCATCCTGGCGAATGCCTCCTTGCCGGACCGGATTTTTCAGGCGGCACATCGAATCGCTGCAGACCTCGGATTTTGTATTTTTATGCATTTTAAAATCTCTCCACAGAAAGACTTAAAAAATTAATAAAAAAAGGCTTGATTTTTTGGAAAGATGGAGGGATTTTAAATATTGAGGGAAAATTGGAATTATTGTTTTTAAACAAAACTCTGACGCGAAAAAAAAGTTTTCCCTGATATAAAAATAGTTCTTTTCAACAGTAAACCACATAATCACTAAATTCAGGATGTTTACATGAATAAACTGAGAAATATCATTGCTTCAAGTTCTCGTGGTGCGCGAAGAAACTATCTCGCGGCCATGATGATCTTTTTTGTCGCTGCGTATGTCTTCATGCCATACACCGGCCACACCCAAAGCAACGAACCATCGGTTGCGCAAGAATCATTCAGCCCGTTTGCTCTGTTCGGCAGCGAGAGCAACTTTAAACCCATTGAAATCTATGGACTTCTTACGGTGCTCGGTATTGCCATTGCCGGTTTGCTCTATGCACTTATGCTTGTCAAGCAAGTGCGCAAAGCCGATCAAGGCACGAAGAAAATGCAGGAGATTGCAGCCGCTGTGCGTGAAGGCTCAAACGCCTATCTCAAAGCACAGTTTAAGAAGATCGGACCATTGATCATTATTATAACGCTGTTCCTTTATTTTTCCTATACGGGATCGATCGATGCATTCCGCTGGGGACGTTCAGGCGCGTTCCTTGTCGGATCAATCTTCAGCTTCCTCGTGGGATTTGTCGGTATGCGCCTTGCGACGCAGGGAAACCTTCGCGTTGCAACAGCCGCCAAACGCAGTTACGGCGAAGCGCTTCAACTCGGTTACCGCACAGGTACTATCACCGGTATGCTTACAGACGGTTTGGGTCTGCTTGGCGGAACATTGATCTTCATGATGTTCGGTGAACATGCATACGAAGCCCTGTTGGGATTCGGATTCGGCGGAACACTCATCGCATTGTTTATGCGCGTCGGCGGCGGTATCTACACGAAAGCCGCAGACGTCGGCGCCGATCTTGTCGGTAAAATAGAAAAAGATATTCCGGAAGACGATCCGCGCAACGCAGCCACAATTGCCGATAACGTCGGCGATAACGTCGGCGATTGCGCCGGTATGGCAGCGGATATTTTTGAAAGTTATGAAGTCACAATCGTAGCCGCCATGATTCTCGGTTTAGCAACGTTCGGGCACAAGGGCGTTATATTCCCCTTACTCGTCCGCGGTATCGGCGTTCTTGGTTCCATCATCAGCACTTATACGGTAAAAGCCGGCGCCGACGATACTTCAGATACCGCTCTCAAAAGCGTGCACCGCGGATTCTGGATCGGTTCTATAATCAGTATCGTTGGATTTGTCGCACTCGGATTCGGCTATCTCTATTTTGATGCAGCATACTTTGCAAGCAACCCGACAGCAGTTGCAGGATTCTTTCATGCCGACGGTACGCCGATTTCGCTTCCCTGGATTGCAAATTTCGGTATCCCGAATCTCGATCTGCGTCCGGCCCTTACCTGCATGATTGGTATTTTTCTTGCCGTAGCGTTGAACAAGGTGACCAGCTATTATACGCATACCAGTCATTCGCCCGTCAAGGGATTGGCGAAAGCCTGTACAACAGGACATGCAACAAACATTATTCAAGGAATTGCACTCGGCTATGAAAGCACCGTTGCGGCAATCGTTGTTATTGCCGTTGCAATTTTCCTCTCCGTGCTGGTCTATGCAGGCACTCCTCCTCTCTTCATCGCCTACGGCGTGGCAATGACCGGTATCGGTATGTTGACGCTGACGGGCAACACCATTTCGATGGACGTGTTCGGACCGGTAGCAGATAATGCGAATGGTATCGGCGAAATGGGTTACGACAAAGATGAGATGGAAAAAGAAAAACCGGGCAGTTATAAACGCGCCCGGCAAATTCTTGCCGATCTCGATGCCGTCGGCAACACGACGAAAGCTGAAACCAAAGGTATTGCCATCGGTTCAGCCGTTATCGCAGCTGTCTCGCTCTTTGCAAGTTTCATCGCCGTCATTGCCGTCGGCAGCGAAGATAAAATTAACCTGATGCAGATTTCACAATATTTGGAAGAAGCCGGTAAGATTACTGTTGCTAATCCGACTGTGTTTATCGGATTCATGCTTGGCGGCGCAGTGCCGTTCCTCTTCAGCGGAATGCTGATTCGAGCCGTCGGTCGTGCCGCATTCTGGATTGTCAAAGAATGCCGCATTCAATTCCACGATCCAGAAATCTGGAATGGCACCAAAAAACCGGATTACGGGCGTGTGGTCGATATTTGCACGAACACCGCTCAAAAAGAACTCATCGGACCGGGCCTTCTCGCTATCATGACTCCGATTCTGGTCGGATTCATACTTGGACCATACGCGCTTGGCGGATTCCTTGCCGGAACGATCCTTGTTGGCCAGCTGCTCGCCGTGTTTATGGCAAACGCCGGCGGTGCCTGGGATAATGCTAAGAAAATGATTGAAGACGGCTTGTACGGCGGTAAAGGTTCAGAGGCGCATAAAGCCGCTGTTACCGGTGATACGGTCGGCGATCCATTAAAAGATACTGCAGGACCTGCGCTTAACCCGCTTATCAAGGTTATGAATATGGTCAGCTTGCTTACGCTTGGATTGGTTTTAAAATTCAATATTACGAAACCGAACATTTGCGGAACAGATCTTTTAACCGGTATCGTTGTTGCGGTGGTTGCCGCGACTGCTATCGGCTGGGCAATTTATCAAAGCAAAAAAGAAACCGACGATCTTGTTGAAGAAGGAACAAAGTAGGATCTGATTCTTGAAGTCTTTTCAGAAGCCCGTCCCGCCCAGAAAGCGGGATGGGCTTTTTCTTATTCCCTGTGGGTCTTGAGAGCTTCGACAGCTTCGAGCAAATCGGGCATAACGACCGAACCATGGTCTTGAATTTCCCTTATAAAAAACATTGCCGAATCCGGATCGCCTTTCGTGTGGATATAATAATTCGCTAGATAATAATATCCAAGAATAAATTCCGGATTAATTGCCACCGATGTTTTCCAAAGCTGCACCGCTTGATCATAAGCTCCTGTTTGCAGACATAATTTGCCGTAATTGATATAGGCGTAAAGATGCAGAGGTTCTCTTTGGAGAGAAATTTTATACTCCTGCGCCGCATGCAAAACATCTCCCCGCTTGGCATAGACATCTCCGAGCATACGATGAACGGTAGAAATCGAAGGCCTCTTCTGTATTCCCGCAAGCAGAACTTTTTCCGCTGCCGCAGACTGACCCTGATCGATATATGCCCCGCCTAATATCGAATACGGCTCGTCGGCGTCGGGAGCATGAAGAAATGCTTCTTTCGCATAAGACATTCTATCGCGATATTGATCTTCAGTTTTCCACGTGACCGCCGCAAAGAAAAGAAGGATGAGAACCGCACCGATAGAATATACATTTCGATAGCGCCCGTTATCGGAGGGAAGAACCCTGCCGATACAGAGGACTATTCCGACAACGGAACAATATGCGCGAAATTCGAAGAACGTAGCACTCACTAAAAATGCAGGGAGTAAGAACAGAACGAACCATAACGCTCCAAAAAGGATGTTCAAGCATTCCTTTTTCCCCCGAATTACAATGATGAGCACAATAGCAAGAAGGCTTAAGTACCCGTACAAAAGCGATTGATCATTAATATTCGGCATAACGGTAAGGTTCAAAGGCAGGAATACTTTCCCGACGTATAAAACGACAGCCCCCATGCCGGTCATCAAACTCTCCATCAATGCATAATGAGGCTGCTGCATGAATGCCTGCGGGTGAACGAGACTGCGCAAAGCAAGCCATAGAACGATGCACGCGCCGGAGCAGAGGGCAACCGATATAACTTTTTTTGAATTCCAGCGTTCATGTTTAAGGAAGATAAGCTCAAAGAGGCAGAGGATCGGCAGAACAACGGCAATTTCTTTTGTAAGCAAACCTAAGAAATAGAAAACCGCATATCTGCCGAGCATGACCGGCCGTGATGTCTTTGCATAGTCCAACAACGAAATAAAAGCGAGGAGAATAAAGAACGTGACAAATGTATCGTTGCGTCCTGGAATCCATACAATTGCCGAAGCATGAATAGGAAGGACACAAAATATCAAGCTGAGAATTCCGGAATGAGTTTTGGAGACATCGAATTTTAGCAACAGGAAATAGAGCAAACAGCAATTGAGAAGATGCAGAAGGATGTTGGTACAGTGGCAAACCGGCAATACATTATCCGTCAATTGCATCTCTGCCATAAAAAGAAGATTGACCAGCGGCCTGTAATAGATGTGCGGATTCGGGACCGTCAATAATAGATTAGATGTGAAAACCTTCGGCAGGTTGGAAAGATGTTTGAGAACCTCGCCATTGACCTCCACAATAGTGATATCGTCGACATAGGTATAATCAAAAAACACGCTTTTACCGTAAAGAAGAACCCCAAGCACTATAATCGCAATATACACGTGCCGGTTGCGTAACGATTCCCTCCATTTTTGCATAGTATATATAATCCTCTTCCTGGAAAGATAAGGTACAAAAAAAACAGAGAAGAAAAAGAGACTTTATTTCCGGCTCAAACAGACAGAACCCGGCCGGAGACAAGTTCAATGCAGGGCTCCATAATGGCGGCTTTTAAATTTTATACTGCAGCAATTGCATTTTTCGTAAGTCCTGTTTAACTTTCCCCCGTAACGGGGATGATTGAACGTTCCCCGTTCTCCCGGAGGCAGCAAGATATCGGCTTCTCCCCTCATCGCCGGAAGCGATGAATAGAGTCAACAATTTTTCGACTGTTAAAACCATAGCTGAAGTGTGACAATAAGAGGAGCGGCAAATTGGGTCCCACGAAAATAAATGATACTGTGATTTTATCCGGACAGATTTTAAAACAAGTCGATCAATTAGTCAAATCCAATAATCTCGAAAAGGCACTCATCGAGGTAAAAAAAGCCAGGGAAATTGATCCTAAAAACGTATATGCATTTGCTTATGAAGAACGTATTCATGACCTCTATGCAAAACTGCAAGTGCAGCAGGCAATACATCCCGGCCCGGCATCCGTTCAGATAAGAGAAGAAAGCCCGGCACACCCGCCTTCGCAGCCTTCCTTACCTGCCGTCAAAACGGATATCTACGGAAAAAAAATACCTTCCCTTTATGAGGAGTTTAAAAAAGTCGGTCTCCAGGGATTCGATCTTGCAAAAAAAACAGTTCAGCTGCCGCCCAAAGCCGCAAAGGAAGCACTGGACACATACAAGCAAGCACTGCTCCTCATTTGGTCGGATGGCGAAAAGACGCATGAAGAAGAACAGGAACTTCTCGATTTGCGGACTTCTCTCTTTATTTCCGCCGAAGAACACACGATACTTGAACGGCAGGCAAAGCTTGAATGCTACATTCTCTTTCTCAAGCATGTGCTTCAGTCTTCCGCGTCGAAAGCAGAGGTCGAAGCAAGTCTGGCCGAATTCCGGAGCAACTTCGATGTCTCAGATTCCGACCACCTGCATATCGAAACAAATCTCGCAGCTTTAAAAACCAAAGAGAGACAAAAGACAATTATTGTAGTCGACGATGATAAGCAGATACTCGCGGTGGTTTCGGAAATTCTTGTCCTCGCTCATTATGCGGTCAAATCATTTATTACATCAGACGACGCGCTGGATTTTGTGACCAAGGAAAACACGGATATGATCCTCTGCGACATCAATCTTGAAACTTCCACTATGAACGGCTTTGCGTTTTACGAAAGGATCCGCGAGCTTGCACACCTGCGGCAGATGCCGTTTATTTTTA
This sequence comes from Ignavibacteriota bacterium, assembly GCA_003162695.1. Classification (GTDB taxonomy): domain Bacteria; phylum Bacteroidota; class Ignavibacteria; order UBA10030; family UBA10030; genus Fen-1254. The sequence goes on along the minus strand of PMML01000113.1, from coordinate 14,350 downwards.
TTTCGGGATTAAACGATGCTTTGCTCATACGGGCAGCAAAAGAAACGGGAATCGACGATTTTTTAATCAAGCCGATCCGAAGGGAAAATTTATTGGCAGCAATTCATGGAAGATTGAAACGCTTCGAGGACATGAAAATACTCGCAGAATTGAAATAATATATTAGTCACTTCCGGCAGTTGAGGATAAGAAGCCGGTATCATGACTTTTCAAAACCGGCAGAAACTTTGAAAATTTATGCTGGAATCCGGGTAACTCCTATGTGCAGACATTTTTCCCAATGACGGTTTTTATCGTTTCCGCTAAATAAGTCTTTTTAAAGGGTTTGAGTATCACTTTCTGGATGCCGAGTTTCTTAAGTTCATCCGGATCTTCCAACTGATCGTACCCGGTCATAAGAATAATCGGCACGTCATTCCGAATCAGACCGATCCGATGTGCAAGCAATGTCCCGGTCATGTTCGGCATTGTTTGATCGGTAATCACCAGGTCATAGTACAGGGGATCTTTTTCAAATGCCCGGAGCGCTTCGATCGGATTATGATACGGAGTCGGAGCATATCCAAGACCTTTTAAAATTTCAGTCATCGTGTAGAGAAGAGGCTCTTCATCGTCGACAATCAATATTTTTTCTGCTCCGCCTCTGGCTCCTTCAGACTGTACAGCTTGCACTGCATCTTCCTCGCCGTGGAAAATAGGTATATAGACTTCAACGAGCGTACCTTTCCCCAATTCACTTTTTACTTTTACAACTCCGCCGTGATTTTTGACAATCGAATGAACAATCGACAATCCCAGGCCTGTCCCTTTTCCGGGTTCCTTTGTGGTAAAAAAGGGTTCAAAAATCCTTTTCAATGTGAACCCGTCCATCCCGCACCCGTTATCCTGGATTGTAGTTAACGCATACTCCCCTTTATGAAAATCCGAATGGAACAATATAGCCCGGTCATCCAGCTCAACTTCCTTCTGGCGGATAACGAGCTTCCCATTCATACCCTGCATGGCATATACCGCATTCGTACACAAATTCATGAGAACCTGATGAAGCTGTGTAGGATCGCCTAATACAAGCGGCCCGTTTTGAGGAAGGTCCAGTTTAATATCGACGGTTGAAGGAATAGATGCACGCAGTAATTTTGCTCCCTCCCGCAAGACATAATGCAGGCGCAGAGGACGGAGTTTAGAGTCCTGTTTTCGGCTGAACGCCAGAATTTGATGCACAAGATCCTGTGCCCGCTCTGAACCGATGAGCAGTTCATCGACATTCTTTATGGCAGGATGTCCGGTGCCCAGTTTTACTTTAACCAATTCGGCATTACCGATGATAACCGAAAGAAGATTGTTAAAATCATGCGCAATTCCCCCTGCCAGGGCGCCGACAGCTTCCATTTTTTGCGATTGAAGCAGCTGCGCCTGCAGGTCCCGCTGGCGTTCTTCCGACTTCATTCGATCTGTAATATCCCGTAAAATAATCGTGTACAAAGATTCATGGTCCACTTCAGTCAGAGAAAGAGAGAGTTCGGCAGGAAATGCTTCTCCGCTGGTTCGAATGCCGTTGATCATCTGCACTTTTCCGTCGAGTCCTTTGACAAATGCACGAAAATCCATATCAGATGAATGCTCATGTTCTATTTTCAAATCCGCAAAAAGGATAAATCGATCGATGACCTGGCCGACAGCCTCATGTTCGGTGCAGCCGAACATCTGCTCGGCTGCCGGGTTCAATGAACAAATGCGCTTTTGATCGTCCAGAGTGATAATCGCTTCCATCGCAGACGTAATAATGCTGGAAAGCCGCATCTGGCTGTCCCGAACCGCTTCCTGCGTCCGGTTAATCTCCGTCAAATCGGTTACCAGGCCGAGGATTGCCGGCTCGCCTTCATAGTGAATCACTTTTGACATTTGAAAACAATGGATACGATCGTCGCCTTTGCTCAGAAAAGTACATTCGTAGGGTTCGACATTTTCGCCGTTCATCAATTGCTTGTTCTTTTGCACGAATACATCGCGGCATTCCGGAGCAACGATCGATAACACATCGAAATTCGGATTGGACATTTCACTTCTTAAATATCCGATCATTTCCTCGCATTTTTCATTGCTGTATATAATCTTTTCTTTTTTGAGAATATATACCATGTTGGGAAGTTCTTCCGTTAACGTCCTGAATTTTTCTTCCGATTCTTTCAGTACCTGGGATTTTTGGCGTCCTTCCTTTTCGCTTTGAATCAATGTGTGCATATTATTCATAATATGGACCGAGAGAATCCGGACTGCAAAGGCGGTAACGATTAGAATGACCGCTATATCGATTACGTCGAGATATGTCAAGAGCGGATGCGGCTGGCGGGTATTATGGCCCTTTATTTCCATAATACCGATGACAACAATCGAGGCAATTGCTATCATACTAAAAGCGAAGAAACCCCTTTGTTTCAAGGCGAGTCCGGCAAAGACAAGGCAGAGAGGTATACCGAGAAGCGCTATGCTATGAAGGCCGCTTGAAGTAAAAAGCACATACAACATGAAACCGAGAAGTGCAAAGAGCAATAGATTTTCGGCTAATAGCAGCTTTCCTATGCGAAGAAAAAAGACCGAGAAAGCAATCAATACTCCTGCAGTGACAATCTCAATAGAAAGACGGAACTGACCGAAGATGGCATGCGGGAGAAAAAGAACAATGTACCCGGCCAGGACGCTGAGCGCCATGACATTTAAAATTCCGGCAACACGATTTCTTTCTTCATCATCAAAATCGGGCGGTGAGAGGAGAGCAGGCAGTATCTTCAGGATGTTCAAAACTTTACGCCTTTCCATTGCAGAAATCCGATATCGACAAAAACTTTAAGGTTTTGCCTCTTCAGAAGGTATGACACACGCTCATAATATACAAATGCGCGGAAGAGAATTCAAGTAACGCAGAAAAATATTTTTTTAGGACGGACATGAAGACTGCCCATACTTGTGCAGACCATGGAAAAATATTCAGCTCCGCTGACGGAACTTGACATAGGCTGACGGATGTTGTATATTAAAAAGATAAAAACATTATGTATTTTTGACGGTTATTGCCTCAACGACAATAATCAAAATATGCCTCTTATAGTGAAAGGCTGAGGGATCAGGCCCTATGAAGCCTTAGCAACCGGTTCCGCCGCAGGGCGTAACGCTGGTGCTAAATCCTGCCCGCGACAAAGTCGTCAGGGGAAAGATAAGAGAAGATGCTCATCAGCCTCTTCGGATAATCTTTCCGGCGAGGCTTTTTCGTTACAAGAAGATCAATGAAGAACGAGGAACATCTATGAAGGATTCGAAAAATTCAAAGTATAAATTTGAGACACAGCAGCTTCATGCCGGCCAGCACGTCGATATGGATTCATATTCCCGGGCCGTCCCGATCTACCAAACTTCATCGTATGTGTTCCGCGATGCCGACCATGCAGCCCGCCTCTTCGGGCTTCAAGAATTCGGCAATATTTATTCCCGGATGATGAATCCGACCGTTGCGGTTTTTGAGGAACGGATCGCCGCGCTTGAAGGAGGAATCGGCGGACTTGCAGCTGCATCCGGACACGCTGCGCAATTCATAGCATTGACGACCCTTCTTCAAGAAGGAGAAAATCTTGTTTCTTCCAGCCGCCTGTATGGAGGTTCTTACAACCAATTTAAAATCACATTCAAAAAACTCGGTATTGATGTGAAACTTGTCGACAGCAACGACCCGAAAGATTTTGAAGCATTTATCGACGAGAAGACAAAAGCGCTGTATGTGGAAACGATCGGCAATCCGCGATTGGATGTCCCGGATTTTGAAGGACTGGCGCGTATCGCGCATCGGAACGGCATACCTCTTGTCGTCGATAATACATTCGGTATCGGAGGATATGTCTGCCGGCCTATCGATTACGGTGCAGATATTGTTCTTCATTCCGCAACAAAATGGATCGGCGGTCACGGGACATCGATCGGCGGAGTTATTGTAGATTCAGGCAATTTTCCCTGGAATAACGGTCGGTTTCCCGTATTCACAGAACCGAGTCCCGGCTACCACGGAATAAAATTTTGGGATCTCTTCGGCGCGCAAAGCCGCTTTGGCAATATCGCATTCATTACCCGTGCGCGTGTAGAACAGTTGCGCGACATCGGAGCATGTCTTTCTCCTTTCAATGCATTTTTATTTTTGCAGGGACTGGAGACCTTATCGCTGCGTGCCGAGCGGCATTCGCAAAATGCGCTTGCTTTCGCACAATGGCTGGAACGATCTCCTTTCGTGCAATGGGCGGCCTATCCCGGTCTCGCAAGCCATCCTTCCCATCCCAACGCAAAAAAATATTTGCGTCCCGGCCTTTTCGGCGGCATGGTCGCATTCGGTATTCAAGGCGGATTGGAAGCGGGAAAACGGCTGATCAATAATTTAAAACTCGCAAGCCTTGTCGCTAATGTCGGGGATGCCAAAACGCTCGTTATTCACCCTGCATCGACGACGCATCAACAGCTCAGCGATGAAGAACAACGATCGGCCGGCGTATCCCCGGATCTTATTCGAGTATCCGTAGGCATCGAACACATTGACGATATTATAGCCGATTTCGATCAGGCATTCAGAGCAATAGCCGGAATATAAACCGGGAAAAGGATTTCTATGAGCGTCGTACTGCCTCAAAAACATGTTGCGCGAAACACACTTGAACAACGCGGTGTTCTTTGTATCTCGGATGAAGAAGCGAGCCGTGCCGATATTCGTCCTTTGCGCATAGGTATTCTGAATATCATGCCGAAGGGAGAAACGTATGAGCCGTATCTCCTCTTCCCTCTCAGCAGAACCATCATCCAAATCGAACCCGTATGGATTCGCCTTCACACACACAAGTACAAAACAACCGATCAGTCTCACTTGGAATTGAATTACGATTATTTTGAAGACACGATAGCCCGTTCAAACTTCGACGGTCTTGTTATTACAGGCGCTCCCGTCGAAGAAATTCCCTACGAACAGGTGACGTACTGGAGCGAATGCGTTCAGATACTGCAATACGCAAGAAAAAACATCACATCGACTCTCGGTATTTGCTGGGGGGGACTCGCCCTGGCAAAACTTCTCGGTATAGAAAAAGAAATGTATCCCCAAAAAAAATTCGGCATATTCGAAACGCATAATCTCGAACGATCACATCCGATCACGGGAGAAATGGACGACATATTTTGGTGCCCGCAAAGCAGACATTCCGGAATTGCCGATGCGACAATGGAAGCGGAGAGAAAGAAAGGCACTCTCAATCTCCTTGCTTATACAAAAAACGGCGGGGGGTATACGATTTTCGAGAGCGTAGACCGGCGATATTTGATGCATCTCGGCCATCCGGAATATGAAGCACAGCGATTGGTGGAAGAATACAAGCGCGACGTTTCGCTGGGCAGAAAAGATGTCCCGCCGCCGGCAAATGTCGATGTCGATCGCCCTCTTAACCGATGGCGCAGCCATGGACTTGAGTTTTTTGCCCAATGGGTACGATTCCTCTATGAACCGACCAGTAAAAGCGCACATCCATAAAAACACATAAAAGAAACACATAAAATGCTCCTTGCACTTCTTGGCTGGAACGTGAACGTCTTTCCCTACGTCTATGAAAGCAGGAAAATGGATAATTCTCATTTTTAATTTTCATTGCGATTGGGGTCACTTTTCGCGATATTTACTTAAGATTCTTTATATTATTGAGTTTTGAACAAGTGGAATCATCGCTGTTCATTGTCCATAAAGAGCTGACGGTCTGTGCATTCGATTCCGTCCCGCATAATGTCCTTCTATATGCAGGAAAAGCAAGAGAGACTATCCGGAAATATCTCCATGAGAAATCGAATTGATTGCAGGAATATTCATGGAATATGGGAGAATTATCGGAGCTTCAATATCGGCCGGCTGCAATGGACATACAAGAACAGAATGAATATAATCCGTTTTTTAGATCTATGCATTGAATTTTAATGCTGTGGAGAACAGAAATGAAGTATTCTTTTTTTTACGCTGTACTCGCGATGCTTTTTATAAATCCATTAAAGGCGCAAACCGTCGTCAACGACAATATGTGGATCACCAATGGCACGGTTTACACCGTAACTCCGAGCAGTGATGGATCGACTCTCTATATCGGAGGTATTTTTTCCGCAGTCGGGCCGTACACGGGGCACGGCGTCGTTCTGGACATTGATTCAGGAACTATCGTTCCCGGTTTTCCAAAAGTCAACGGCATTGTGTATTGCGTTATACCGGACGGATCCGGCGGATGGTATATTGGAGGAAACTTTACGACCGTAGGTACGATATCACGAAACAGCATCGCGCATATCAAGAACGATAACACAGTCGATGCCGCCTGGAATCCAAATCCTGACACGTACGCAACGATTCGCACGCTTGCCCTTTCCGGTTCAACATTGTATGTCGGAGGACGTTTTGCAAACATCGGCGGTTCCGCACGGAACAATATTGCGGCGCTGAACACGTCGACCGGTCAAGCAACACAATGGAATCCGGATGCAAACGATCAAGTCGATGCAATTGCGGTTTCCAGAACGGCAGTCTATATTGGAGGATTCTTTACACAGATCGGCGATTCGATTGTAACGATGACAGGCGACTCGGCTCGAACATACCTCGCAGCTCTGGACAGCGCAACAGGTGCCGTCAAAGCATGGAATCCAAGAGCAAGCGGTTACGTCTATTCACTTGCAGTCTCCGGATCAAAACTTTATGCCGGAGGTTCGTTTTCCACACTCGATTCGTCCTATACAAGAAATTATCTTGCCGCTCTTGATACCGGCACAGCAATACCTACATCATGGGATCCCGAGCCGAATGGCAGCGTAAACACATTGCTCTTCTCCGGACCGACGCTCTATATCGGCGGGAGCTTTACATCGATAGGAAGCGATACACTGGGATTTCCGATAACGCGTAATTATCTTGCCGCTCTTGATACGTCGGCTCTCGATACGGCGTCGGAATATCTCAAACCATGGAATCCGAATGCCGACAATAGTGTCGCTGCGCTCATACTTTCCGGTTCGACAATCTATGCTGCGGGGTACTTCACAAATATCGGCGGTGCAGCAAGGAATGCACTTGCCGCAATCGATACGCTGGCCGGTTTTGTAAAGAACTGGAATCCACGCAGCAACAATTACGTTTTCTCGCTTGCTGCCCAGGGTTCAACCATCTATGCAGGCGGTTCTCTCTCCAGCGCAGGCGATTCGGTACGAAATAATATTGCCGCACTCTATCTTCCCACCGGAAAAGCAGCATCATGGAACCCGAATGCAGACGGCCCCGTCTATAAAATATCCATCAGCGGATCGACAATATACACAGGCGGATATTTTACAAACATCGGAAATTCAGCCCGCAGCTTTATCGCAGCACTGGATACATCATCGGGAAGAGCCACGCCATGGAATCCGAGAGCAACCGGCGCCGTTCAAGCGCTACTAACCTACAATTCTAAGGTGTACGCCGGTGGGTACTTTGACAGCATCGGCGGCGCGGGGAGAAAATATATTGCAGAATTGGACACGGCAACAGGAATGGCAACAAGCTGGAATCCGTCTCCCAATAACTACGTATATGCTCTTGCTACATCCGGATCGACTCTGTATGCCGGCGGAAATTTTACATTGATGGGCAGTTCCGCCATTCGCAGATATATTGCCGCACTCGACATTCCCACAGGCACAGCACTTCCATGGGATACGAGCGCTAACGGTTCTGTCCGCGCACTGGCGGTTGGAAACGGAATTTTGTATGCGGGAGGATATTTCACGCACTTCGGCGACACGACGACGTCGGTCACAAGAAATTTTATTGCCGCTGTCGACGCAAGCACGGGCAAAGCCACAAACTGGAATCCGGCGGCCGATACATATGTCTATGCACTCGCCGTATCCGGATCGACGGTGTATGCCGCAGGAAATTTTACCGCCATCGGGAATGCTGCATGCAATTATTTAGGCGCTCTTGATGTAACTACGGGTAATCTCACGCCCTGGAATCCGAACCCGGACAGCTATGTCTATGCTGTCACACCTTCCGGATCAAACGTGTACGTAGGCGGAGACTTCTCTTCTATCGAAGGTAATTATCATTCTTCTATTGCGGGACTGACAGCTTCGTACACGGCAACAGGAATCGCTAAATCCTCCGGAGCTTCGCTGCCGGCGACATTTGCACTGAACCAAAATTATCCGAATCCTTTCAATCCAAGTACCATCATCAGCTTCCAGATACCGGCAGCGAGCCATGTAACGCTCAAGGTCTACGACATACTCGGCCGTGAGCTTACGACTCTTATTGATGAAACACAGACGGCCGGAAGCCATTCAATCACTTTCAATGCCGGCAAATACGCCAGCGGAGTTTATTTCTATCGCCTTGCGGCAAATGCCGTCTCTTCGGGACAGACAGTATCCTACACGGCAGTGAAAAAATTATTATTATTGAAATAGCCTCAAGGTAAGAACTGCTTCCCGGAACAGAGGAGCAGAGTATTGATATTCCTAAGGGTACCGCAAGCCGGTACCCTTTTTTTATCCGCAATATCCGGTTCCTCTATTGAAAACCGATTGGGGCTTCCAGTACACTTCCTCTCCAAGTACCATACGCGGTGCTTCTCGGTATTGAAGAAATCCTTCGCTCTGCAAAACAATCTGCGCTGCTTTGTTGTCCGATGGAATAACTGCGTTTTTCTTCCCCTTGCTCCACCGAAATCTCATCAACTCGATGCCGGCTTTTTCATCCCTTGCGAAGATCAAACCGTTCCCCATGTCGGGCAAATACAGTCCGCGTATTTCGGGCGAGAAATCTGCAGTAAAGACCCAGCCGGTCGAAAAGAATCTCTCAATGAACGGAAACCGCTCTTCTCCTGAAATCTCCAAATCAAGTCCCGCAAGGTAAGGTATATCATCCTGGACTATCCTCCTGATATTCGCATGGATGGTGTACCATGTCTTAGGTTCGCCTTTGAAAAAAAGATAGTTTGTCTCCGGCTGAAATCCTATTCGCTTATACATCGAAACCCCCATCTCGCTGGATGAAAGAATCTGGGTGGTACATCCTTTGCTTTTGCAGTACTCCACCAGATGCATAGTCAGCGCATACCCTATGCCTTGCTTTCTGAATTCCGGAAGAACGGAAATATTCCCCAGCCATCCTATCTTTCCATTGACCAATGCATTGCCGAAACCCGCAATGCCTCCGTCGATCTCTGCTATAACCGGATAGTAATACTGGTAGCCAAAATGAAATGCAATAAGCTGTGGAAGGTCTATATTCCATTCTTCCGGCGGAATCTTTTTCAGATGAGGTATTTCGACAGTCTGGATTTCTCTAATTTTCATCATAGCGATTTTTCTTTTATTGCAGCATTGCGCTCACATAAGATTAAAAGCGAGCATCCGGGTAATTTCAACATGCTCCTATGACCGGAGACTCAATCCATAATCGTATCCTTTTTGAAAAGCTTTTAAATTAAGATCTTCCGTCCCTTGCGGGACCGATGCTTTAACCGCCTCGCGGGCTGCATCTGCGTTCACAACTCCGGAAAGTGCGGCCGTAAAACCGATTATAATAATATTGACGACGATTCGCTTGCCGAGTTCTTCGGCAAATCGTGTTGCCGGAATGGAATAATGAATGATATCCTTGCGAAGATTGTGCGTCACAACCAATTCTTCTTCCGTAATCAGGGTTCCCCCTTGCGCAAGTTCGGGAGAATATTTTGTATATGCCTCCTGGGACATGATAATCATAAGATTCGGCGCGGTTATATACGGATACGTAATCGCCTCATCGGAAACGATAAGCTGCGCGCTGCAGGAACTCCCCCGCGCTTCGGGGCCAAATGCCTGGATCATGGTCGCATACTTCGTATCGAAAATTGAAGCCGCCCGGCCGAGAATATATCCGCTGAGAATTACTCCCTGGCCGCCGAAACCGCCGATCTTAATTTCTGTTTTTGGCATTGTAACTTCTCAATTCTTCGGATGGCACATAAAGATTGCCGAAATGTTTATTAAGATGGTCAAACATCGCTTCCTGAAACGGTTTACGCTCTCTATCGACAAATTTGCCGACGATGATCCGGCCCTGGAAATCAAGTCCGACAGATTTCGTATCGGCGCCGTGTTTAATTTCGCTGTTGTCGCGGTAAAACTGCATCTGTTCCATTCCATCGCCGAGCTTATTGCGGCGGCTGTAGAGCGTCGGGCATGGAGCAAGAATCTCGATAAATGAAAAGCCTTTTTTCTGAACAGCTTCTTTAATGGCTTTAGTCAGATGGCGGACATGAAAAGCAGTCCAGCGCGCCACGTAGACCGCACCGCACGAATCCGCGAGAAAAGGCAGATTGAACGGTTCTTCATAGTTGCCGTACGGCATGGTCGATGCGGTTGCCGTCAGGGGAGTCGTCGGAGCTGCCTGTCCGCCGGTCATTCCATAAATCATATTATTCACCAATATGACCGTCATATCGGCATTACGCCGGGCGGCATGAATAAAATGATTTCCGCCGATCGCTGTAAGATCTCCGTCGCCGCTGTAGACAATCACTTTCAATTCCGGATTTGCCAGCTTCAACCCGGTCGCAAAAGGGATCGCGCGGCCGTGCGTTGTATGGAACGAATCGAGATTGATATATCCGGCTACCCGTCCTGTGCATCCGATACCGGACACAATTGCGGTTTTTTGTAAATCCAGCGTGCTCGTCTCCAGTGCACGGACAAAACAATTAACCGTCGTTCCGATTCCGCAGCCCGGACACCAGATATGGGGAATGCGGTCGATGCGCAGCAAATCTTCAGCCGGATTCGCCGGAACAGCACGATCGTCGAATAATTGTACCTCGCCCATCGGCGTTATCCTTTCAAACTTTCCATAATTGCAGCATAAATTTCTTTCGGGTCGTGGACCGAACCTCCGGCATGCGGGACAGAAAGAACACGGGCTTTGCTGCGGCCTGCCGCACGTTCGACTTCCAGGACCATCTGTCCAAGGTTGATCTCCGGAACGACAAACGACTTTACTTTCGATGCCAGTTCACGGATCCGTTTTTCCGGAAAAGGCCATGTGGTAATCATCCGCAGATGTCCGATCTTCTTTCCTTCTTTTCGCGCCTGTTCGACAGCCGGCAGAACGGTTCGCGAAGTGATGCCGTACGTCACGACAACCGCATCCGCCTGTTCAACTCCATCTTCACGATAATCCGCAATTGCATCGGCGTTCAATCGAATTTTATCCGTCAGGCGGTTTATCAGTCTTCCCTGCGCCGCGAGCGACATATTCGGATAGCCCCGCTCGTCGTGCGTCAAACCGGTGACATGGATATGGTAGCCTTCCCCGGCTTTGGCCATGGGAGGCACAAGATCAGCATCGGCCTGATACAGAAGAAAATCTTCCCGGGCTCCGCTAAAAGAACGGCGTTCGAAGATTTCGATGTCTTCCGCCTTCGGAATGACAACGCGTTCGATCATATGACCGACACATTCATCCATCATCAGCAGAACAGGAACACGGTATTTCTCGGAGAGGTTGAACGCTTTAATAGTCAGGTCGTAACATTCCTGCGGAGAGTTCGGGCTGAGTGCGATAATTCCGTAATCGCCGTGAGAACCCCAGCGAGCCTGCATCATATCGCCCTGTGCGGGCATCGTCGGTAATCCGGTCGACGGACCTGCGCGCTGCACGTCCACAAAAACGCACGGCGTCTCCGTCATTGCAGCATAACCGATATGTTCCATCATGAGAGAAAAGCCGGGACCTGAAGTTACGGTCATCGCTTTTTTTCCGCCCCATGCCGCTCCCTGAATGGCGATGGAGGAAGCAAGTTCATCTTCCATCTGAATAAATATTCCGCCGACGAGCGGGAACCTATCGGCGATGCGTTCGACTATTTCGGTCGACGGCGTGATCGGATAGCCTGCAACAAAACGGCACCCCGCGGAAATCGCACCTTCACTGCACGCATGATCACCGTCGATAAAATGCGGTCCCGTCAACACTCCAATCGGATCTGCATGCATACTTATACTTCCTTGATATTCTTTTTAAGAAATCCATAGATAGCAAAATCGGGACAAATAATCCCGCACATGTCGCATCCGGTGCAATCATCGATTCTCGCGAGGACCGGAGGATGGTACCCCTTTGCGTTGTATTGATCCGTAAACTCCAGACATTTCGGAGGACAGAACTCCACGCAGAAACCGCAGCCCTTGCAGCGCTCGGCAACAATAACAACCGTACCCTTTGCTTTCTTGCTCACAGATATCGTCATTACACACTCCGCATCCGATCCGGTTTACATCGATACCGGTACGGCAGAAAAAATCCTTTTATAGGAAATGCACGAATAAGCCGTCGCGCAGTTTCGGTTCGAACCATGTCGATTTCGGAGGCATGACCTTGTCTTCATCCGCTATGGCAAAAAGTTCCTGTACCGACGTGGGGTACATGCTGAAAGCTATTTTCATTTCGCCCGAATCGACGCGTTTTTCCAATTCCCCAAGACCTCTTATGCCGCCGACAAAGTCAATCCGCTTGTCCACGCGCGGATCGTGTATGCCCAGAATCGGATCGAGCAGATATTTTTGAAGAATCGAAACATCCAGCCGATCGGTAGAATCGCCGGCATTGAGAAGCAACGGATCCGTTGTCAGCGTGTACCAGCGGCCGCCGAGATACATACCCATATCCCCTTTCTTTCCAGGGCGGACAGCCGCAGAGGACTCGCGGAGGGAAAAATTCGCGCTTATTTTTTCAAGGAACTCCATTTCGGTCAGGCCGTTCAAATCCTTGACTACACGGTTATAGTCCAGTATGCGGAGCTGCGACGCAGGGAAATAGACAGCCAGGAAAAAATTATATTCTTCTTTTCCGGTATGGTTCGGATTTGCCTCCGCCCGTTCTCTGCCCACGCGGCCTGCGGCAGCTGTGCGGTGATGCCCGTCTGCAATATACAGCCGGGGAATTTTTTGGAAAATGCCGGCAATCTTTTCAGCGGAGGACGCATCGCTGACGATCCAGCATCGATGTCGAATTCCATCCGCCGCAGTATGATCGTTCTCCGGCGGAGCGCTTACAATTTTGGAAATGATCGCATCGATTTCCGGTTGATCGGGGTAGATCAAAAAGGCTGGTCCGGAATGCGCGCCGGTTATACGGACGTGCCGGCAGCGGTCTTCTTCTTTATCCTTGCGCGTGAATTCGTGTTTTTTTATAATCCCGTTCCAGTACTCTTCCACCGAAGCGCATCCTACAAGTCCGTACTGCGTACGCCCTTCCATCGTCTGTGCATAGACATAGAGGAATGGCGCGGGATCACCGGCAAGAATTTTTTGATCGACAAGCTTCCGGAGATTTTCTCTTGCCTTTTCATACACGAGAGGATCGTGCGGATCAATGGACGGATCGAGATCGATCTCCGGTTTTCCGACATGAAGAAAAGAATACGGATGACCCGCAGCCTGCCTGCGCGCCTCATCGGAATTCAGAACATCATACGGGGGAGAAGCGACTTCACCGGCAAATTCCGCCTTTGGCCGGAAAGCTTTAAACGGTCGGATTGTGGACATGCTGCTTATACCGCTTACGCGTTCATCTCCTCAAATGCTTTATTAATCTTGAGCGCAATCTCCGCTCCGACACGTTCCTGCGCTTCGACGGTCGATCCGCCGATGTGGGGCGAAACGCTGACACGCGGATGTTCGATCAGCGCTTTTTGCGCTTCTGTAGGAGGTTCATTCGTAAACACGTCCAGTCCTGCCGCGGCAACTTTTCCGCTGTTCAAAGCATCGAGCAGTGCAGCTTCATCAACGACGCCTCCGCGCGCGCAGTTAATGAGGACAACTCCCTTTTTCATAAGGTCGAATTCTTTTTTTCCGATCGTCGGACCCTGCTTCTTATCCAGAGGCAGGTGAAGAGTAATAAAATCCGAATTTGCCAGCAACTTTTCTTTTGTCGTTATTTCTACGAAGAAGTCCATCGGAGTAAACGGAGGATCGTATGCCAGGACATGCATGCCGAACGCCAGACCGCGTCTTGCAACTTCCTTGCCGATGTTCCCGAGTCCGAAAATGCCGAGGTTTTTTTTGTACAATTCAAAACCTTTGCTGAATTCCTTTTTCGGCCATTTTCCCTGACGAATTTCCGTTGTGCTGACATTCAGGAAGCGTGCAACCGCAAGCATATGAGCAAGAGCAAGTTCTGCAACAGAAATTGCAGATGCGCCCGGCGTATTCAATACAAGAATTCCCTTGGCTTGTGCGGCAGCTACATCGATATTGTCCAAACCGACCCCTCCGC
>PMML01000126.1:29514-89502 GCA_003162695.1 Ignavibacteriota bacterium | reverse complement strand
AGCGGCACTCAATGGAGTGCTCAATTGGTTTTTGCGAAGAGACCAATGGGTTCGTACAATGCGCTCGTCGATCTAATGGGCCACAAAGATCTCGGAGGTAAAACTCTCCTCTTTATGGTGGATGCGTTGTATGCAGTAAAGAATGAGCATNNAACTACACATTAACCACCGGAGCGGTCGATAATTACCTTCATGAAGCTGCATTGGCGAATAATCCTCCATCGGGAACATATTACTCCCCCTCCGGCGACGGCGTTCGGCTGCAAAGCCTTGGTGTGCACGAACACTGGAACAATGCAACCGAAAAAAAATACACAAGGAACTTGAACCCTTCCACGGGAACCGGCATCGAGCTGGTCGCTCTTCGACCGCCTGTTCCTCCTACATCTGTCGCAGCGGGAAAAACCGTTCCTTCCGCTTTTGCCCTGAGACAGAATTATCCGAATCCGTTTAACCCCACGACAACGATTACGTATGAACTGTCGGTCCGCGGATCCGTTTCATTGAAGGTCTACGATGCGCTGGGACGGGAAATAGCAACATTGGTGAACAGGGAACAAGCAGCCGGAACGTATGCAGTTCCTTTCAATGCAGTTCATCTTCCGAGCGGCGTCTATTTCTATCGCCTGCAAGTCTCCGGTATGTATACTGAATCAAAAAAATTGATCCTGTTGAAATAGCATCATAGACTCGTTCATATTCTCCTGCCCGGTTCTGCAATGTGCCGGGCATGAGAATAGTCTTCTTGAGATGGTTCAGGATTGCCTGATGGATGGCATTATTCAGAACGATTATTCGCCGCATGTGTCACAGGAGCATCGCAGGACAAAATATACGGATAACCGATCCCATCCATCGCCTCCGACCGGGAAATCTGCGGAACTCCTTGACGAAAAGTTTGTAACCCCATAGGATTAAAAATGAAAACGATATTTTTACTTTGCTCAATATTATTTTTGCTTTCTGCAAACCGTTCGTTCGGTGCACCGGGCGATACCACAGTTATAGTCAATAGCGCTGCAGGCATACTCGAGTCGACAATTAACGGCGATGTCACCGGCAGCGTGAGGAATAATCCGAATAGGGTGTATGTTCTGCAAAAAAATCAAATCTATGTCCAGCATGCTCCGATTGCAATCATTAACCCAACCGGCACACTGACCATCGTGGGCGAGTCCGGAGGGAGAAAACCGATCATCGTTATGAACCCCGTCAACGGACCCATCGGACAGAATACTGTTCAGGGAAGCATTAAAATGGTGAACATCCATTATCAGGGGATGCAGTTANNGCTGGACAAACGGAGCGAAGTTTTTTATTACAAATTCTTACTTCCGCAACCTGTTCCATCCGCAGCAATGGTGGGGATCCAGGGTATACATGTGCAAGAACCCGGTCGATACGCTGTGGGTTGAAAACGTCACGACGACCGGAGGTGGGCTGACTTTTCTCATGCAAAATTCCCTGACCATATTTGCCTATCTCAATCACAATACGATTGTCAACAACAAAAAGAACTGGCTCCAGTCTCAGTTTTATATTACATTCATCGTCACAAATAATATTTTCATTAATCATAACTGGGCCGGTGAAGACACCAATATTGTGTACCAAGAGGATACCGACAGAAAAGAACATACGAGCACGATTAATATCGACACGACAAACTCCCCNNCTTGACAGAATGAAAGTCTTTGTTTCAAACAATGTCAACTACAATGACACATTGATGAACAGTTACTATCTCAATGAGAACAATGCGTTCAATACTGTTGGCCCTTACCCGGTGTCGTATTTGAACTACTATCGCTGGGGAAATGGACCTTGGGTCGTGCATAATGTGCCGGGAGAGTGGATGAATGACCGGACGCGAGCCCTATTTGCGGCATATCCTCAAGGTATGATTGAGGACAATACCATAGCGGCGGATCCTCAGACTGTTACACCCGGCATAAAAGATGCGACAGTTGCAAATCAGATGGCATTATGGGATGAATCCCAATGGGGAGTGCCGAATACTCCTGCCAATACTATTACCCAAAGTTCATATATATTCGGCGACTACGACCCGACAACCATTCCCGGTATTGTCAATGGCGTGAAGACTGAAAATGCAGGATCGAATGCCGGAATTTCAAAATTCACGGATCTCATCGAGAATTTCAGCCAATCAGCACATATATCTGCAATCGACAATCTTCCAATCGGTTCTCTTATCTGGAATGACAGTCTATATGCCCGGTATAACCCGGCCGATGATTTTCAGAAGGTCATTGCAAGATATAGCGCTCTCGGCGGGTCGTTAACGGGAGTCAAGGAATCTCCTGCCATTGCGCGCAGCTTCAATCTTTCACAGAACTATCCGAATCCATTTAACCCGTCGACAACTATCGCTTTCACACTTCCGTCGCGTTCTTTTGTGACGTTGAAAATATTCGACATATTAGGAAGAGAACTGGCAACTATTGTCTCTGAAGAGCTGCCGGCAGGCAATTATACCCGCCAATGGAATGCGTCAAACATGAGCAGCGGTGTTTACTTTTACCGCTTAGAGGCCGGATCTTCTACACAAACGAAGAAGCTCATTCTTTTAAAATAGTATCATTTGATGGAGTCCATCTTTCAGATGGGCTCCATCTGAAAAACAATATTCATGAACAAGGTTCACTGTGGAGGCTGCCTATGAGAACACTGATTATCCTCATCACCCTTTTCCTCATGGTCGAATGTTTGCCGGCACAAACAGATACTCATACAGACACTATCCCGATGAAAAGTTTCAACTGCGACAACGACATCTATCAGATGGATTTAGTGTTTAGTGAATATAATCTTCATTCAAAGAACATCGACGACAATCTGAAGATCGATATAAGTTATTTGAACGGCTCTGAAAAGCTCCACAATGTTCCTGTTATATATATCACAGACGGCTACTGGCGCCGGTTCGACTATAAGTACATCCATTATTTGACAAAGAAGAAGATTATTCCACCCGTCATCGTCGTCGGGATCGGTTATCCGAAGAATTATGACTATGAAAAAACCCGTACACGGGACCTGAGCGAAAGTCCCGAAAACTTCAGACAGTGTATTCTGAAAGAAGTTATCCCTTTTGTCGAGAGAAACTTTTCCTGCGACCCGCACCGGCGAATATTATTCGGCGCATCCAGAGGAGGACATTTTACACTTTATTCTTTCTTCCACGATGCCGCAGATTCGAACGATGTTTTTTGCGCCTATATCGGAGCAAGTCCTTATCTCCCGGAAAAGGATGCCGGCAAACTATATGAATTTGAAGAACTTCTATCGAGGAAGATAAATTCCATTCATTCAAAATTGTTCCTAACATACGGTTCGCTCGAGGGCTACGATTTCATGATCGGACCGGATGAAAAAATGTTCCGGCTATTAGATAAGCGGAACTATCAGGGATTGGAATTCATCCACTGCGTCTATCCCGGAAAAAATCATTATACGAATATGAGACCTACCATGG
This sequence comes from Ignavibacteriota bacterium, assembly GCA_003162695.1. Taxonomy (GTDB): domain Bacteria; phylum Bacteroidota; class Ignavibacteria; order UBA10030; family UBA10030; genus Fen-1254. The sequence continues at coordinate 86,003 of PMML01000126.1, read as the reverse complement.
TGGACGGCATCCGGCTGTTCCTGGCCGACAGCGCCGATCGCGGAATCGGTTTTCATGATTTTTCTCAGAACAGCCTCTTCTATCACTTCAGTAATTCGACGGAAGTTTATGACTGGGATTATTCACTGAACAATAAACAACCTGCAATGCGAGACATCTCCTTCGATCCGGCAAAGAGTTCCGAACAGGACGGCTCCGGAAGTTTGAAAGCCTTCTGTCATTTCGCCGGTCCCGATTCGAATGAAGCGAATATCGGAACTGTTTTCGATCATCTTGAAGACTTTTCAGGAAAAACACTGGCTGTAAAGGTATTTATTCCCGAGGATCTTGCCGGCATGAATTGCACTCTCAAAACGTATATTACTTCAGCCGAAAATTGGATCGATGATGAACAAAAACCAATTGCATTAAAAAGCGGATGGAACGATATCCGGTGGGATTTGTCCGGCGTGCACGCCAAGGGGAACTTCAAAGAAGTCCGCCGGTTTGGATGGGTTATTCTTCATCCGGATGATAAACCTGCATGGAACGGCAGCATATTTTTCGATGAAATCAATTGGTAGTTTGGAATAAAAAGCACCCGTTCGCTATATTTCGATATAACTGTTTTTATGGTGCGCTTTAAATTCCCTTGTAGAGTCCTCCATAGGAGTTTGCCATAGGCATCACTATGTGACCTACGGAACGACTCACAGTCGGACAGCTTTTTGAAGGGGGTATTTTGATCATTAAATTAAACGCTGAGTTGTAAAAAAGGAACTATCCGGATAGAAATAATGATCGATAATACCCGTCGCGATTTTTTGAAAAAAACGGGTCTTCCGGGCATGGCTGCCTTTACTTTTCCTCAAATTGTTTCGTCTCTCGAGCATGATGAAACTCCACAGCAATACAATGAAAAGAAGCCGGCAGATTGTCCGCAATCTTGCGTGTCAATTCAATGCATTATTTATAAATCTTCAGCAACCGTTTATCGATGCCTGCCGGTCACGAGCTTATCTCCCGCCAGTGGCTTGCCGAAGTCAGGAAATCATTGCAATTTTTAAATATCGAATGCGGATAAATATGAAAAACGTTTTTTTCATCCCTCCTCTTTTCATCGCCTTTCTATCCGGAAACTTTACTTTCGCGCAGTCTATAAATACACTGTGGTATAAACAGCCGGCGCAATATTTTGAGGAAAGTCTTGTGCTCGGGAACGGGACAATGGGCGCCTCGGTTTTCGGCGGTGTGAATTCCGATAAAATATTCTTAAACGATGCAACACTCTGGTCTGGCGGACCCGTCGACGCAAACATGAATCCCGATGCCAATAAAACTCTGCCGGCGCTGAGAGAAGCATTAAAGAATGATAATTACAAATTGGCCGATGAACTGAATAAAAAGCTGCAAGGCGCGTATTCCCAGTCTTTCGCACCGCTCGGTACATTGTACATTGAGTGTAAACATGCTGCTGCACCTTTCAATTATTACCGGGAATTAAACATCGGCGAAGCCGTTTCTAAGTTACGTTATGAAGTCGATGGCGTTCAATATTCCCGCGAGTATTTTATCTCAAACCCCAACCGCATCATGATTATAAGATTCACAAGCAGTCAAAAGGGCGCGTTAAGCTTCGATCTCAAATTCGAAAGTTTGCTGAAGTGTGGAATCTCTTCTTCGGACAGGCTATTAAAAATAAATGGATATGCTCCCGTCCGCGCATTGCCCAATTACCTCGGGAATATACCAGACGCAGTTGTCTTTGACAAGAATAAAGGAACAAGATTTACAGCCATGTTTAAAATCAGGAATACGGACGGGGAAATAATCAGCACGGATACTACTCTTGGACTCAGAGGAGGTACCGAAGCCGTTATTTTTATTTCGATTGCAACCAGTTTCAACGGATTTGATAAAGATCCGGCCATGAACAGACTGAACGACGAGGCCATTGCCAGGGAACAATTGATGAAAGCTTTTTCGCAGCCGTTTGAACAACTGAAGCAATCGCATCTGGATGATTATCAGAAATATTTCAACCGTGTCAATTTAAACCTAAGCAAGACAACCGTCCCGGATTTGCCGACCGACGAGCGATTGAAACGCTATGCTGAAGGAAAAGAAGACAAGAACCTGGAAGTTCTTTACTTTCAGTACGGACGATATTTATTGATCAGCAGTTCCCGCACACCCGGCGTACCTGCGAATTTGCAGGGCATCTGGAATCCGTATATTCGTCCCCCCTGGAGCAGCAATTATACGACCAACATTAATGTTGAAGAGAATTATTGGCTCGCAGAGAATGCGAACCTTCCGGAAATGCATCTTCCGCTGCTTGGCTTTATAAAAAATATTTCTCTAACAGGAAAAATAACTGCCAGGAAATTTTACGGCGCCGGCGGCTGGGCGGAGTGCCATAATTCGGATATATGGGCAATGAGCAATCCTGTCGGCAATTTCGGTTACGGTGATCCGGTTTGGGCAAACTGGAATATGGGAGGCGCCTGGTTAAGCACGCATTTATGGGAACATTATTTGTTCACTCAGGACAAAGAATTTTTAAAAAACGATGCGTACGAAATCATGAAAGGCGCGGCTCAGTTTTGTCTGGATTGGCTGGTTGAAGATAAAAAAGGAAATCTCATCACCTCCCCTTCTACCTCACCCGAGAATAAATATATTACGCCGGATGGTTATCACGGAGCTACGTTGTACGGCGGCACTGCCGATCTGGCTGTCATTCGGGAATGCTTTGATAATACTCTTCAAGCGTCGATAATTTTGGATACGGATGCCGTCTTTAGAACGAAACTTGAAAAAGCTCTTGCCCGTTTGCATCCGTATAGAATCGGTAAAAAAGGAAACCTTCAGGAATGGTACTATGATTGGGAGGATGAGGATCCGCAGCACCGCCATCAGTCGCATCTCTTCGGATTATTTCCCGGACATCAGATCACACCTTCTGCCGAACCCGATCTGGCCAATGCCTGCCGCAGGACTCTTGAAATCAAAGGCGACGAATCGACGGGATGGTCGAAAGCATGGCGTATCAACCTCTGGGCAAGGCTCGGAGACGGCAATCATGCCTACAAAATGTATCGTGAACTATTACATTATGTCGATCCCGATGGATTGCGTACAAACTATTCAGACGGAGGCGGTACGTATCCTAATTTATTCGATGCTCATCCGCCTTTTCAAATTGACGGCAATTTCGGCGGCTCAGCCTCCGTCATTGAAATGCTTCTGCAATCAGGCGATCATTATATCAGGCTCCTCCCTGCCCTGCCCGATGCATGGGAAAGCGGCTCGGTCAGCGGCGTCTGTGCCCGGGGCGGTTTTGTCATTTCAATGGAATGGAAAAATAAAACCTTAAAAAAGATTTCTATCAGCGCAAAGGCGGATGGAAAAACTACGCTCATCAACGGGAATAAAGAAAAAGAAATTTTTCTAAAAAATGGTCAGACGATAGATATCGATTGGTAATAAGAGGATAATCCGGTTCAATTAATCCATCAGAAATTCTCCATCTGCAAGAACACTCACTTGATGTGCAGCGCCGGCTTTCCTCAAACGATCGGTAAGTTCCGCCCGTTTTAAGCGGCAGTGATTGACAGCTTCCATGTGGACGGCAGTTATTTTCGCTCGGGGAGCCGCCCTGCACACTTTAATAACATCATCGGCGGTCATCGTGATCGGATCTCCTGCATTGAATCGTGCAGCTCCGGCGTTAAGAACAACGATATCCGGGTGAAAGCGATCTAAAACATCCTGCACGTCAGGTCCCCAAATCGTATCTCCGGCAATATAGAGATGCGGTTCGTGGCTCGCAGTGATGACAAATCCGGACACATGTCCCATCGCCTGTCCAATAATGCCTTGTCCATGCTTTCCTTTGGTTCGAATAAATTGCAGATCGCCCATATCGACCGGAGATGAATCAACTGATATCGCCTGTGTAAAACCAAAGCTTTGGAACCGTTTGCGGTCGGCCGGCTGACAAATCAGCGGCAAATGTTTAGGGAGCAGCTTTCGAGCGGCCGAATCAAAATGATCGAAGTGAGAATGTGTCACGATGATCATATCCGGTTGGAGCAATGTCCCCGCTGAACACGGCATCGGTACCATCGGATTCCGTGCAGCCGATGTCCCCAGGGTCAGCGACCGGTAAGCTCCCGACTCCGCAAACATCGGGTCGATCAATAAATGCCGGCCGGCCAGTTCGATTTGAAGTGTTGCATGGCGAATTAAACGCAGTTTCATCTGCCTCTCCTGCTTATTCCATATGTCAAAATACATTTTATTGTCGTCAGAATCAGAGTAATCATAAAAACTCCTGCGCGCGTGCATTATAATTCTTTCCGGTTTAAGCTGCGGTATATACTATTTTGAAAAGATTACAATCCCTCCTGTTCTGCAGCTTTTTAAATTTACCAATCGATGATCATCAGTGTCCGTCTTAAACGATCGGAGATCCGAACCCATAAAAGCGTTTTTTCATAATTCTAAATTTGTTCTGATATTNNAATTGTTTCCTTTTGATCTTATCCCGGAGAATAAATAAGTCATTCTCCAGGTGCCGGCATTCTTGATTTAAACGGACACATGGGAATAATAAAGAGAGGGAAAGAAAGCCGGGCTCACAACACTTTTTCCAGTTCTATACGTTGTATTTATTGAAAGGCACAATCGGATAATGATAAGCCGATATTTTTATAATGATCCTCTACTTTTGAAAACACGAACACGAAGGAGCGCTGCAATGAAATACTTGGTGATTGTATTAATGACCCTCCGGGCAACGATGCTCTCTGCACAGGATTGGCCTCGCGAGGTACTGAGTTCCGAGGGCACAATCACGATGTATCAGCCTCAAATCGACTCGTATTCGGGAAATTCCCTCAAGGCCCGTGCTGCAGTTTCCATTATCCCGGTCGGAATAGATTCGCCGATATTTGGAGCCATCTGGGTGGAATGTCAAGTCTTGACCGACCGCCCGACCCGGACGGTGAAACTCGTATCGATGGAAGTACGAAGAACCAGATTCCCTTCCGGAACAAATGCAGATACGGCAAAAATCGCCGCAGCATTGGAAGAAATGATTCCCCGTTTCGAGCTTACATTTTCCCTCGATCTGCTTCTTGAGAGCGTTGAGACTGCACAGAAAGAGAAGGAATCCGCTCATGCGCTTGAAATGATTCCGCCAAAAATCATCGTCATGGATCGCCCTGCTGTTCTCATACGAATTGACGGCGATCCGATTCTCAGCGATGACGAAGGAACGAACCTGAAACAAGTTGTCAATACTCCGTATTTTTTGATTCAGGAGTTAATCGGCAAGAAATTCTATCTTCACGGCGGAAATATGTGGTTCAGTGCGGAAACGATTAAGGGGTCATGGCATCAAACGGATACTCCCCCGCAATCCGTTATCGATCTTTTTGAGCAAACGAAATCCGACCAGGATGCGAATATAGATTCGACGACAAACGATATCGTATCGAATACCGGAAAAGTGCCGGAGATCATCGTTAGCACAGAGCCTACTGAATTGATCGCCACCGATGGTCCCCTGCAGCTTGCACCTATCCAGGGAACAGGACTATTGTATGCAAGCAATACTCCAAGCCGTGTGTTTCTTGAAATTGATGCGCAGCAGTATTACATACTTATCTCCGGACGATGGTTCACTGCAAAGGGATTGACCGGCCCGTGGACATTCACTGCCCCCGATAAACTCCCCGCTGATTTTAAAAATATTCCTCCCGGATCCGCCTGCGATAATGTGCTTGCGGATGTCGCAGGCACGGCTCCGGCAAAAGAAGCCGTCTACGATGCACAGATTCCGCAGATGGCGGAAGTAGACCGTTCGGAAACCACAACTCAGGTTGAATACGACGGAGAGCCGCAGTTTGAACCGATTGAGAATACAGGTATGGACTATGCCGTGAATACATCGGCAGCAGTCATTCGCGTCAACGGACAATTTTACGTCTGCGATCGAGGAGTCTGGTTTGTAAGCGGAACTCCGTATGGTCCATGGGAAGTCTGCATCAATGTCCCTGATATTATTTATACAATCCCGCCGAGTTGTCCTCTCTTTGGCGTCCGTTATGTCCGCGTGTATAATTTTACTCCCGACTTCGCCTATGTCGGATACACCGCAGGTTACACCGGATGTTATATCTACGGCAGAACCGTCGTCTATGGAACAGGATACAATTATCATTCATGGCACAGGCATGCCTATTACCCAAGACCCTGGACGTGGGGATTCAATGTCGACTACGATCCGTGGACGGGCTGGTCTATCAACTCCGGCTGGGGTCAGCCGTACGGATGGATTGTACGCCCGGCAAGAACCGAACGTGCAGGATGGTGGGGACCGGCAGAAAATCACCCGGTGTACCATTCAGCTGCGAAGCCGGTTTATCGGGAAGGATCCAATCCGGCATATCACCGGACAGTGGAACACCCGACGCTGGCAAAAGCGCCGGACAATGGAAGACGAACGGCCGGCGTACAGCGTCCGGCAACTCTCTACGATCTTAGAGGAACAGGTATAAGACGTCCGGTGGCAAGTGAACCGCCAAGACCCGGAAGGACTCCTGCACAGCCACAGCCGCAACCGGCAATTCCAAGAGATCCTCGTACGATGGTCAGGCCGGTAATGCCTCCTGTTTCACAAATCGAAACTCGTCCGGCAGTCAGGCCGGCCTTGCCTCCAGTTCCGCAGCCTGAGCCGAGGCCTGCATTGATTCCTGCACCACGGATTGAAACGCGTAATTCTCCAAGCCAAAATAATGTTTATGCAGCTCCGGACGGCAGCATTTTGCGCAGCACTCCGCAAGGCTGGCAGCAGCGCACTCAAAATACATGGCAAAATACGACTAATACGCCGGCACAACAAGCAACAGTTCATGACAGCGAAATACGGCAGCGCGCAGCTGAGCGTACATCGAGCTTTACAGCGCCTCCGCCTCCTCGACCTGCACCACCGGCCAGCAGCAGCGGACGGGATGGAGGAAGGAAACATTAATTTTGCCGGTTTCCTGAATGGATAAATTTGGTTCTTTGGGAATTTTTACCGGCTCTTAAGAACGAGTTTAAAGGCGACTTTTTGTTAGTCCGTCTTCGAGATGCCTGCCCGCCATTTTTTTGGCGGGGACTCTACTTTGGCAGCTTATTTTTCAGCTTTCAGCGAACTTTTTTATCGCCTCAAAATGCTTAACAATAGCTTTTGCTTTGGTTTTTCCGAAGGAGAGCCAATGCCATGAGGTTTCCGTATTCGGATTATCAACAGTGGGAATTCGAATGATCGGCTTCCCCTGGTATTCTCCGATCACCGGATGTGCTTCCTGTTTTTCTTCTTCCATTTTTTCCTCGTTTTTAATATTTGTTGGACGGAAATGTATTAAGCATTTCGTTCTTTGTCAATCCCCTAAACGAAAAATGATGTATTCGCAGGGAAAAGATTCAACTTGAATATTGTTAGCATTTTTATGCATCATTCGGCATTCATGATAATTTTTAATTGCATTGTGTTTTTTACGATTAAGCTCATTTTATTTTGATCCCACTCAAATATTATAGTTTCGACCATCATACTCCCCCGCCTAACAAATTCTCTATTACGGAATAATAATGGCGCAATATTCCATTCGCCCAGGGCAGTTGATGGTTCTCGTGCTCCTGTCTTTACTGCATCCTGAATGTGTTAGAAGGAATTGCAATAGCAATCCGCTATTTTACCATTATCATTTTCTTTGCTAAACGTTGATTACTGCTTTCGATAGTATAGAAGTACACACCGGATGAAAATCCGGCCCCGCTAAATGTTACAGTATAATTCTTTCCGGCTTGTGCAGCATCATCATATAATGTAGCCGCTTCGCGACCCATAATATCGAATACTTTCACCACAGCTTTGCCATCCTTCTCTACAGAGAATTGTATTGTCGTCGTCGGGTTAAACGGATTGGGATAGTTTTGCATTAGGGAAAAGGTTTTTGGTGTAACAACTGTTACTTCTCCGACAGATGTTGCTATGTTTGAAGCAAGATACGGATAACCGTTATTTATGCTTGAATTCATGGACCATACGGTCGTAAAATTCCATCCACTAAACGAGGACGATTGTTTCATCTGCGCTGAGGTCAATCCCGATCCGGAAAATGCACCTCCATCCGTGATAGTACCATATCCTGAAGACATTCCCGTAGTCTGAGTGTTCCAATAGCAGTTGCTGACTTTTGCGGAATCATAAATCTCTCCTACAACTCCGCCGACATCATTGCCGCCTGTTACGGTTCCGATTGCATAGCAGTTGGTGACCATTCCGGAATTACCATTCAGTCCCGCGACCCCGCCGACATCGTTGAAGCTTCCGATAATGTTGCCCGTTGCATAGCAATTGGTGATAATTCCTATGTCGTTATCCCCCACAACACCGCCAACATAGTAAAGGCCTGACACATTTCCGTTTGAATAGCAGTTACTGATTATGCCGTCACTATATCCCACGACTCCGCCAACATCGTTGGCGCTGCCGCTCATGCTGCAGCTTGAATAGCAGTTGCTGATTGTGCCGAGATTATCTCCCGCAACACCTCCGACCTGGGCATAGCTGCCTGACACGTTTCCGGTTGTGTAGCAGTTACTGATTGTGCCGTCACTGGATCCCGCAATCCCGCCGACAAATTGAACTCCGGCTATAGAGGCATCAGTCACTCCCAAACTGTCGATTATTGCAGCGCCCCATACACATCCAAAAAGTCCGATAAAACTTGACCCGGAACGGTTGATGTGAAGATTTTTAATGACATGTCCTGCACCGTGCAATGTGCCGGTAAAATAATTGGCATAACTGTCGCCTATGGGTACAAACCCGCTATCGCTATGCTCCGTTGAAGAAGCTGAAGCATCGATATCGCCGGTGAGACGATACACAGCGCTGAGCGTGTAGGCGGCGGTTGTTCCAACGACTTTCAGATCGGCATAATCTGTAATTTGAAAAGGATCTGCCGCTGTGCCGCTGCCGGCGGGCGTGCCGCCTGTTGCATAGAGCATCGTTTGTGCTGCAAACAACAGAACGGATATCGTGTACACAAATGAAATAACCTTTATTGCTATGCGGATAACCTTTCGGCGACTCATATTATTTCCTTTCGATAATTCAGTTAGGTCAATTGCACTTAACGAATTCTATAATACAAAAATTGGCGGGGTATTCCTATCCCGGCACGCCGGAGTCCGATGGTTATAATAGATGTGAGCGATAGCTTATGACAATATACACATGCAGGGGGTTAAGCCTTACTCTTGCCTTTGTATATTCTCCTTCAATCCCTTTTCATCTCCCCCCCCTGCAGGGGCAGAAATTAATTTTGTCAAATACGCCTGGCAGATGCCTGAAATTCTTATAACCTACTTTTTGCGTGCCCTATGCGTCAGAATCGAATCATTCTTACTCTTTTTTCTTGCTTTGAATATTCAAGAGTGGCGTCAATTTTTGGTCGTATGGCAAAATGATCGTCGAGTTGTTAGGACTGCTTACAACTTCTTTAAGCTGAGAGATGTAATACCACTGCAGATAATTCTGCGTCAATCCGTTGCCGATTATTTTTTGCGCATTCGAAATCCCCTGAGCCTCAATTGCTTTTCGCTGCGCTTCCTTTTGAGCGTACTGAATAGTATACTCCATTTGCTGCGCCTCCTGAGAAGCTTTAAGTTTTGCAGCAATGGCATCGCTGACAGTTGTCGGAGGTTCCACATTCCTTATAAGGACATTATCTAAAATTACCCCTTTTCCATTCAATTCCTGAAGCAATAAATCAGAAACCATCTTCGTATAGAAGTCTCTCTTAAGAGACATAACATCGCTGGCGTCGAACTTGGTGGCAGCATTCACCAGGGCGGTTCTAATGGCCGGCCTCACAATCACTTCTTCATAGTTAAGCCCGATATTGCTGTAAACATTGTTTGCCTGCGATGGATCCAAATGATACCAAACGCTGACATCAAATTTTAGAATAAGCTGATCACGGGACAAAGTGGCAACAGCATCATCACCGGCTTTGTTGCCTTCGTTATGGACTGAAGACATCGTGTAGTCTTTTGTTTGAATAGACATTTTATAAACATCCGTTAAAAAAAAGATCGGATGAATACCGGCTGGAAGCGATTGTGAACCTACATTGCCGAATGTGACAGGGATTCCCACATCCCCGGGTTCAATAATCACAAAAGATGCAACAGCCAGGGACAATACCGCCAATCCGAGGCAGACAAATCCGATTTTTTTAAGATTAATGGGATACGAAACGTTCCGTGACTTAAAAGTCACCAGAACAATTCCTAAAGCAGCGAATACCACGATAAAGAATGAAGCAGCCATAATTCTCTCCTTTGTTTTTATTCTTATTTCACATTTATGATATTACAATTTACAAAAGTCTTAAGTACTCAGCGAACATCGGTAATTTTTAACTTTTTCGCAGCTGTTCAGTGTATTTTGGAATAATTGCTTTATTGCTCTACAGGAGCTTCTTCTGGAACCGAGACAATGGGCATTCCGGCTAACAGTCACAAAGCAACCGATCATTTTGCGGAACGCATCGGATAGCTCTGTTTTCCTCTCTATGCGGGTTGACAGGCGGATAATGCCGCGCTGAATACTATCGAATTGTTCCAAATAAAACAAGTTTGTGTTGAAAAGCTTCTTAAAGCTGCAGCCACTCTCATCACGCATTACAAGCCCATTTAGCTCACATGTGCCGCTTTTTACAAAGTCAGCCATTCGGGAATTTCATCCTTATCTCCCGGAAACAGCCTATTCAGGCGCAGAAGGCATGGCCATACCGCCTCCAACTCGCCCGCCTCTTTCTGGCGGGATCTTTTTAAAATGGTTGGTTCGTTTGGACGCTTTTAAGTTATGCTCTTTTAAAAGCCTTAGCAAAGACTTTTTTGAGGACATCCACGTTCACATCGCTGAGGGACTTAATATAGAGGCATCCTTTACCTGTTTTGTATTTTCCCAACTTGGCAAGCTCATTTTCAACAGGCTTCAGTCCGCCCATTAAATAGAAGGTAATGTTTTGTTTTCTCGGTGAGAAGCCGATAACAACAGTATCTCCTTCTCGTCCGCTCTCATACACATAGTGATGTGTGCCAAAACCGATAATTGCGCTTCCCCACATGACGGGATCACAGTTCGAAACTTTCTGCATAACCTCCAGAATAGCAAAACAGTCGTCCCGCAATTGCTTGTCTTTGATTTTGTTTAAAAAAGCAGTAACGCTGCTTTTTGTCGGTTTGGTTTTATTTTCTGCCATAGCGGTAATCCTTTTACGTAATCTGACAATCGGCGACTCTAAGCCGGCAAGAGCAAGTGCAGCCAGGAGTCAAAACAGTAGTATAGTAAATATTCATTTCTATTCCTTTTGTCTCATTCAACAACATCCGCATAACTCACGCGGTTCCAATGAGAGGCGGGTTTACCCGTCCTGCTCCACCTTTTGGCGGGCGCTTATCAGGTCAGATTGTCCCAAGGGATCACTTCGTAAAGCTGCTCGGTTAGGCGGCGGAAGAATTTGGCCAGAATGCAGCCGCAAGGAGCGACAATGCTGCTATAAAAACTATTATTGTTGCAACAACAAATGGAATAGCACCAAAGTATCCAGCACCCATGAGTATCGAGAGTACGAGGGGTAGTGTTGCAGCAGTTATCGCAATAACTCGCGTGACTATTAATGCCCAGCGCTCCCCAGCCGCTGCTGAAGGTGCTGCATAAAAAGTTAAAATCCCCAAAGGGAGTAAAAGAATTCCCACAATGACATGATTAAGAAGCATGGGTGGTGTGAGCCAGATTGCGACGGTTTCGGCGACGTTTTCTGAGATAAGGCGGGCAATGAAGGGCGTAACTGCCAAATGCAATATTCCAAGGATTATAAGCATAACACCGCCAAACCTCAAAATCGATTTTCTTAATTGTGCAGACATATTTAAATAGCTAATATATTGGTTACTGGTTCTTCCTGACACCTAATGGTCATTGCCCGTTGCTTGGTTTCTCATGGATAGATATTGACCTGCCCGTCTTGCTTCACTTTTAGCGATCTCTTTTTAAAATGGATATGTGCACGAGATGGAATATTGAATGTAGCTACGCAAATATTAATATATAGCATTCAATATCTATTCAAGTCTGAAAAGATACTTTGCACCTAAAAATAATACTTCGAACTTAAATTTCCATGTGCATAAATAGTTTATTGACATATCAATAGCTTGCTGACAATGACACTTATCGTCCCGAATTCTCTTCTGTATTGACTTCGCTTTTGCTCCTCTGAGCAATTTGTGAATATTGTATTCATGTTCCCGGATATTGCCCATGTTCCATTCATCTTTATCGGATCCTTCAGGGTATCCAAGTCTTTCGCAAGGATAAACATCACCATCGGGAGACATCACAACTCTTAATGTACCAGAAGTGCATTTAAGAGTATAGCGTGGATCCTTATAATATTGACTGATCTTATTGCGAATTAATTCCCGGTAAGCCCTAATGAAAGGATTGTGAGCCCTTGATTCGCAATGAATCTTATGATTGATTGAAATAAATTTATTCAAATTCAAATTAGGCTTATAGTTTGCATGCGATCTTACGAGTGCAAAGCTAAAATCATCGGGGACGACATCGTTTGTTATATAGCGAATAAAATCTTCAATATGGTTTTGATTATAATCGTTGAATGTACTTAACACAATAGTGGACACATTTTTGAATTCACGTGTAATCTTCTTAACACTCTTTATCGTTTTTTCCCAAAGATGAAACGCTTGCTTATGTCCTGTAAAATCGGTCATCTGCTCGCCTACAACACTCAACGAGAAATGGAAACGCAAATGGTGTCTCCCTTTCAAACCAAATTCTTCGGCTGTATGTTCAGCATTCTCCTGAAACGAACCATTTGTTGGCAAGCAAATTACTTGTGTATTCCAATGATTCGAAATAGTCAATACAACGTCGGAGATATCCTTCCTTATTAAAGGTTCTCCTCCTCCGATATGAACCCTTTGCATAGAGTGAATGTGTTTCCCCATTAATCGGAATTCTTCCAGGGAAAGGAAATTATCTTTTTTCTTATTTAACGTGTCAAGCATGAAGCAGTGTTTGCATCTGAAATTACATTTGTCTGTAACAAAAGCGGTCATCTCAATAATTCTGTTTTTAAAAAACAGGGGGAATATATTGCGAAAGATATTGATACCGTTCGATTTACGCTGCTTTTGCCTTTCCTTAGCCAAGATCGTTGATATAACCTTCGATACATTGTTCGAGTAGTCGAAATTGGGTTCGAAACTATGCGCCTTATGGATAGTTTCTTCCAGCCGAGATAGATCGTATAAGGCAAGAATTCTTCCTTGTTTTTCAAGATAACGCACTAATTCAATCTGCCCAAGACCGGAATCCGAGCTCTCTTGCATATCCTTCTTCCTTGGCACTGCGATAACCTTCTTTTTTTGATTCAAACAATCATATATACTCCCATAACCTCCTTGGGTAATTACTAATTCTGCGGATTTGATTAATTTGATAAGTTCATTATGGGTGCGAAATCGGAAATACTCAGCGTGTTTAGGCAGGTATTGTGATACGCCAATTTGTATGAGAACATGTTTTCCACTCTTATCCGAATAACTATCCACAGCTTCAATAAGTCGTCGGAAACTATTTGGAATCGTGCCAAGCAAGACAAGAATCATTACAAGATACCTGATAAAATGGATTTTGGATAGTTTCTTTTCAGCTCTCTTGATTGGATGATGAAATAGTCAGAGAAGTGATAGAGAATCCTGCCGGTCCTTGATGGAAATTGTATTCTACAGCCACTTTCGATGAATATTGTTTTTGCACCAAGGAGCTTTCCAAAGATAAATGTTGGCAGAGAAAGGCCGCCACCAGCCGAGATGATTATTGATGGCCGATATTTATAAACTAAGTAGACAGATGTGAAGAAATTGACAACGAATTTGAACGGATTCAAACGTGGATCGACAATGAATTCAATATTGAGGTCGGAACGTTTTACTAAATGGGGGAGTGGGTCTGTGACAAACAGTACCTCTGATTTGTCGATATCTTCCAATGCTAATAATATTTCTCGGAGGTGTCCTCCCCCAGGAGCAATTGCCATCAAGTCATATTTCATGGAATTCATATGTCTCAACAATTATTATTTTTGCACATATTCTTCTTTTCATTTTAACGTTCCCTTAGTTCTTTTTCACTGCACATAAGCTTTTCGTGTGTTCTCTTTGATAGGCACTGAGCTGCTGCAATGAATAACTTTCAATGGCCACTGACCGCGCATCAAAAGGAATGACATCTGGAGCATCCGCAAGTCTTAGTCATGATCGTGCTTTTACACATCCTGAATGACAGAATATTATACTTACTAAAACTGATAGTACTACATACAGGGCATTGTTTGCCGCAGGCAACAAATATTTCATTGCTTTAATTTTCTTCACTGAATAATTTGAATAAGCATTTTGTTAATTTTATTGATTAAGATGGATTTATCAAAATGCGATAAGGCCATCTGCGATCATTATGACCCATGATAGACCGTTTTACTTGGGGGGGACGGGCATGTCCGTCAGTATTCCTCCCGCAAGCCGCTCACGGCCTCGATGCACACGCGGACGCATCGGGAGAATGTTACATACTCATCATTTGTATTGCACAATTCAAAGGCTTCATTTCTATAGCTTACCTTCAATTTTGTTTTCCGCTCTCGCGGAAATAACATTTTCGGACCCGCCTGCGTAACTGTTTACCCGCTCTGCTCCACCTTTTGGCGGGCGTCAGCAGCCGGCGTCGCCGCAATGCGGGCAAGCTTCCAGCTAATAGCTTGCCCGCCATGATTTATCTTTTGGCGGGTTTACCCGCACTGCTTTTCCTTTTGGCGAATTTACCCGCCTTGCTTTTCCTTTTGGCGGGCTTTTTTAAAATGGTTCGGTGCAATTGGCTCAGCGCAATAAAATAAGTTTCTTTGCTTCTGAATACGAACCGGCTTGCAAGCGATAAAAATAAACACCGCTTGACACATTTGCAGCATTCCATTGCCTAGTATGATTTCCAGAAGATAATTCTTCATTGACTATCGTTGCAACCTCTCTTCCAGCAAGATCAAAGATTTTTAATGATACATGTAATTTTGATGGAAGACAAAATGAAAGAGTTGTTGTCGGATTGAAAGGGTCGGGATAGTTTTGATACAAGACAAATCTATCTGGTAACTGAGTAGACACTTGTTTAACAGATGTGATCATTTCAGACAACCGCCTTCTCCAAACCCCACCACCTATAGTTCCTGCAATGAGATTATTGCCACTGACAATAAGGCTTTGGACCCATGAACCTATAAGATCATAACTGACCCTGGTCCAACTATTACCGTCGTTGGTCGATAGATAAATACTACGGCGGTAAGTACCGGCAAAAAGATTGTTACCGCTTACAGCAAGAGCTTCTATAGAATAATTACTTAACTCATTATTGAAGGAACTCCAACTGGTGCCATTATTTGTCGAAAGAAAGACTCCATTATAATCGGGTCCTGCAAAAAGTTTGGTATCTTTGATTGCAAGAGCGTTTACATTACTAATCGTGAAACCAGAATTGATACCATTCCAACTGGAACCGTTATTGGTTGAGAGGTAAACTCCACCATTAGTTCCAGCAAAGAGATTATTGCCGCTGATTGCAAGAGAAAAGACTGCCCTTGTTAATCCAGAATTGACGGCAGTCCAACTGGTACCGTTGTCAGTTGACAGAAGGACTCCATCCCAACTTCCGGCAAAAATATTGCCATCGCTGACTGCAAAAGAAGTGACACATGATGATCCTCCTGGAAAAGAGGTAAACCAATTAGCACCATTGTTGGTAGAAAGGAAAATAGCACTATTAGAGCCAGCAAAGAGATTAGAGCCACTCATGATAAGAGCATTGATAGATTTATTTGTTATTCCATTATTAATGGCAGTCCAAGTGGTTCCATCGTCAGTAGAAAGAAAAACACCCTGACCATCAGTCCCTGCAAAGAGATTATTACTACCTGGATTTTCATGGTCGGGACTGGCTGCAAGAGCCCAAACTGAAGTAGCTGCCAAACCGTTATTAATAGTAGTCCAATTGGTACCGTTATCAGTCGAAAGAGAGACTCCTAAGGCACTTCCAGCAAAAACACTATCACCGCTTGTGGCAAGAGTATAAACATATGGAGATGTTAAACCAGAATTGACAGCAGTCCAATTGGTGCCATTGTCGGTTGATAGAAATACCCCACTCCATTTTGTTCCACAACAAAACCCATCCGCTAAATTTGGGCAAACCAGATGTGAGAATTTTCCTTACCCATCTCGCCCGAGAGAAATATGTGGTTTTTTCGATTTAAAATCAAATGTTGAAAATCTATCGGTGCGGAAGTGCTGCAGTGTTGCGGTGCTGCGGTGTGGAAGTTCAAAGTTGGCTGGTTTGTCAGTTATTTGGTTATTTTGTTCTTTAGTCTATTGGTTGTTTACTTTGAAGATTGACCGGTTTTTCTGTTTCCATTTATTATTCTCTAAATTGAATCCATAGGCACAGGTTAAAATTTTCAGACTCGCCTGTGTGGTTGCGTCATAGTCCGGTAGGCAGGAAATCCGCTGGAATGGCAGTGCTCTTTTTGCATAATATCAATTAACAATCAAAATCCCCTATAAAAGATCTGTCCGACTGCGAGTCGGANNACTTCACATAGGGGCACATTGCAATGAGCCCCTGCAAAGTCAATTTGATTTCATCGGAACCGGCCGGGTGTAACTGCCTTTTAAAACATTGATAAAGAAAGGGCGGCAATATTTAAAGAACACATCTATTTTGGTTCTCAATTGTTTTTTTCGGAAATTGGTACCCAATGGCCCTATAACCAAATGACTAAAACCCATTTCATACAAACACGGCATATCGACAAAAGGCTGCGCGAGGATATTCACCGTCTCGGCGAGATTCTCGGTAATGTGCTGAAGGCGCAGCATGGCTATTCTCTGTATCGCGATGTCGAAAAACTTCGCGGACTGACAAAGTTATTCCGGAGTTCGGGATCGAATTCCGCTTTTGTCCGGATTCAGTCTATGGTCAACCGGCTCTCCGTCGATGAAGCAAGGAGCATCGTTCGCGCTTTCCATGTATATTTTCTTCTGGCCAATGCAGCAGACGAGGCGCACCGAATCCGTTCACAAGCTTCGCATCGCAGATCGGGACGAACTCCTCTGGATGCGCCTTTGCTTCACGCCGTGCAGGCTCTCCGTTCCCGCGGGACTTTAACCAAATCGATTCGTTCATTTCTTTCAAATGTCCACATCACTCCGGTTTTTACAGCTCACCCTACGGAGGCCACACGCCATACCGTCCTCCGAAGAGTACGGCGTATAACGGAACTTCTGCTGCATAACGAATCCCGCGAACTCTCGCAGACAGATCCGGATCGCATCTGGCAGGAAATCGAAGCTGAGGTGACGCTCCTCTGGCAGACAAGCGAGCTCCGGTTTAACCGCATTACCGTGCAGGACGAGGTGCGGCGGGGATTGTTCTTCTTTGAAAATATTCTCTACGATGCTGTTCCCCGGTTGTGCAGATCGATTGCGGAAGCGGCAGAGGATCAGAAGATCGGCGATCTTCTTGAACGTCCCCCCATTACGCTCGGCTCGTGGATGGGAGGCGACCGCGACGGGCATCCGTTTGTGACTCCAGAAATCACAAAAGAAACCATACGGTCGCTCCGGTCATCGCTGATCCGGCTGTACGAACGCGATGTGGAAAACCTTTACGACATTTTAAGTTCTTCGGAGCAGGTTGTTCCCGTTTCCTCTTCTCTCTCAAATTGGATTGGAAGAAATAAGCATATTCTCCAGGCCAGTGGAAATTCGGTTCGTGTGGAATCGTCGGAGGCATACCGGCTTGCTTTAAGAATATTGTTCGCCAAACTCGGTTTCACCGAACGAAACGAACCGGAAGGATACGCAGCCAGCAGCGAATTTGCCGCAGACCTCAACCGCATCCGGGAAAGTCTTTCCAAAAACATGGCTGCAAGCGTTTCCGAAATGTACATTACACCGCTGATTCGGAAGGTTCATGCATTCCGCTTTTCTTTTGCACGGCTTGATGTGAGGCAGAACGCGCGCGTCCTCCGGCAGTCCGTTGCAGAACTCTTGCGAATAACAGAAGTAGAAAAATACTTCCACCTGCTTGCGGAGAAGGAAAAACAAGTCGTATTGATACGCGAGATCTCCAGCCATCGGCCTTTGTACCATCCACGTCTCCCTCTCGAACCATCCGCAGCGAAGGCGCTCGAAGAATTTGAAGTCATTGCATGGGCGGCAGTAAATGCCGATGAAAACTCCATGGGATCATACATCGTATCGAACACGGAACAGATCAGCGACATCCTGGCGGCGATTCTGATGGCAAAAGAAGCCGGTCTCGTTTCAGTTGCGGAAGGCAGGATCCGGAGTTCGCGGATCGATATCGTTCCCCTGTTTGAAACTATCGACGATCTGGAGCGCTCGAGTGATATTATGCGTTCGCTTTTCGATCTGCCTTTATACAGGTCGCATCTGGCGCTCCGGGGGAATACACAGGAAATTATGATCGGGTATTCGGACAGCAGCAAAGACGGCGGCATCGTTGCCTCCGCATTCTCTTTATATAATGCACAGATATTGCTGCATCGTCTTGCGTCGCAGTTCGGCATCACTCTGACTTTTTTCCATGGCCGCGGCGGCAGCACTTCCCGCGGGGGAGGGCCGGTATACGAATCTATTCTCGCACAGCCGAGGGAAACGATCGGCCGGTCGATTAAGATTACGGAACAGGGGGAGATGATTTCCACGAAGTACCTCATGCCGCAAGCGGCATTGTACAATCTGGAAGTATTGACCGCAGCGATGCTCTTTGGCAGCAATACGCCGCTCCGGCCGAAGGAACTCGCGCGGCGGGACCGGAGGCGCACGGCGTTTGCTGCAGTCGCGCGCCGCTCCTTTGAAGCATACCGCAGTCTCATCCATACGCCGGAGTTCTGGACATACTTCCGGAATGTATCTCCCATCGACATCATCGAGCAGATCGAGATCGGTTCTCGTCCGGCTGCCCGGACAAAAGACGTTACATTCGAATCCATGCGCGCCATCCCGTGGGTTTTTGCATGGACGCAAAACCGCCAGGCAATTACCGGATGGTACGGCTTCGGATCCGCAGTTTATCAAAGCATTGAATCCGGAGACATCAGTTTAAGAGAACTGCGTACGATGTACAGGTCATGGTACTTCTTTCGATCTCTTGTGGATAATGTGGATATGATACTGCAGAAGACGGATATGGCGGTCGGGAAACTCTATCTTTCATGCGCAAGCAACGATTCGGCATCCAAAAAAATCTTCAAACAAATTCAGGAAGAATATGACCGGACCCGTTCGGCCGTGCTCACAATTAAAAAATGCAAAACACTTCTCCAGAGCAATTCCCCATTGCGTCAATCGCTCCTGCTGCGCAACGCGTATCTGGATCCCATAAATTTTATCCAGGTCCGGTTTATAAAAAAATACAGGAACCCGAAAACCTCTCCTGCCGAACGCCGCAAGCTCCTCGGACTGCTCCGCTCCACGGTCAACGGAATAGCAGCCGGAATGCGGAATACCGGATAGGAAAAAACGCAGTTCTGAGAATTTCCCCCCTCACAGACATTGAATATGCATCAGGAAACAGACAAAGCTCGCTCCACAGATTTGATGGCATCGGCAGCGGAACTTGTTATGCCGCCCGTGTAGCCGGAACCTTCGCCGATAGGATAGAGATTTCTTACCGAGATGGATTCGCAGCTTTCATTGCGTACTATTTTTACGGGAGAAGACGTTCTTGTTTCTGTTCCGAATAAAATCGCTTGCTCCGATACAAACAACGGATATTCTTCCTTCCATGCATGGAATGCCGTCTTTAGCGTTTCGGAAACGAAAAGCGGCAGTATCTCACTCAGCGGAACCGCAACAGTACCCATCCTGCATGAATTTTCATTAAGATCCCCGGAATTTTTCCCGTTTAAAAAATCCGGCAGGTTCTGCGCAGGGATTTCCCATCTTCCTCCGGATGCCTGGAAAGCCATTTTCTCAATCTCCCTCTGGAATTCTATGCCTGCTAACGGGCTTGCCGAGGGATAATCACTCGCATGGCAGGTGACGACCAGCGCTGAATTCGAAAATGCAGACGACCTGCGCGAGTAGCTCATGCCGTTGAGTGCCATCATTCCCTGTTCCGACGAAGCGTTGACGACTTCTCCTCCGGGACACATACAAAACGTGTGCACGCTTCTTTGCAGTTTTCGCCCTGTATAGTTCATAGAATAGGCAGCCGCTCCGAAACCGGCAAAGTTTTTATATTTGCTGCCGTATCTGAAAAGATTGATTGCGGCGGCGGGATGCTCTATTCTGAGACCAACAGAAATTGGCTTCTGTTCCAGTATAATTCCTTTGCCGTGCATCATCTCGAACGTATCGCGCGCAGAATGCCCCACGGCCAGAAAGACCAGCGAAGACCGGTATTCCTTCTCCCCGTTAATGACGACACCTGTGACCTCTGCGTTTTCTATGAGCACATCCGTCATTTTTGCAGTGTAATGAATCTCCCCGCCGTGCTCAAGTATGTAGTTCCTGATATTCTTTACTATTCTGCACAGCACATCCGTTCCCACATGGGGTTTGGCGACGTAGCCGAGTTCTTCCGGAGCTCCAAACCTGATAAATGTATCCAGCACTTTGCCGACGTATCTGGAATTTTTCGCTTTGGAAAAAAGCTTTCCGTCCGAATAGGAACCGGCGCCTCCTTCACCGAATTGTATATTGGATTCCGGATCGAGGACACGTTCACGAATAAACCGATCCACATCGATCGTGCGATCTTCTATCTTTTTCCCCCGCTCAAAGATTATGGGCTGAAGTCCGGACTCCAGAAGCTCAAGAGCTGCGAACATTCCGGCCGGACCGAATCCGATGATAACCGGCCTGTCCTTTCTCATTATCGACATGCCGGATATTTTTATTTCTTCCCTGTACAGCGGGAAGTTGTCCTTATTATCGAATTGGTCATGAGTCCCGACGACTATCGATACATCATAATAGAATTGTTCCGGATCGCCCATCCGCAGCGACTTATTGAGAATTTTTTTGAATGTCAGGTTGTTTACGTCGATATGGAGAGCATGCGAAGCGGCAGCAAGATAAGCAGCCATTCCGTCATTTTCGACAGGTATTTGCAAATTGTGTACGATTAAATCCAAAGGAAATCTCCATCGAAGATAACGTCTTTTAAAAAACCGTTATAGAACTATTCGGGAATTATCCGGCACTCTCTTTGCTTCGGGCAACGCGAACGATAACNNTCCCGTCCAGGTCCGGAGGCGACAGCGGGTGAAGAATATGGTTTTATGAATGTCGATAATATGCTTCTTCAATAACCATGAAGTAAAGTACGTCGGAGATCGGCCAAAGGCAAGAATTTTATCGCGTCGGGAGAAACCGAAATTTCTCCTGATCTGCAAAAAAAAAGCGGAGAACAAAAAATGGTTCTCCGCTCGTGGTGGGGCATTTACGGTTTATACGAACCGCCCGAAATGACCGGCTAATTATCGAATATCCAATTCAAATCGAAAAAGTTCCTTGAATCTTCTTTTAACCTGTCTTTCCAGGGCTGGTGTTTTCTCCATTCCTTATATCCTTCGCGCGAGATAATACCGATCGGACCTTCATAAATTCCGCCGCCGCCGCCCCCGTCGTAAACACGAACAGCAATGACATTATCTTGACCCGCTTTCAGCAAACCGGAAGGAACAGTGTATACGCGGAATTCACTATATTCATTATTATGCTCGCTCCGTTTGGGGTTGGATTTAATTCTTCCGACATGACCTATTTCCTTTCCATTGACATATGTTTCATCCAGATCGTCAATTTTCCCCAGGAGAAATATAATCGTTTTACCCTCAAGTTCCGCAGGTATTTTAAAGTGCAGCCGGTACCATGCCACGCCGTCATAACCGGGATATCCCTGAGATTCCCAGTAGCCCGGAACAAAAATTTGATTCCATGAGCCGTCGTCAAACGCAGGGTCCGTCCATTTTTCCGAATCGCCCGTTTTAAATCGCCACTGTCCTGAGAATGAAATTTCCGGTTCAAGAACATCCCTCGCTTCATAGAGACCGATCTTCCCTTGCGTAATCCCGCCGGCAAGCTGATCGTCATAGACCCGAACAGCGATGACATTGTCTCCGGAAGCATTGAGAAGGTTTTGCGGAAGAGCGATCACAATCGGCGTATTATAAGCAGTCGTAAAATCCGGTGGAAAGCTGCCGGTAATGGCGATAAGCACGCCGTTCAGATATGCTTCGGAAACGTCATCGATGCAGCCAAGACGCAGAAAGAGTGATTTTTTTTCCGCTCCCTGGGGCAGGCGGAAATGTTTTCGGTACCAAGCGTATCCGTCATAACCGGGATATCCTTCATCCTCCCACGGGGAGGGAACAAAAATTTCATCCCACTTCGAATCGTCAAAAGCTGCGTTCGCGCGCTTCTTATCATCGCCGAGATCGAATTTCCATTTTCCACGGAGATCGAGGACGGTTCTCCAATCTTCTGCCGCTGCGAAGGAGAAAAGAACCAGCGGCAAAAGAAGGGAGATCAGGAGAAAGTACATTCTATGTGGTTTGAATATCGTCGGTCTATTTTTTTTCATAATGCCCTCGCTTACACGTTACATCCGTCCTTTAAAAACCGTGCATCTCTGTTCGATGCTTATAGACATGATACGCCCATGGAATGTCAAAGATGTCATACCTGTGTCAGGAATTGTAAAAGAATGTCACGGAATCAAGCGATCAACTTGTAGCCTGTACCGTGAATGGTAAGTATGATTTCGGGATGTGTAAAATCGTCTTCGATTTTTTGCCGTATTTTTAATATAAAATTATCGACTGTCCGAGTGGTTACCGATTCGCTGTGTCCCCAGACGTTCGTCAAAAGGTCGTCCCTGCTGACCGTCGCATTTCTGTGCTGCCAGAGATATTTCAGAATTTCGAATTCTCTCGCAGTCATGGAAAATTTCTTTCCGTCCTTGGAACCGCTGTGCGCTGCAAAGTTGACGGCAACGTTTCCAAGCTTCATTGTTGTATCTGCACTGCCGAAAGGCATTGCCCGGCGTAAAAGTGCGTTTACCCTTGCGATGAGTTCGCGCAAACCGAACGGTTTGGTAACATAATCATCCGCCCCCAGCTCCAATCCGAGAACTTTGTCGATCTCTTCTCCTTTTGCCGTCAGCATAAGGATGGGAGTGCGTATTCCTTTTTCTCTGGCTTTCCGTACAATATCGAATCCCGACATCTGCGGGAGCATGACATCCAGTATAACGAGATCGAAGGATTCACGCAGTAATTTTTGACATCCGCTGCTGCCGTCTCCCGCAACTGCAACTTCGTGCCCTTCGAATTCCAGGTTGTCCCGCAAGCCGCGCTGCATCCCGGGTTCATCTTCAATAAGAAGTATCCGTGCCATAGCGATTATCCTTTATCAGCGGAATCATCCAGTGGAAACAGAAGCCGGAAAGTGCTGCCTTTACCCGGTATGCTTTCCAGTTCTATTGTTCCGCCGTGCGCATCCATAATATGACTGACAAGAGAAAGACCGAGTCCGCTGCCTTTGACATTGTTCGTCAGTCCCGTTGAAATACGATAAAATGTTTCGAATATTTTTTTATGAAATTGTTTATCGATTCCGATGCCGTGGTCCTCAATCTCCACAAAAACGAAACTTCCCTTATGCCCTGTTGTCATTCGCACATACTTCTCGGATGCGGAATATTTTACTGCGTTATCGAGGATATTGATGAGCGCNNATGCGTCAAGCGCTCCGTTTCCCGGAGAATTGTTCCATAGTATTCCTGTTTCTTTGTTTCTGTTTTGATGCGTTTCAGTGTGAGCGTTTCTGTGAACATCCGGATAAGGGAAAGAGGCGTGCGCAGTTCGTGCGAAACATTCGATACGAAGTCTCCTTTTAGCCGGACAAGTTCCATTTCTTTTTTCAACGTACGATACACAAGCCATACGGCTCCGATGAGAAGAATATCCAGAAATCCGATGAGGATTAGATTTCGTTCGGTACGTGCCCGTACGACATCCTCCACACTGGTTCCCGCCAGCCGGATGCCGATGCTGCAGCCGGGGAAGAGCCAGAGGTCTTTTTTTTGCCGGAGTTCCGTAATCTCGACAGCGGATGTCGAGAGAACGATCTGCCCGTTCCGGCGGTCGAATACTGCAAGTATAAATTCCTCGCCGGCTGCTTCCGCTATTTTTGTCCGGAGAACATCGGTCAGGAACGACTTTGCATCGATTATAAACCCTGCTAATTTCCGTTCCGGATATCGGGAAGCCGTCACGAATAAAAGCATCAATTCCTGACCTGAAGCACTATCTCCGATAATGACAGGTTCTATTTTCCGGTAGCCGGATGATGCAAAGCGCAATAATTTTTCGATGACAGCCGATTGGGCCTGCAGCGAAGGGAAAGAAATACCGGAATCTCCTCCTTCTTTTTCTTTTTTCTGCCGCATCACAAAAGAGAGGGAGTTTCCCGTAGAATCGGCATAAAAGACGCCCTGAACGGCATCCCTCCTGTTTAGAAATATTTTTGTGGCAGTATCAACGCGAGCCGATGGAGATGTAATCAGCAGCGTATTGATATCACCGGACCAGCTTTGGGCCACGTCCAGCGCATACTGGTTGACTGAAAAAAGAATGACATCGAGCTGCTTGCTGTATATCGATTGAATCAACTCTTCGGTGGAACTGAGCGAACTTAATTCAAAGGCCGAATAAATAAGGGCAGGCAGAAGGGCAACGAGTATAAAGACGATGCCGATCCTGCGTCCCTTTCCTGTTCCGGATGCTGTAATGTTCTCATTTTTCATTTTATGAAAATTACGCATATTCCTTTGGGTTTCAAAGAGGATGAATTTGGAAACTGAGAACAATGAATGTACGCGGCAATTGATCGGCGATCGAGCTCAAGTCTCAAACGGCAAATTGCACCTGAACCACACTCCCCGGGGCTCATTAAAGGTTCGTGAATTTCACTCCCGGCATTTCTATTTCTTCAAAAACAGCGCCCACTTCAATCTTTGTCTTGCGTATCCCTGCTTTCTGCATTCCGGATGCGAAGCTCATCCAGCGACCATCGGCCTGAGCCGGCGATCAGCAGAAAAACCGATCCGAGTATCATAGACCAATCCACGCGCGCCTCATGCGCCATTGCCCAGAATCCTTTTTCCATAAGGATCGGGATCTTTGTCGTCGCAATTGCAACGAGCATATCGATAACAAGTGGAAGAGCAGCAAGTCGCGTATACAAGCCGAACAGCGCCATGAGGCCGCATACGATCTCTATAACGCCGACGAAAGGAGCCATGACCTCCGGTGCAGGAATCCCGATCTTCATGAACCTGCCGATTCCCAGTGCAGCGGGGAAAAGAAATTTCTGTATCCCTTCGGAAAGAAAGACGGTTCCCACTATAATTCTGACAAGGATAATCGCGCTTTGGACATTATTGGATTCTCCTTGCGAATTGAAAAAATGATTCCTTACTGACATACTCTCCGGCTCCTCTATATGGTAAGTTGGTATCCGATGTATCCCGTCGTGGCTGCAATACCGGAAAAACTATGGCCGATGGAAAACAACAGATGGTTTGTCTCATCGAAATTTATAAATCCGCCCAGGCTAAACGATTCGCCGGCTTTTGCATCCGGCGTATTCGCAGTTTGATAGCACAACTCTCCGCCAAGCGTTACGAATTTTGAAAAATCATACTGCAACTCCCATCCGCTGAAAATCCAATTCTGCTGGCCGGGTGTGCGAATATACCAAAATCCGGCTCCGCCGTACGTCGTCCAGTTTCCAAAACTTTTTTGTATCCAGACAGGAAAATAAACCTGAGTCTTGCCGGCTCCCAATTGCATATTCTCATCCCCTGTCGGAATCTCAACAAGCGGAAAAATTCCTATTTGGGGAACATCCTCCGTTTCTTCCATAAAGCGGTATTTGATGCCGAACTCCGTATCGGAGTATCCATAGTGGGTCCCGTTCGTTGTGCGTATATAATCGAATGGCGCAACAAGATGGATCTGCACGTCCGGCATGATGCCGTAGTTGATCTCAAAATGAGGAAGTGTCGCACTTGTTGCATCTTTTTCGAATTGCTGCTGAGATGCGATATAAAATTCCCAATGCCGGTAGTCCACCGGCTGCGGGTCGTCGGTCCTAAAAGGAGGACCGGCAAATGCATTCGGAACGGCGGGATAAAAGAGCGTTATACACACCCAATACAATGGAAATCGAATTCTCATATCATCCAATCCTCGATATTATAGAAAACGTATTCATCGAGAGACCGGTTCCACTGCCGGGTACGATATTTATCATAACCGGCCGCATCTAAAAGGCTTACGCTTCTTTCACTGCTGTAAGTATATAATCGGTAACAGGCGGCTTCAGGCCTTGCAGGCGAATGATTCTATTCAACTGCGCCCGATGATGGATAGAGTGATAATTTATTTGAAGTATCACATCCCGTATCATGGCAGTGTATTGTTTCCCGTCTTTGGGCCTTGAAAAGGTAATCCTTTCTTCCAGCGATTCTTCGCTCCGACCATTGAGAAACAATAGCCATTTGTCGACACTTTCGATCCACCGGGCGCCGAGTTCTTCCGTTGCAAAAGACGGACCCGACCAGTTGAGCTGTGAATCATCGACTGCATGAGTAATCCTGTTCAACCATTTATCCTGCGCAGTAATAAAATGTCCGAAAAGTTTTATCGATTCTTCTTTGTCCGGCAGCTGCAAAACGGCCTCAAGAAGTTTTGTGTTCGCCCATTTATTGAAATTAAAAAAATCGACAAGGTATTGTTTCATCGTCAGCATATGGTCTCCTTGCTGTTGGTTAGAGATTCAGACTTTTTATTAAATCGCCGCGTTTCAATGCACGCAGATCTGTTTTCAGTTCCTCCCGTTTTTCCTTTTTATAAAGGAAAAAGAACAATTGCTGCATTTTCTTTTCTTTAACCGTCCGCGGCACGGATATTTTCTTCAGCGTGTACGGATCGAATCCGGTATGGAACATCACGGAACCGAGCGTCATTGGCGTCGGTGTAAAATCCTGTACCTGTTCAAGATTGAGATGAAGCTCTGCGGCCTGTATTGCAAGTTCCGCCATCTCATCAAGTCCGCAGTCCGGGAGGCTTGATATAAAGTACGGTATCAATTGCTGATTCAATCCTTGCTCTTCGCACAGAGCAGTAAACCGGGCATGAAGATGCCGGTAGCTTTCAAACGGCGGTTTGCGCAGCAGTTTTAATACTTTGCCGGAGGTATGTTCCGGCGCCACTTTCAGGCGTCCGGACACATGATGTGTCACAAGTTCTTTGAAGTACTCCAGCGCCGATGCGGATACCGGCCTGTTCTTCGGATCGACGATCAGGTCGTAGCGTATGCCGCTTCCGATAGTGATTTTTTTTACGCCTTTTACGATCCGGGATTCGCGATAAACATCGAGCAATGCCGTATGATCAGTGTTAAGATTCCTGCAGACGGACGGATAGATGCAGGACGGACGCATGCAATTGCTGCATTGTTCTTTATCGATGCCTTCCATCTTGTACATATTTGCCGACGGGCCGCCGAGATCCGTTATATGACCCTTGAAGGAGGGTCCGCCTGCAATAGTTTTAACTTCCTTGAGAATGGAATTTTTCGACCGGCTTGAAATAAATTTTCCCTGGTGGGCGGAGATCGTGCAAAATGAACATCCGCCGAAGCATCCGCGATGAATCGTAATGGAATCTTTGATCATTTCGTACGCCGGTATCGGTTCTTTGCCGCGGTACCGCGGATGCGGCAGGCGCGTAAACGGAAGATCGTAGATGTGGTCCATCTCTTCTTCGGAGAAAGGCGGATATGCCGGATTGACGATGATCCATCGATCCTTGTTTTTTTCCGCCAGAACCTTCTGGTTTATTTTGTTGGACTCTTCTTCCGTGAGGACGAAATTTTTTGCAAACGCTTTCGGATCTTTCAGGCATTCATCATACGAAGCAAGCAGAATCGCATCGTTCGTATCGAACCCGAACTCATTCGCCGGATATGCCGTTTGAGGAATATTCGTAATATGATCGATTTTCTCCCCGCACCGGAGTCTTGCCGCAGCCTCGACGACGGATTTTTCCGACATTCCATAGAAAAGCAAATCCGCTCCTGAGTCGGCAAGAACGGATGGTTTCAATGCATCGCTCCAATAGTCGTAATGCGTCAACCGGCGGAGGGAGGCTTCGATGCCGCCGAGGATCAGCGGAACATCAGGATAAAGCGATTTCAGAATTTTCGAATAGACGGTAACGGCATAATCGGGACGCTGGCCTGCTTTATTGCCGGGTGTAAAGGCATCGTTGGAACGGAGACGTTTGTTCGCCGTATAATGATTGATCATGGAATCCATATTGCCGGCGCTGACACCGAAGAATAACTTCGGAATTCCAAGTTTTTTAAAATCCCTTAAATCATCGCGCCAATTCGGCTGCGGGATGACCGCAACCCGGTATCCTTCACGCTCCAGCGTTCTCGCAATGACGGCAGTGCCGAAGGAAGGATGATCGACAAACGCATCGCCTGTAAAAAGAACTACATCCGCTTGATCCCAGCCAAGATTTTTCATTTCCTTTGCAGATGCAGGGAATGAAAAACTTTCCCGGTCTTTATGGTCAACAGGATGTGTCATTGTTTGCCGTGTCACGATGGTTGACGACATCTATAATATACGTTATAAAAACAACAAGTGACTGCAGTCCCGTAAACATCGTTAGATGTTCTCGGAATGACCGAGGTATCTCCTCTGTCACCGGCTTGAATAACCGTACGGCATTCAGTGTTACCGTAAAACAGGCCGGCGTTTGCTGCATGGACATAGCAAAGGCCCCTGCTTCTGTAGAAAATTCAACCGTCATGGAATCGCGGCAATAAAAAATTCCACAACGCAATCCGATGTGATTTCATGCCGTGTCAATGCTGCCGGAACAAAGAACGATTCCCCTGCAGAAAATCTCATCGTACGATCTCCTTCCTCTGAATTCCAGCGTATGTCCAGATATCCAGCCGTAATCAGATACACAACGGGTTTGTCGCCGGATTCACATTGCCGTCGCAATCCTTCCGGCATATGAAACCGTGACACTTCAAACTCTTTTGCAGCAGTCTTATATACCGCCTCGCCGTTTTCCGATCCTGCCTGCATAACCGGACATTCTGCGAATTCATACCGGACGATATCGAGCAGCGCCGCTACATCTTTGAATTTATTCGTCAGTCCGGCCCGGACAACATTGTCCGAATTCGCCATGCATTCAATGATGTTTCCTTTGATATATGCATGCGGAACACCGGCGTCAGTAAAAATTGCCTGTCCCGGTCTTAACTCTACCAAATTGAAAAAGAAAAACGACAGCAGTCCGACATCATCACCGAACACCCGGTGCTGTTCCAGGAATTGTTCTTCTTCAGGTGAGCGGGATAGTTTCGCCTTCAGCCGGTACTCTATTCTGGAAATGCAGGAGGTCAGACGTTTTTTATCTTCGGCATGCCGCATGACTGCTTCATATATTTTTTTTATCAGGTTTTTTTCTTCGGACAGGTCTTTATTCTTCAGAACTTCGTCAATCAGTTCCTGCCCGACGAGTTCGCTCAACTCCGGCAATGACTCTAAATTATTCCGGAGAGACCGGGCAGGTTTAAATCCGGCAAGAGCAATGAGAGAATCGAGGGCTATAGCGACTTCCGGCTTATGATTGTCGTCAGGATAATTTTTCGGATCTCTCGCGTGCAGAACCCGTGCCTGCGATTTATTCGGATGGGTTTGGATGGAAAGTGCATTGGCAGCAGAAAGAACTTTGAGCAGAAACGGAAATGTTTTCGAAAAGGTTTTACAGACATACGATCCCAGGCATTCAAACGGATATTCTTCAATCACACGATTCAACGGAACCCGCGATCCGTCGATTTCAATTTCCGACGGCGCTTTCGGATGGGCGCCTATCCAGAGTTCCGCGTACGGAGTACCGGGATCCGCCTGAATGCCCAAAAAACGAGGTATATAAGCGGACTCGTTCCTTGTTCCCCATTCGTAATTCTTTATGGTGTTGTAAAGCTTATATGGTTTTGGAGTGAAGAGTTTCACAATCATTTTCCTTTTTCTCAGAGAATGTCACATGTGCCGATCGATTCACGGGCTCATAGCCTTATGGAAATGTACTCAGAATTGATCAAGAGAAAAAGGAAATAAGAAGATCTTAAACGTATATATTTTAGAGCTCTGCAGCCAGGACGCTCCTGTATGAAACTTATCCGTCCAATAAATGGTTATGGTAGGAAATTATTTTCAAACCGAACTGTGCTTCAGGATGTAAAAAATGGATATAAAAACTTTAAAACAGGCCTATGAACGGAGATAATTCAACACAAGACTTGCATCAAATCCCCCGCTCAAGCGGCTGGAACCGATCGATGGTAACGAAGGATCTGATAATATTGCATTGGACACAATGATGACCCGTATGGGAAAGCGGGGAGATGTATCCTTCCATAAAATTGGTGAAACAATTTTCATATTTTCATTCAGGAGGAAGCATGACGGACAAGCAATTCATTGCAAAAGCGTCGATCACAATCGACACACCCGTTGATATCGTATGGGATGCCTTCACAAATCCAAAAACGATAAAGCAGTACATGTTCGGAACAAATACGGTCTCAGATTGGAAAGAAGGAAGTTCCATTATCTGGAAAGGCGAATGGCAGGGCAAAACATATGAAGACAAAGGAGTGATTCTTAAATTCGATCCGAACCGCATGCTTCAATACAGCTACTTTAGTCCTCTTTCCGGACAACCCGATGTGCCGGAACATTATCATATCGTCACTATCGAATTATCCGGTCAGGGAGAACATACACATGTCTCACTGCGGCAGGATAATAACGCAAACGATTCGGACCGTGAACAATCCGAAAAGAATTGGGAAATGCTTCTCGTAAGCTTGAAAAAACTCTTGGAAAAATCAAAATGAACAATAGCAAAGACACTTCAAGAAACACGACGGCATCGGACCGGGACCTCACTCTTACGCGAGTCTTCAAGGCTCCGCGTGAAATTATATGGAAAGCGTGGACAAATTCCAGGCATCTGGCACAGTGGTGGGGACCTCTGCGGTTTACAAATCCCGTTTGCGAAATCGACGTGCATCCCGCCGGTGCAATTCGTATACACGTGCGCGCACCCGTATCCAATGCGAATGAAAAAGCGGCGCCCTATCTTGCGGGAATGGAAGCGGGTTGCACACAAAGCCTGGAACGCCTCGATTCATGGATCGTAAAGAACATCGATGGAAACAGCGTATTACAGCGGAGTTTGCGCACAACTGAAGGAGGTTAAATCGTGAAAAAAGCGATCATATCGTTCATTGTTGTACTGATTGCCTTTATGGCCGTTCTTTTCATCTATGCCGGCTTCAAACCGAATACGTTTCGGGTTGAGCGCACTGCCTGCATCAAAGCCCGACCTGAAAAAATCTATACGCTCATTGAAAACTTCCGCAGATGGGATTTCTGGTCGCCCTGGAATAGACTGGATCCCGGAATGAAAAAAATGTTCAATGGAGCGGAAAAAGGCACCGGGTCTGTTTATGAGTGGGAAGGCAACGATAAAGTCGGAAAAGGACGCATGGAAATTACAGAAACGACTTCGCTATCAAAGATCGTTATAAAGCTGGACTTCCTGAAACCATTTGAATCTCACAATATAACCGAGTTTACACTGATTCCAAGAGGCGATTCCACTCAAGTCCGGTGGACTATGTACGGTCCCAATCGATACATGGCAAAGGTCATGGGAATATTTTTCAGCATCGACGATATGATCGGCAAAGACTTTGAAGCCGGTCTTGCAAATCTAAAATCCATCGCAGAGAAATAAAACGCGGTTTTTATTTCCCCGAACAATTTCAAAGACTCCTCTTCTAAAAAAGTGTATTATCCCGAAAAACCTTAAAAACGCCATAAAGGACATATCGGCGTTTTCAATCGATTAAATAAAGATATATACCTTGCTATTGGCGCATAAAGGGTCTATACTGAATATGGTAATATAGTCCGGTATTTCAGTCAATTATACGGACACCGAAGTTAGAAACAGATCCTGGAAGAATTGCCTCTCTATCGATTCTCTTTTATTCATCCATTCTGAAGCTTCTGCCAATGAAGAATGTTTCACTTCGATGCGGTTGAGGTGAGAAGCCGGCATAATATACGGGATCAAAATTATCTTTAAACCCAAATCTGAGTTCTGGGACGTTAGAATCTTGAGCAACCAAGGTAACATGGCTGCGCTCTTGCGTTTTTCCGGGCACGTTCAAGATGTGCCGCCGGAGACGATGGGGACGGCATTAAAAAACGTAATCAGAACTCATGATGGGTTTGTTCAGAACCTTCGAACCACCGGAACCTGCGGTGGAGTATCCGGATTGCATATTTAATAATAATCGATGAGCTTCAGCACACTCAATATTTACGGCGAATAACATGACATATACCATGCGTGGTCCCGATCTGTACGACACTCACAATCGAAAAATTGCCGTCACACGCGGCGCAGGAATTTATGACCGGGACAACCGAAGAGTTGCAACGATCCGCGGCAACAATCTTTTCGATTCGGATGACAGGAAGTTGATGACAGTTCGTGGTTCGTTTATTTACGATGCCGGCAATAAGCGGGTGGCCTCGTTAGTGGATGCAGAGGATGCCATTACCGGAGCAAGTATTGGAATGCTGTCCGTTGCACTCTGGTATTGTTTTATCCGGTAATCACACGGATAAAATTGAGTGCTTTGTCTTCAAAAATATTCAGACTGCTGATGCGTTTCATCTCGCGTGATTTGCAGACCTTCACAAACCATCTTTTGGGTTCTTCTGAATGGTAAAAACGAAACTTCGGGGGTCATATCCCTGCTTTTTCAGGATCTCGAAAATTTTATTTTGATCTTCTTGAGAAAGAGCAGGCATACGGCCCAGGATCCATCCATACTTGCGGGATGGCGAACCGACAACAGCATACCGATAATCTTTATCCAAACCAATGATCCAATAATCCCCCCAAAACAATTGAATACCGAAAAGCCGGACAAAACTGACCTCCAACTTTGAATTCGTCAGTGTATCCGCAATTCGTGCAATTCCTTTCGCTTCATCGACGGTTCCATCGCTTTTCGTGCACCGGTTTACAACGTCGATCCTCCCGTCAGCCCTGATGCTGTATTCTGCAGTTGTATTGCATGCGCACTGTTTTTGAAAGCTATTTGGTATTTTTGCGATCTCATACCAGGTTCCGGTATATTTTTGAAGGTCGACCGAATCTACCGTCCCCGGCTCAGCATGTTGTGAACTCGATGAGGATGCATTCATGGATTGACTCCAGGATAATTGAATAAATATTACTACGAATAAGAACAATCTTCCGAGGCAGGATACTCCCCTAACCATTCGAGTCTGCGGCATCATCGCTCTCCTTGCATTTTTAATCATATCCGCTTTGTTCGTCTATCTCCTAACGATGTTTCACCGCAAGTTTAACAATCTCACTGCATTTTGGAAATCCGAAGAATTGCATAACCCTGGTGAGCTTATCTTTTATCTATTTTAAATGATGTCATCGCCAGGGAACCT
Source organism: Ignavibacteriota bacterium (assembly GCA_003162695.1). Taxonomy (GTDB): domain Bacteria; phylum Bacteroidota; class Ignavibacteria; order UBA10030; family UBA10030; genus Fen-1254. Next base: position 52,117 of record PMML01000126.1, on the reverse strand, counting down.
GCGACCGTTTTATCATTGAAGATACTCACTTTTTCCTCTTCTTCCTTCAGTGCCAAAATATAAAGCATCGGTAAATAATGCTCCGGCGTCGGAACTGCCAGTTGGAACTCTTTTCCTTGCGATTGATAATGTATCAGAGATCGATGGTCTCCATCCGAAATAAATGCTTTCATTTTCTTGCCGGCTTCAAGCGCCCAATCATAACCATATTCCGCCGCTTCAAGCCTATCCCATGCGATCAGACTGAGATTGTGAACCATATTGCCGCTTCCGATAATCAATACGCCCCTGCTGCGAAGCGATGAAAGCTCTTTTGCCATATCATATTGATCTTGGGGCGAGCGGCTGTAGTCCAGACTCATCTGGACTACAGGAACATCGGCAGCAGGGTACAGATGTTTAACAACGCTCCAGCAGCCGTGATCGAGTCCCCATTTCTCATCCAGTCCGATATCTGCTTTTTGAATATCGTCTTTTATTTCACGTGCCAATTGGGGACTGCCCGGTGCAGGATATTGCACATCGTATAATTCTTTCGGAAATCCGCCGAAGTCATGTATGGTCTTCGGTTTTTTCATTGCAGTTACGAAGGTGCCTTTTGTTTCCCAATGAGCTGATATGCAGAGAACGGCATTCGGTTTCGGAATCTCCAATGCGATATTTCTCCATCCGTCGACAAACTCATTTTCTTCAATGGCGTTCATCGGACTGCCGTGCCCCAAAAAAAGCATGGGCATTTTTTTGGGGTCGTTCGAAGAATCCGTCCTCGTATTCAGTGCATTCGATTCCATTGTTTCTCCTTGATGATATACAGATCATCCGTTCTCACTGCCGATCATGAAGATTAAGAAGTTTTTTCCGCAGGATATTCAATGCATAGGAAATTTGATGCTCAATCGTTCTTACGCTCACACGGAATATTTCTGCAATTTCTTTATTCGTCTTGCCTTCAAGCCTGCTCAGAAGAAATACTTCCCTGCATCTTTGGGGAAGATCCGTTTTTATGATCGCATCGATTTCTTCCTGCAGTATCTTGAGATGCAGAGTTTCCACCGGGTCGTCCCCTTCCGATAAAGACGGATATGGAAGGACATCAGCCGCCCTCTCCCTGACCTTCATATGCTTCACATAGTCGCGAATCAGATTTCCGCTGATGCGCAGAATATATGCAAGGAAGCTCAGATGCGGCTTCAGCGAACTGCGATGATTCCACACCTGAATGAACGTCTCTTGAACAATATCCTGAGCGATGTCGGTCCGGCGTATATAAAATACTGCATACCTGAGAATAACAGGCTGATACTGTTTAAACAGCATCTGAAATGCCCCCATTTCGGAAGCCTTTACTTTTTCCAGAAGCTGCGATTCTGTGACCTTCTGTTCCATAATCCCGGGATGAAGTCGAGTTTGGAAATGATTGCAATCAAGATAAGCCGGACAGACCGAATTTGCAATAATCCAGCCGCATTTTTATGGAAACTTGAATAATATTAATGGATAGGGCGATAGGTAGCCGGGATGACATAATCGTTATATTAAAAGGAATAAGATGTCACATTCAGGAGAGGATCTGCTATGAAAAAGTATGGAATAATACTTCTTCTGCTGCTGGTTGTTTTTGCATCATGCCGGCAAAACCCGGTCGACTTAAATCCGGTAAACCCAAGAGGCCCCATCAATTCCGACGCAAAATCAGTTATCAACGCCGGAAACAGCTTCGGTTTTAAGCTGTTTAACTGCATCAATAATACGGAAACGGGAAAGAACGTGTTCATCTCTCCGTTCAGCGTTTCAATGGCATTCGGCATGCTGCTTAACGGTGCGAACGGTTCTACGCTTGATTCGTTGGAAAAGGCTCTTGGCGATGCAGGTATGTCGTTAAATGATATAAACAATGCGTACGAAAGCAGTTCCACATATTTGACGACTCTTGACGCTCAAGTCACTTTCCAAAACGCCAATTCTATCTGGTACAGGGAAGGATTTCAGGTGCTGCCGGATTTCTTGAATGTCAATAAAAGTTATTTCGATGCAGATGTGGATTCTCTGGATTTTGCGCTTCCAAGCGCGGCGCAAACAATCAATACCTGGGTGGATACGAAGACAAACGGTAAAATCCCGGCTAATGTCATAATGTATCTTATTAACGCCATTTATTTCAAAGCCGCATGGACGTACAAATATGATTCATCGAATACCAAAGATGCGCCTTTCACATGTGCAGACGGAAGCATTGCCACATGCAAGCTTATGAGCCAGGAAGACACACTTGCATACTATTCGGATAATTCCTTACAGGCGATAGATATACCGTATGGCGACCGGTCGTTCAGTATGACGGTGGTTATGCCTACTGTCGGAACTTCCATCGATCAGTTTGCATCAACAATCACTCAAGAACAATGGAATGCAATAGTAAACAAATTGGACTCTGCAAGAGTCGATCTCTATATGCCTAAATTCGAACTAAAATATTCCAAGTCGTTGGTTGACGAATTAAAGGCGCTCGGTATGGGAATAGTGTTTGATCCCCTGAGAGCGGACCTAACTCATATAAGCCGCATCGGCGGACTCTATGTTTCCGACGTACTGCACAAAACATATATAGATGTCAACGAAGACGGAACCGAAGCTGCAGCGGTGACATTGATAGGAATCGTTACAATGGTCCAGAATCCGAATAAACCTGTCGTCAAGATTATGAGGATCGATCATCCCTTTATTTTTGCGATACGCGAGCATCAAACGGGAACTATTCTTTTTATCGGAAAAATCGTCAATCCGAATTTTTAAAGTCAACAGCCGGTTTTAGAATAATTATGAAAGTGTAGTCCTATAGAGACTTCTCAAATGAAACAAATAATAATCAGTATCGTGTCGCTTTTGACTTTTATTTTGTGCAATGGTTGTATTAAAAAAGCGTATAATCCCATTGAACCCAAAAGTCCTGCTGAGCTGGATAACTTTGCATGGACTTCAGCCGGCTTGACAAACACTTTCGTCAATGCCTTTGCAGTCAGCGGCACGAATCTTTTTGCGGGAGGTGGGGGCGTCTTTCTATCGACGAATGATGGTTCAAGCTGGACTGCAGTCAACAATGGTTTGCCCGCACATACTGGTGTCACTTGTTTTGCAGTCAATGGCATGAATCTCTACATGGGAACAGACGGCAACGGCGCTTTTCTTTCGACCAATAACGGTGCAAGTTGGACCACCGTGAATAATGGATTGACCAACACATTTGTTTTGTCGCTTGCCGCATCCCCTGCCGGCGGGTCCGGCACGAATATTTTTGCAGGCACGGATGGAGGGCTTTGGGGAACGACAGGGGGCGGTGTCTTTCTTTCGACCGATAACGGTACAAATTGGTCGGCGGTCAATAATGGATTGACCGATACTTTAGTCACAGCGCTTGCTGTTTCCTCCGGCGGATCAGGCACGAATATCTTTGCGGGGACTAAAAACAGCGGTGTTTTTCTTTCGACCAATAACGGTTCAAGCTGGACTGCAGTCAACAATGGCTTGACATACACTTGGGGTATTAAGGCTCTTACCGTTAGCGGTATGAATCTTTATGCGGGCACTGATTATGGCATATTTTTATCTGCAAATAATGGAACAAGCTGGAATGCAATGAACGCGGGTCTTACGAACAAGTATATTAGTTCTCTTGCTGCGTTTGGAGGTGAACTCTTTGCGGGTACAAATGGCGGTGTTTTTCGCTCCAATGACGGCGGCACGTACTGGAATCAATATAATACCGGATTAACCGACACTTTGGTCTCAGCTCTTGCTATCTGCGATAGATTTCTCTATGCAGGAAATTTTGCACAGGCAGAACCGGCGTTATATAGAGGACCATTATTGACAAGCGGTGTTTGGCGTCGATGCTTCGAATACGCCCGGCTCGTCAGATGATGCAAGTACACTTGGCCAGCCGATTCCTGAAAAATATACCTGATAATGAGTCGGCGACAGAAACTTGCATTCGGCAGCAATGAATATTAATAGAAAGGGAGAAAAAATGCGGAATATTCTTTTCATTTTATCTTTTGTACTTATCATCGATGGTTGCAGAATAAACGGCAATCCTGTTGCATCGACGGTTGCCCCGTCTTTGAGTGTCAGCACGGTTCAGGACAGTTTGCAATATACATTTGAGATTAATAAAGCCAACTTTGAAGCTGATGATACATTGATAGCGGTATTGACGGTAAGAAATATTGGAAGTGTCCCTGATACAATAATGGTGCCTTGCTATGGGATGCAGTGGACATTAACAAATGACAGCGGAATAACTGTAAATTCGGGTCCGCGTCATTTCTGTAATTCTGTTGCGAGGGAAGTCCTTGTATCGCATCAGTCCGTTGTGATCGGCGGAATATATGAACCCATTATGGAGATGTCAGACAATCAAACGGGTTCCTTTGTGTTAAGTACGACTTATAACCTATCCTTAAATTTACATGTACGATGAATTCGACAATTCATTTTTTTCCAAATCATGAAGAACGATTCCTTCATTACGGGATCATATCAAGCTCCTGTTTCCTTTCCATCGTCCAGCGGAGCGGCAATGAATCCAGGGACACATCCTCTTTATTGTTATCCCATTGAGAATACTTATGAACCTTCTGAACGATATTTATCTCGTATTTCTCTTGAATTGCAGCTTATTATTTTCCATGATACAGAAGACGGTATCTCCGGAGGAATGAACGATGAATAGACTACGATTTATCAATTGGCTGCAATCTTTTCGCCGCCCGCATCATTCAAATGATATATCTCGTACGATTGAAGATTCTCTGAGGACATACGCACGGGATTTCCAAGCTATAGATCCCGGCACAGAAAGACAATGGCAGAATTTACATGCCGCGATTGTAAAAGAGCAAAAATCTCTCAGAATCCGGCACACGGCCATCCCGGTCAATTTTTGGAAACCTGCAATTTCTTTTGCACTTGTGTCTATCATTCTCATCGGAGCCGGGATATTCTTGTTTCGTTCCGGCACTGCCAGAACATACGAAACGGCAAACGGCCAGCAATCCACAATGACTCTTCCGGACGGCAGCGAAGTTACACTGAACCATACTTCGGAATTAACGGCCTATCATTCTCCCTTTGAACGCATACGCCGGGTTTCATTAAAAGGAGAAGCCTTTTTCCATATACAGAAAGACAAGAAACCTTTTATCATCACAACCGATGCCGGCACGGTTCAGGTGCTGGGCACACAGTTCAATGTCCGGGTGCGCGACGGCCGGATGGAGGTAGCCGTTATCAGCGGCATTGTGAAGATAAGCGGAGTCCGGGACGGCATCGACAGCAGTATCATTCTTTCGCAAGGACAGTTCTCCATGTGTGTAAAGAACGGTTTTCCGGAATCCCCCGGACAAGTTCCATTTTCCGAATATCCCGGATGGCTGCATGGAAAATTTATGTTCTACCGGGCAAATCTTTTTTCAGCATATAAAGAAATCGAGTCCCACTTCGATATCAGCATCCTCGTAGAGGGACGCCAATCGCCCGATGAAACGATTACAGGAACAATCGACAACCGGAATGCGGAGTCTGCTCTCGCTGCGCTCGTCCGGCTCACAGGGAAGCATTTTCGCCATGAAGGCACTAAATATATTATTTATTAGTCTTTTTTTCATCGGAATACGGGGAACAATTTCAGCGCAGGAATCCGGCGATCATCCCTCGTTTCGATTTGAGAATGTACCGCTCCGGATGTCCATCGATTCGCTCATGCGGCAATTCCCCGTATCCATTGTGTACTTAGATAATGATGTCGAAGGCAAATTTATCACCGCATCGTGTGTCAACTGCAGTTTTGAACAAGCGCTGGATAATATTTTATACGGTACAGGTTTGATGTGGATACAAATAGGAAATCAAGTCGTTCTCCGAGAACAAGAGACGCAGGACACCCGGAGTGAAGGAACGATTTCCGGCACAGCAGCGGATTCGATCACGGGAGAGCATATCGCCGGCGCAAGCATCATTCTCCAGGATGACTCCGATCGTGAGAACAAATCCGTCCATTCATGGTGTTCCACAAATGCTTTTGGTTTTTTTTCACTTCCGCATATTAAAGCGGGATCATATGTAATGGCAGTGCGCGCACTCGGATATGTGCCTGCTGAACGCACCATCGAAGTCAAGGATAGTACGTCCATCCGGCGCGATATCGATATGATGCAGAAAGATATCGTGCTCAACGGCATCACTATTGAAGGACGCCGTATTGCAATGACATCAACGGAGGGTATTTCCCACGGTCTCTATCTGCGCTCCGTACCGACGGATCCGAATCAGTATCTGATCGATGGAGGCAGGATTTACAATCCGTCTCATTTCGGAGGAGTTCAGAGCACATTCAATTCCGAAGCACTCAACGATGTTCAGATTGTAAAGGGCGGACTTCCGCCGGATTACGGAGGCCGCATCGGAGGTGTTGTCGATTACTCTTTGCGTGATGGAAACCGGGAACAGCTCTCCGGATCGATGAGTGCTGGAACTTTGGGCTCAAGTCTATCCCTGGAAGGGCCGCTCGATGAAACTACAACATTTCTGATGTCAGGCCGGGTCGGATATATTAATTCATCAATACAACTTTTTCATGCGGGAGATTCTCTTTCCCGCATGGGTTCTTCCGAATACGTTGCAAAGCTGACTCGCCGATTGTCCGGCAGCCAGCAAGTATCGCTCAGCGGATACTGGGGAACCGATTCATACGCAGGAGAAGCCGCAGGAGCGGGCGAACGAATCGATAATAATTTTTCCTGGAATAACGGAATGTTGGATCTTCGATGGATAGGAATCGTCTCGCCCTCTTTATTTATCTATTCATCCCTTGTATACAGCCGTTATAGTTTTGACCTCGGGCATAATCTTGTTCAAAGCTCAATTCCATATTCCGGCACTCCGCTTTCGTCAGATTACACAATTGAGGATATCTGCTATCGAGCACATGTTGAAGATTTTTACGATAGGGATCATACTGTACGGGCAGGGATTGAACTTGTTCATCATGCGATGGATGCGAACATCAGTCGGTTTTCCAGCCAGGTCGCTGCGTATACGCTCCGGAATTATACTTCGTGGGAAACATCGATCTATCTTCAAGACCAGTGGAAAATTCTTTCGCGTATTACGGCAGAAATAGGCGCGCGCGCGACCGGCTTTTCCGGCAGCCAGGGATCATTCTCCTCCGTCGATCCCAGATTCTCTTTAGTCGCAAATATCAACGATAGAACACTTCTGTACGGCTCTCTTTCTACTATCACGCAATTCATTCATCCCTATAACAACAGCGGCGTGTTTCTTCTCTATCCGGCTCTTTTTTGGTACCCGTCCACCGAAAAGATCCGGCCGACAACGTCGTCCCAGGGCACAATAGGAATCGAACGAGATTTCCTCGACGATGCGTACAATTTATCCGCCGAAACGTATTACAGGATTATCAACAACTTCCATGAATTTGCACTCGATACGGCGGCAGGAGCGTCGAAACAACTCGATGACGAAATTATTTTCGGATCTGCAAAAACCTACGGAATACTATGCATTCTTCAAAAACGCACAGGCAATTTGACCGGTACGATCAGTTATAATCTTTCGTGGTCTTTCGAATCATTTGCGCAAATTAATGGAGGAAAAGAATTTCTTCCCCCCTTTGACCGCAGGCATGAAATCCAGATGGCAGGCGAGTACAGGATGGATCAAAACTGGTCGTTTGGAGCGCTCTGCGTTTTTGCATTAGGACAGTCTTCATCAATTACTCCGCTCGTCGTTCGATCTCCAGGTCATATCGACTCGGGATCACCGATACCGATGGACAACATACAAAATAACGTTGAACTTATAGATGTCAACGGCAACCGTCTTCCGGGCTTTCAGAGACTTGAACTGAACGTTGTTCGTCATTTTTCATTCAATCGTTTTCCGTGTCAGTTATCTTTCCGTTTCATGAACAGCTACGGACTTCAGGATCCCTTTATCTGGAACTTGCAAGGAGGTAATTCTACGCCCCTGAGATGGAATGCAACACTCCGATATGCCGCCCTCTTTCCCCTCTATCCGTCTCTTGAGCTTACAATGCGATTCTGACAGAAAAGAGACAGGCAGCGAGCGTCGTCCTCACTTATTTTTCAGTCTGAGCAGAAATACGTCGTGCGATGGTATTTTTGTATGAAGAACCATATCCGTGCATCCAATATCCTTTTGAGCCCAACAATCGTGCAAAGTATAAGTTTGCTTATCGAACCGCAGGTCCAAATTTGCGAGAGCATCGTGGATGACCTGGCCATTCCAATCATAATTAAGTTCGGCAAGTTTTGATCCGCGGTTGAAAAAGCATACAGCCCAATCGCCGCTCTTCAGGGGTTTATACCAGACATCTACACTATCAATTCTGTTCTGCCTGAAACCCTGTATTCCTAATGAGTCCTGATCGATTGCAATGACTTCCTTGTTCGTAAGAAGAGTGAGAATATCCTTTGGCATCTTTCTTAAATCATTGCCTGCGATGAGCGGAGCTGCCAACATTGCCCATAACGAAAAATGTGCACGGCTCTCGTTCATTGTAAGATTTCCATTCCCGACCTCGAGCATATCCGGATCGTTCCAGTGTCCGGGCCCGGCATATGTGCGAAGCCCATCCTGCATATCGAATATTTGCATGACTCCGTATGAATTGTACGCTCCGCCATGTGTATCGATGCAATCCCAGCATGCCGTAATATCTCCGGTCGTTCTCCACAAATGACCGACAGGTGCAGCCCATACCCATGGTTTACTATTTCCCCATTCACACATGCTGAAGACCATGGGCCGTCCGGCAGCATGGATCGCGTCTCTCATCGTTGTATAAGCGCCGGCCGCATTTATTCCGTCGGTGTTGCACCAGTCGTATTTCAGATAGTCGCATCCCAAGCGGGCAAGCATGATTGCATCCTGAAATTCATGTCCGCGGCTGCCGGTAAAACCGCCGCATGTTGTATAGCCCGCATCGGAATAGAGACCTAATTTCAATCCCTTCGAGTGAATATAATCAGACAAAGCCTTCAATCCGGAAGGAAACCTGCCTTGATCGACAGTTAGAAAACCGAGACTGTCGCGTGTGCCAGTCCAATTGTCGTCGATGATGATATACTGATAGCCGGCATCTTTCATACCGGTCGATACGATGAGATCAGCCATATCACGAATTATCTTCTCGTCGAACTTTCCGGCAAACGTGTTATATGTGTTCCATCCCATAGGCGGAGTTAAGGCAAGCCCGTCGAACTTTTGCGCATAACAATTTGTGGAAAACAGGAAGATGAAAAGAATTCCGAAGTATTTCATGACCTTAGTCCCTTGTCTGGTGATGGGTATTGGAGAATGTTGACCGCCGGGATATCGTTTCTTTCATAAATTAAAATCCGCCTTTTGCAATTCGCGTCTTTATTTCGGCGGAAATACAAAGTAGATCTGCATCCCTTCTTCTGAGAAATACTTTAATTCTCCCGTTTTATACGGAACAATAAGTTTATCGCCGGCTTTGAGTCCGAATTTTTGGGTTAAAGACTCTATTCGACCCTTGCCTTTTGTCACAATCCCGACATAAAATGAATTTTCTTCTATCCTGTAAAACCCGTTGACATCCAACTTATTAATTGAGAAACAAGATGTTTTCTTTGCGCCGACCAAAGCGTACTCGATGCTCTTTTCTTTCGCCTGAATAATTTCCGGAGAGCAGAAATAATTCCGTCTGATATCTTCCGGAAGAATTGGATTGAAATTTATCATCTCCATCGCAAAATCGATATCTCTTCCCATGAACCTAGATTGTTCGGGCAAGATATATCCTCCTCGATCGAACTCCAGTCGAACGGCAAAATCGGTCGGTTCCATTATCTCGACCATAAAGATTCCCTCCCCTATTGCATGCGGCAGCCCGCCGGGAACAATAAACACATCTCCGGGTGCGACCGGTATTTTATCGAAGCAGGATAAGATGAGGGGAATATCCTGCCGTTGAACAGCGTCTTTAAACAGTTCTCTGGAGAGGGGATGCTGAAAACCTATATAGACATACGGATTTTCGACTTCTTCCCTGATGCTTAAAATGACATAGACCTCCGTTTTTCCCGAATTACTCTTTAAATACTTTTTAGAAAACGAAACAGTTGGATGCGCTTGAATGTGCAGACGAATCGCGGCGTCCAGAAATTTTGCAAGGAATTGCGTGTTGGGTCCATACTTTACATAATGGTTTTCACCCAGGAAGTCCTGCGGAAACTGCTGAAATAAATCTTTGAGGAAGAATGTTTTGCCTTCAATTTCTACTTTTGAATATCCCTCATCCGTAATATCCTCGCGGCCGGTGTTTTTTGCTCTTACCGTTGAAGCTATCCAGTCTTCCGGGAAATGACCATCCGCCGGCGAAGATATGCCTTCCAATAGATCTAAACACCTGCCTCCGGAATATGTTCTCCAGACCCTGTTGGGCTTTAATATTAGTATATCCGGAATAATCATGTTTTATCAATTCTCCAATTTTGTTTGCTCAACAGCATAACTGAACAACAAAGAACTACGCACCACGAACCAAGCCACTATTTTAACTTTCTTTTTATCTCCACGTTCTTTATCTCTCTGCCAAAAATAAAAATCGACAGCACTCCCAAAGGAACGAGCAAGGCACCCATTATAAAAACCGGTGTATAACTCTTTGCGCTCAGAACAGGAATAAGCCAGGTGCTGAAAACCAGAACGCCGAGAACTGCACTCATCCCGCCAAGTCCGGCAAGAGAACCGACGGATCGGCCGGAGAAATAATCGCTCGGCAGCGTCTGTATATTATTCATTGCTACTTGAAAACCGCCGAGAACTGCGGCCATCAAAACAACGGCAAGAATGGGCGAATTTGCGAAAGCCGTGAGAAGAAAAGCCGGGATCATAATCGTCCCGCCAAGAACAACGGACCACTTTCGCGCCTTATCGACAGACCATCCTTTTTGGATCATATGTCCAGACCACCATCCTCCTGCAATACTTCCGACCGCTCCCCCGAGATACGGAACCCAGGCGAACAAGCCTATTTGTCTAATATCGAACCCAAACCGCTCGACAAGATATATCGGCAGCCAATTAACAAACAACCACCAGATCGGGTCGAGAAAAAATCTTGAAGCAATAACCGACCAGCTTTGTTTGTATGTAAGAAGTTCTCCCCATGCAGGGATATATTCATCAGAAGGATTGTGTAATTTCTCCGTCTTCTGCCCGGCCTTTATATAAAGGCGTTCTTCTTCACTCATCCACGGATGTGTTGCCGGTCCGGAACGATAGAGAATCCACCATGGAATAATCCAAAACATTCCTAAGCAGCCGATAACGATAAAAGCTGCTTTCCATCCGACCAGTACGTACAACGCAGCTACGAGTGGAGCGGAAATAACGGCTCCCAGTGAGGAACCCGTATTAAATATTCCCTGAGCAAGGGCGCGCTCCTTGATTGGAAACCACTCGCCGCTTGCTTTGGTTCCTCCCGGAAAGTTTCCGGCTTCGCTTAATCCGAGCAGACTGCGGAATCCGGAGAAACTAAGGATGCCCCGCGCGGCGCCGTGCAGCATGCATGCAGCCGACCAGACGCAGATGCTCAGTGCAAATCCGATGCGAATTCCGACACGATCGAACATCCTGCCGGTAACCGCCTGGCCTACTCCATACGCTATCATAAATGCAGCGACAATGGATGCATATTGATCTTTGTTCAGATGCAGATCCCGAGAAATGCCCGGCCACATAATCGCAAGCGAGGAGCGATCGATATAATTGATGATTGTTGCAATTCCGATCAGAATAATAATCAGCCATCGCAACCCTTTAATATTTTTCATTGAAAACATCTCGTTTTGCTATTCTCCCTCATTGAAGGATATTCTATCGAAGCTATGATCATCACGCAATAATCATGCCTGAACTGCCCCGGATTGCCTGCCCATGATAAGTTAGTAATTTTTTGATCCATAATATTCTTTTCGCTAAGTTTGATGTAGATTACATCGAGGGCAGGTCGAGGTTGCTGCTCATTCATAAAATAGAATAATCGAATGAACCCTTATCTTAAATCCCTTTATATATGATGAATGATAAAGTCGGAATATCAAGCCTTTCTAAAAATTGTAAAAGCTGCGGATCTGAATTAACCGGCAAGTATTGCAGCACATGCGGAGAAAAGAAGTATAATCCCCTCGAAGATTTGTCAATCATCAAGTTTATAGAACATAGTATTGATATTCTCATTCACCTTGACTCCAAAGTATTTAAAACTTTTAAGATGCTTTTCTTTTATCCGGGAATGCTGACAAGCTCCTTCATCTCGGGTAGACGTGTATCGTACATGAAACCTTTTCAACTCTTTATTCTTGCCGGTGCTCTGTTTTACCTCCTCATCCCTTCATCGAATGCTTATTTTTCAACGGTTGAAGATTTAAAGGGGAACGATGTACTCGTAAGTCTTGTGCACTATAACGTCGATAATAAAATTAACGAGAAGGCCATTCAATATCATATAAGCAGAGAACAAGTGGTCAAGAGTGTTATCGAACGGACCATTCATTCATCTAAATTATATCTTTTCACTATTTTGCCTTTTTGGGCGCTCTTCCTGTTTGCATTATTCCATAAGTCAAATCAATTCTATGTTTCACACTTACTCTTTTCACTTCACTGTTTTACATTCTTCCTTCTCATACATATGCTTTATTTGTATGTATTATCGTGGTTTATGAATTCGGAACCGCTTTCCTATCTCATTCCGTTATTTATTATTTTTGTCATATACGTATTTCTTGCTGTTCGGAAAGTATATCATCCGGGAATACTTGCGTCTCTTATGAAGTGCATGATTGCTTGTTCTGCATTTTTATTCTTGTTGGAACTGTATCGCGAAAGCATTACAGTATTAACCTTGTTTATTTTATAAGTACTTCTTCGGAATTATTTGATACATTATTCCGATCCGGAAAGATGATGAAATCATGATTTGTAAATTCAATCCTCTTCCAGCAGGTCAATATGCTTGAGCATATTACATAAAAAGAAAATGGTCCGTTTGCAGGAGACCAAATGCGCTATTCAGCGCGGTTTAAAATTAATCTATATATAGCCGACGCCGGTTTACTTCTTGGGGCATACCTCTATATTTGGGGTGACATTAGATATCTATCCGCGACCACTAATCACGGCTACAGAAGGGGAATTTAATAACCGGGCAAAAAACCAATTATTTCACACTACATTGAATAATGTTGCACTATAGTTTCGATCTGGTGTGATGACGTTAAAAACCGTCCTGTTATTGATAATTGAAAATAAATGTCCACATGGTGCAACTTGCCGCCCTTTTTTCTATACGCCGAAGAGTGTTAGATCCCTGATAAATCGACGAATATATGGATTATTTAGTGGCATATAAATTGTTTATTTAAAGTTTGAAGCATGAGATAGAATAATAAACAATTATCCTCACGATTCTCAATATTTTCCGATCAAGGGTATGATATTTAATGGGCCTTACTATCTCCGGATAATCTTTTAACATAGAGAACCTTGAGGGATAAAATGTCTGGCCACAGAAGTGTATCGTTTTAGAATATTTCAATCTTCTTTTTAATCATCGATACATATTGGAGGGTAAGATGTATACATAAAGAATATTACAAAAAGAGTTCAATTTGCCGGCATAAATCAACTATAAATAATGGAGGGTAAAATGTATATACAAAGAAAGAGAATCTTATTCCTCGTCTTAATATCGATATTGTTTTGTATCTGTTTACAGGCACAAGATTCATCTGCAGAGCGTAATTCTCTCAAAGAAGGAGCATGGGCTTTGCAATTCGGGATAGGCGGAAACTTCACATTGACATCATTTCAAGGGTCCACTATAGCGGTCAAATATCAACTTTCCGACAGGACTGCGATCCGGGGCGGAATAACAATCTACGGGAGTAATAGCAATGGAAATAACTCGGCTTCCGGAGCAGTCGCAGATTCGAGCTATGGTACTTTGCCGGGAAACAGTTCAACGAATGGTACAAATGTCTCTTTCGTTCTCCAATACTTATGGTATCTTAATCCAAGCGGTCCTGTCCACTTCTATGTCGGGGTTGGTCCGTCTCTTGCATACAGTTATTCTCATAGTTCTTCAGATAATTCCTATTTTGAATATCAGCCCGGTCAGAATAGTTTTTGGGAACAAAACATATATAACTCGAACTCTCATCTATGGACAGTAGGCGGGACTGGTGTGGCCGGCGTAGAATGGTTTGCAAGTCAATGGCTTTCTCTACGCGCTGAATATAGTGAGGGCATCCAGTATCAATGGCGTTCGACAAATTCATCGTCCGATTATTCTTATATCAATCTCGATTATCCTCTTTACCGAGTAAGCAATTCGGGAACGACAAAGACATGGGCTTTGAACAGTTCCGGTGTCAGCTTTGGTCTCAGTGTCTACTGGTGAGGCTGTCTGCATGTATTTCATGCAATACAAATTACAGCGAGACGAAAAGATTTTATTATTTATAACAAATTTTTAAGAATTAGAATTTACCATATTATCGGAGGGTAAAATGTATATAAAAAGAAAGAGAATATTATTCCTCGTCATGATTTCGATGTCACTTTACGTCTCTTCACAGGCACAAGATTCANNGAGCGTAATTCTCTCAAAGAAGGTGCATGGGCTCTGCAATTCGGGATAGGCGGGAACCTTACACTCACATCATTTCAGGGAACTACAATGGCAGTCAAATATCAACTTTCCGACAGGACTGCGATCCGGGGAGGAATAACAATCAGTGCCAATACTAACAATGGAAATAGTTCAGCTGATGAAGATACGAGTAATTCAGCGGATGCTATAAATGTATCTTTTGTTCTGCAATATTTATGGTATGTAAACCCAAGCGGTCCTATCCACTTTTATGTCGGGGTTGGCCCATCTGTTGCATATAGTTATTCTCATAATTCCTTAAATTATTCCTTTCCTGACGTTCAGAACGGTCAGCTCTATTGGGATCAATATTCAAATGCCTCAAACTCTCATCAATGGATGGCGGGTGGAATAGGTGTAGCCGGCGTAGAATGGTTTGCAAGTCAATGGCTTTCTCTGCGTGCTGAATACAGTGAAGGCATCCAATATCAATGGCATTCGATGAATTCAACGTCCGATTTTTCCTCTACGAATACCGATTATTTACCTAACAATTATAGAAGTTCTGGAACAACGAAGGGATGGACATTGAGCAGTTCCGGTGTCAGCTTCGGTCTCAATGTCTATTGGTGAGTCAAGAAAGCATAATTAAAGATGCTCGATTATATTCAGACTCATCTATTGAGAAGTGACACATGGCGGCGGCTCCGGCAACGAAGCCGCTTTTGTTTTTAATGAAATATGATCAGATAGAATGCTCGCTTCGGTTTCGCAATGATGAGCCAGATGGAGTCCATCTATCGCTCATTTGAGTAAGATCAATTTTTTTGTTTGGATGTATGAACCGGACTTTCCCGAAGAGACGGGAATTGTCAAGCACATATGGGGGACTTATCGGGAACCTGCACATTCTGTCAAATTGATTTATCGCCAATTAATTGTTAGTATTTGTCAAGAAAGATTGCTGCATTTTGCAGTTTGGTCCTTATTTTGAAACTTGTGGGACAAAAGGAATGTTTTATCTGTAACATTATTTCGATCTATGAAGGATACAATAATAATGCTTTCAGCTATAACTCTTCCTTTGGATAAAAGATGAGATTTTGGATAGCTTCAGATCGATCATTCTAAAAATATTTACCGGGTTTTAACCCAGGAGGTCGTAATGGGAAC
The DNA here is from genome assembly GCA_003162695.1 of Ignavibacteriota bacterium. Taxonomy (GTDB): domain Bacteria; phylum Bacteroidota; class Ignavibacteria; order UBA10030; family UBA10030; genus Fen-1254. Next base: position 36,222 of record PMML01000126.1, on the reverse strand, counting down.
GAAATATAAAATATTTGTGATTTTATTTTTATTTGCTTTGTTTCTTTTCGGTCAAAGAGAAAAAGGATTGTACGCTCAAACGAATGTTGCAATGGTTCTTGGCGCCAACAAGCCGGTAGGCACTGCAAGAGGAATATTCCCCGGAAGAGTTATATGGATTCACGACACACTGGCCGCCAAATGGGACGGCGTGAACGGATATTGGTGGGATGACAAATACACTTCTCAGATCGAAGCAACGAAGATGCTTGCTGCTTCACTCAAGTCTCTGACCGGTGAAACTCAGGATGATAAAGCATGGGATAAGCTGTTCAGATATTTTAATGCAGCAAAAAAGAATATTGACAGAGGATTTAAGAATGACGAGAAAATTGCAATTAAAATAAACGAAAACAACACGAATGCGCACGCGAATAATAACAACATTAATGCTTCGCCGCAGCTCGTTTATACGCTCCTGCAAAGCTTGATTCTGAACGCCAAAGTCCCACAGAGCAACATCACCGTATTCGACGCAAGCCGCTTCATTACCGACAATATTTTTAACAAATGCCATTCCGAATTCCCTGAAGTTATTTTTGTTGATAATGTGGGAGGCGACGGCAGGGTAAAGTCGGAATATGTGGAAAACGCCATTCCATACTCAGTCGATAACGGGAAACTTGCACGCGGACTCGCGAAGTGCGTCGTTGAAGCCGATTATGTCATCAATATGGCGCTTCTGAAAGGCCATGTCGGGCAAGGCGTCACTCTTTGCGGTAAAAATTATTACGGAGCAACCGACATCGATAAAGATTTTCGAAAGAATGCGCACGATAATTTCAGTCAGGATAAAGACGGCAAACCGAAATACATGACATTTGTCGATTATCTCGGCCACAAAGATTTGGGCGAGAAAACAATGCTGTTTTTGATAGATGGAATATACGGTTCAAAAGATGTGAATGGCATTCCGGCTCCGAAATGGAAAATGGACCCATTCCATAATAACTGGCCCGGAAGTTTGCTTGCATCCCAGGACGGCGTTGCTATAGACGCAGTAGGCCTCGATTTTTTAAGTTCCGAATGGCCCGGCATGATTGATATCTCTTATGCGGACAGTTACCTCATTGAAGCCGCACTTGCTAACGATCCGCCCTCAAAAACTTTTTACGATCCCGAAAGGGATAATATTCGATGCAAAAGTTTGGGAGTAATGGAGCATTGGAATAATCCTCAGGAAAAGAAATACAGCCGGAATCTCGGCAAACAAACAGGAATCGAGCTACTCTATCTGGCTGTCGATCATTGATGCAGTGAACGGCGCCGGTAAAATGAGAACCGGGCAGATTAAATTCAATCGGAAGCGGGAGCAAGAGCGTCCTTTTTCACATTATGCGCGCTTCTTTGGCACTCCTTTGGTATGACAATCGAGGCAGCGCATGGAATGGATATTGTGCGGGCTGTTCTTGTCTGCGAACGTTGTATTCATTTTCATCACGTCGAGACCGCAGTTGGAAACAGCGGGATGGCAATTCATGCAGCTCTGTCTCGGGTCATTGCTGTGGCCTTCATGGCATGACTGACAACTGAGTCCCTCATGAATACCGCGCGGAGTTCTATCGTCACTCGTTCCCGCCTGGTGAAATGCGTTGGGTGCGTGACACTGAACGCAAATCCTTTGAATCGGATCTTCGGAAACATCTACCGGCCGCTCGCCTTCCCACAGCTTCAACACAGGCAGGCTGCCGGTTTCAATATGTGCTTTATCGTAGCGGTCATAGAAAAGCGCCGCAGAAGATCGTGCCGGTGTGCTGTAATAGATTTTCTTTGGATCGGAATAATCAGCTCTGGCTGCAACAGAACCTTTTCTATGTATTTCGTGACATGCGAAACATGGAATGACCGGCATCGCTGCTTGTTCCGGATCTAATATTTTCCACGGGCCTTTGATGCTGATCGGCGAAACCAGGTCTGTGATCGTCCCTTCATAAAACATCCCGTGGCAGCGGAGGCAATCCGAATTAGGCTGCACGGCTGTATTGTGTTTTTCATTCAGAAAGATAGCTGAATAAGGCGCCGAGTGTCCGCCGGACAACCACCTGGCATACTCCACTCCATGGCATCGTTTGCAATTTGTAAGAAGCGCTGCAAGTTGGACTTCATTAAGCATGATAATCCGCTCTCCGCTTCCTGCAAAATGATGCACCACCATCATTCCTTTTTCCACTAAACTGTGAAGACCGCCGCTGAAGGCTGTTTCATGACACTCCTTGCAATGCATTGACCGGTGTCCGCTCTCGGCCCACATCGATGCAGGTCCATCAATTTCGTGACACGATGTGCATGTGTTCTGAGGCGTGGCTGCTTCCCAATAGACGATGAATCCCCCGAACACAGCAAGAAGACCTGCGGCCGCGATGATTACGATCTTGATCGATTTTCGAATATTTTTTATCGGCATAATTTAATGAATTTTCAATTTTCCCGAACCCTATGTAAACCGGTTCCCCTTTTGCCACTCCGCTGCAATATGCCCCGCTACCCAATATCCCAGAGCCATGATGGTAAGCGCCGGATTGAAACCTCCGTTCGTCACGTGCAGGCTGGCATCAGCGACGAATACATTTGGCGTCTCATGCACCCGCCCGTATTTATCTGCAACCGAAGTCCGTGGATCGTCGCCCATGCGGCATGTGCCGGCCTGGTGCTGACCGCCGCTCAAACCTTTACCGCCGATGCTTTGCCATGTATAGGATGCTCCCGCTTCTTTCAGGATTATCTCGGCTTTGCTTGAGAGGAATTCACATCCTTTAACGTCTTTCGGATGCCTATGACCCGACAGACGGACCACAGGTATTCCCCAATAATCTTTAACCGATGGATCGATCTGAACACGCGAATCGAAGAACGGCATCTCCTGAATCGGACCTACCACCTGAACGTTTTTCCTGAAATATTTCCGCTGGAATTCCTTGTGGGACTTGCCCCACTTTGGAAATCCGGTGGGCCTGATGCCTGTGAAAAAGTAAGGGAGCCTTGTAAACTCGTTGGCAAGTATCCCGCCTCCGACAATGCCGGGATTATGATGACTGAAGTCGCTGACTGCAATCGTTGCACCGGGACCGACATCATCGAAGATATCATCCTCGAAGAGACCGAAAGCGCCGGTGTATGCATGTCCCTGCAGGTTCCGTCCGACCCAATCGTAGCGGTTTCCTACGCCATTCGGATAATGTTTCGATTTTGAATTCAGCAGCAGTCTCGGCGTTTCGGTTGCGGACGCGGAAATAATAATGATATCTGCACTCTGGACTTGTTTGCGTTCATCTTTATCGAAATAGGAGATACCTGTTATCCTGCCGTTTCCATCGGTAACCAGTTCGTTTACAATACAGTTCGTACGAAGCTCACAATTGCCTGTCGATAAAGCTGCAGGTATGGCGGTATTGTGCGTTCCGGACTTGGCATTGATCGGGCATGCAAAACCGCAGCACGACCTTCTACGCACACACGCGGCCCTGCCGTTATATGAAATGGAGTTCCGCAGCATGGGTATCGGAAATGGATGGAGTCCCAGTCGTCTCATAGAAGACTCCAGAATCTTTGCTTCTTTATTGTAGGCAAAAGGCGGCATTGGATAGGGTTTATTTCGGGGAGCAGCAAACGGATTTTGCGCTGCGTCACCTGCAACGCCGATTTCCCATTCTGCTTTTTCGTAGCAGTGTTCAAGTTCTTCGTAACTAATCGGCCAATCGGCTAACGTCGAACCTTCGATATGTCCGTACGTAGTCTTCATCCGAAAATCCTCGCGCATAAATCGCCACGCCATCGCTCCATAGCTGACCGTACCGGATCCAACACAGGCTGCAACATTGTTGTAGTCATTCTCGCTCGCCACCACGACTTTTGTGGAACCGTCATCATTGACGACAACTCTCCGGTACCTTTCATCGTCCGGTCCGAAGGCATTGCCGAGCACGGTTGTGCGCTGCGACAGCAGCTCATCGTTGTTATGGACATCATAGGACGCCCAATCTCCGCGCTCCATGAGAACCACGGACAACCCGGCTTCACTCAACTCTTTGGCAGCGACTCCGCCTCCGGCACCTGCACCGACAATCACGGCGTTAACATGTCTGTTGCTCATAGGTTAGATCCCGCTGCGGTTTTCACCGACGATCTGAGGTTCATCAAGTCCGATCATCTTATAGCTTATATAATTCTTGTTACCCCCATGCCGCGGACTGCCGTAATAACCCTGCAAACAATGAGCTCGCAGCAGTTCAAAAAAATATTCCGAGAATCCGTTTTTCCAAACGTCGCCATCAAGCCTGCCGGTTTCCATATCCTGCAGGATGGCCGTTTGTGTTTCCCATGCAAGATCTTCAAACTTCCTGTGATATTTATCTGCACAGCTCTTTTCGAGACCGGCCAGTCCTTTTTGATAGTCCTGCTGAAAACGGCGGTACGACCCTATAAGCTGAGTATCTAAAAAATTGGCCACTCCCGCATCCCGTCCTCCGGGCCAATCGTCGGCAGGGACAATCTGTTCCGCAATCGCCTCTGTCAATTTTATTTCATCCTCGCTGAAAAACATGGTTCCCGGCCGGCGCGATGCAGTGCAGCCTTCGAAAAGACTCAGGCCGCCTGTCGTGAGAGACAGAGCGCCTGCTCCCAGCGCAGCGATCTTAAGAAAGTCCTTGCGGGAGAGTTTTATACCATCATTCATATCTTGAGCGCCTGATATTCGTTTGATGGATACGCATCATTTCATGTTTCTCTCATTCCATTGCGAAAATAATTGAACCGCCGTAAATTAAATCTTTAAGGACCAGAGAACTTATAAACGGGAAGATCTTTTTAAGACGATATTTTGTCGAGGAAAAATTAATTGATAGACTTCTCAATCGCCAAATCACTTAATCTCTCAAGTCTCTCAACTCATCCCACGCAGAACTTAATACATCATAGATTCAATGTCAAGAGTTCAATCCGGTTTCCATTGCAGTGTGCGGCCGGTATCGAATAGTTATATTAGAACTATATGATTCCTTGAAAGTCCCCGATGTCAAATATTCGGATTATACGGCTGCCGAACAACATGGATGCTGTCTTATAGAAAGGAGGCGGAATGACGATCCTCTCCCCATCGACTTTTTCCTGTCTCATGTGTTTCGTCATCTTTGAAGTGATCAGAGTATGAAACAGTTCACTGATTATTTCCGGCAATCCGGTCAACCGCATCGATAAAATGCACAAGAGCGTCTGCGAAACTTTTCTTTTCGGAAAACACGATGATTGCATGTTTCCCGGCCATTCTCCTCATTCTCATGCGATGAGAATCAAGCATCATACTCTGGATTTCCTATAGCGATCGATCAATGCATTGGTTGAGCTGTCGTGATTGAGATGCCGTTCGTCTCCAGGCTCAAGTTCGGGGATAATGCGCGCAGCAAGAGCTTTTCCAAGTTCGACCCCCCATTGATCAAATGAGTCAATACACCACATAGCGCCTTGAGTAAAGACACTGTGTTCGTATAATCCGATGAGTTTTCCCAATGCCTCCGGAGTCAGCCGGTCTAAAAGAATCGTACTGGACGGTCTATTGCCCTCAAAAGTTCGGTGCGGTATAAGCGAATCCGGTATATTCTCCGCGATGAGTTCCTGCGGTGTTTTTCCAAAAGCCAATGCCTCCGACTGGGCAAACATATTGGCCAGGAGTAAATCGTGATGGCGGCCGAGAGGATTCAGTGATTGAACAAATCCGATGAAGTCGCATGGAATCAGTTTGGTTCCCTGATGAATGAGCTGATAAAAGGAATGCTGGCCATTCGTGCCAGGCTCTCCCCAATAGATCGGACTTGTCTGGTAAGAGATATCAGCCCCGTCCCGCGTTACGTGCTTGCCGTTGCTTTCCATGGTCAATTGCTGGAGATAAGCCGGGAAACGTTTCAAATACTGTTCATAGGGTAAAACAGCAACGGTCTCTGCATTGAAGAAATTATTATACCAAATACCCAGCAGTCCCATAAGAACCGGCAGATTATGTTGAAAAGGCGCTGTGCGGAAATGTTCGTCCATTTGGTGAAGACCGTCAAGCATGGCACGAAAGTTTTCGGGACCGATGGCGACCATTGTCGAGAGGCCGATCGCCGAGTCCATCGAATAACGCCCGCCGACCCAATCCCAAAATTCAAACATATTGGCGGTGTCGATGCCGAACTTAGCCACTTCTCCGGAGTTTGTTGAGACCGCAACAAAATGTTTTGCAACGGCTGCAGGATTTTTCAAAGTCCTAAGCGCCCAATCGCGAGCTGTATGCGCATTGGTCATCGTTTCCAGGGTCGTAAAGGTTTTCGAAGATATAATAAACAGAGTCTCTTCAGGGTCAAGATCACGTACGACTTCGGCAAAATCGGTGCCGTCAACATTTGAAACGAAATAAAAATTCAGGTCCCGCTGACTGTAATGCCTCAATGCTTCGTACGCCATCACCGGGCCAAGGTCGGATCCTCCGATGCCGATATTGACGATGCTGCGGATAGGTTTTCCGGTATAGCCCTTCCACTCCCCTTTGCGCACTCGATCGGAAAAATCCGCCATCTTGTCAATTACAGCATGGACAGGAGGCACGACGTCTTCGCCGTCTACGATGATCGATTGTCCCTTTGGAGCCCGCAAGGCTACGTGCAGGACAGCCCGTTTCTCCGTGACGTTTATCTTCTC
>PMML01000126.1:0-29507 GCA_003162695.1 Ignavibacteriota bacterium | reverse complement strand
TGCCATGCCGGGAGTTTAGTAAGTTGCAGAAGATTTGTTTTCATTCATACGTCCTTTCCGTAGCTGCATTGCAGCCTCTACATGAGATTCAATTGACTTGTCTCATTGTTCCTATTGTTTCCGTTTCTTCCCGCGGTGCTGATGAACCAAACAGCTGAAGACTATAATAATCGATGAGCACATGAGATTATATACCAAGACCCGGAGTGAGAATTTTCTCTCCAGTTATTATGTATTTAATATTTTCGTGATTATTTTATATTTATTGCGTTAACTGTGTTATCTTATAAAATTTATTAAATCATTGCGATATAATCACGCAGTAAACACGTTCTTTTTCAATTTAAGAGCGCCTTTTTTTCCTCCTGATCATGCGTGGAAAGGCATACTCGCAACTTCGATGCTGCGGTTACTTTCCGATACGAATAGTTCAACTTTCTTTTAAGGGATTATCTCGTTGTACAGGATTATTCCACCTTGCATCCGCCAAGATCGCGCATAAATCGAAATAGACTGCAGATAAACGCTCCAGGCATTCTCGGTCTGAGAAGTTTCCAATTGAACACAGAGAATAATGTGGACCGAAAGAGACCATAACATTGACACATACAGCTCAATGCAGCGGCCATCGCAGCAGAACTGCGAAGAACCNNACCGGCAGAGAACATCCTTTGATCCGCCATTCTTCATCCAGATCAGACCGTAATAGGCCATCCCGAATTCATCGAAGCAAGATCGATAGACCGGTTTTAAAAGTGACTTCTTCTCTATCCTTGTTGGTTAAAAGAAAGAAACGTGTCATTGCAATCCCTGCTCTCGTTCTGAGCTTGAGAATGGATTGCTGACAGCAGCTTGATAAAAAAGTGTATACGAATAATCGTATTAGGCCGACTGACGAATGACAAGCTCAGGATTGAATACAAGTTTCCTGGGTCTGAGAAGAATTTCATCTCTATCGATCACAATCATTTTGTACGTTGCTTCAGCTATTTTCTCCAAAGGCTGTTTGATTGTCGTGAGCGTGGGAGTCGAGAGCCTCGCTACGAGTAAATCATCAAAGCCGACAATTGAGACATCTTCCGGGATACGCTTTCCTTGCTCTTTGGCTGCACTCATCAAGCCAAGCGCACAGCTGTCGCCTGCCGCACAAAAAACGGCATCGATACCCATGTCTAATAACTTCGGCATAACCTCAAGACCGTCATCGCGCGAATAGTTGGCTACTTCCACCGTACACCCAAACGGTATAGAAAGACCCTGAGCATTGAGCGCTTGTTTGAATCCTTTGAGTCTCTGTTCTGCGTTGAAGCCGCCTTTTACCTGAGTTCTGCCGGATACAATGGCGATCTTCTTCCTCCCCTTCTTTGCCAAATACTCACCGGCTATTTGTCCTCCCTTGATGTTGTCCACACTGATTAAAGAAGCTCCTTCCGCCTCTTCGTCGATCAGCACAATTGGTATATTCGCAGCAGTGTAAGCAGCAACGATCTCCGCTTCCAGACGAATATCAACGACAATGAGAGCGCTTGGTCTTACATTCTCAAGAGCTTGCATCAAGCGCTCTTTCTGTATAACGGGATCATCCTTCAATGATCGCAGGGTTATTTCTTCCGCTTTGAAGAGCCTTTTAAGCTGATCATGCAGTGCGATATAGATTGCTGACTGGAAAGATGGAGCGGCCATTACAATCTTCTTACCTTGGTCAATCATTTGAATGTTTCCTTTCCTTCTATTAAAGAATAGATCATTAGCACTTCTATCGATAATGAATCCCTCCCCGCAAGCGGCGGGGGATTCAACCCGAAAGAGAATAAATCCTGAAAGCAGCAACCCGAAGCACTTTATCTGTTTTCATGTGTTCCACAGTAAAAACAAATTAAGAATAGATCTTTTCGATAGGTTTACTGCATTGCTTGTTGAGACATCGAAAGGACCATAAAGTCAACATGAATTTCCTCAAATCGAAACTTCATATGTTTAGTGCGATACAGCTTCTTTCTTGAGCCATTTATTCCAATTGAGCGACCATTCATTTACATTTTTTTCAGTGACTGTTTTAATCGGACAATTCATGACAGGCTGCTTGGGTACTTTGTTTTTGACTATCTTTTCCAGCATTATCTCGACCGCTTTATAGCCTTTTTCGAAATAATTTACTGCGACAAGACCTTGTACGTATCCCTTTTTTATATACTCAAGTTGAACCGGGACGGCATTGCCGGCAGCTATTTTTACTTCTCCAGGCTTCCAGGGAAAAGGATTATTTGACTGAAATACCCGGCTGCTTAGAAATACCCATCCTGCAATATTAGGATTTGATTTTTGCCCCCGCTGAACAACTCCAGCAGAAAGATCTGCAATCTCGATGCTGTGAAAAACATTATCATCCGGAAGTTTAATGTTCGGATACTTTTTAAGTTCTTCCCTGATTCCCTTTAGACGGAGCTGTTGGTTCAATGCATTTGCGTTCCCAGCCAGAACTGCAATAGTTCCTTTGCCTTTTATTGCATCTGCAAGCTGCTGCATCAGAGCTTTCCCGAATTCAATATCATCTGCACCATAATATGCAAATCGTTTACTCTTCGGTGCATCTGAATCGAAACACATTATTGGAATCCCTTTCTCGACCGCTTCATCGATAAAGGGTGTTAAATATTTCTCATCAGAGCAGGCGATTGCAATTCCACTTGCATTCGAATGGATAAGCCGCTCGATTGCAGCAGCTTGGCCCTGAACATTTTCAATGTCAGGAGCCGTCCAGTCGACAGCCACATCGATCTTATATTTTACCCCTAGTTCCTTTGCAGCGAATTGAGCTCCTGAATATTCCGCCATGGACACAAGATTTGTATCGATTCTCCCTATAAGACCAATGGTTATTTTCTTCCGGCCCGTATTGTTTTTATCTGTTTGGGTATAGACCATATTTAAGTTCACACATACGAGGCAGAAAACAATAATAAGTCCGCGTCTCATGCTATTCATATCCTTTCGTCTCCATCGTACATTTTATTATGTCGTCAGGATTTAAATTCGATTCTGCAAAGCTGACGTTTGCACTCTAAACTACTTTTCTGTTCCTTTGAAACTGAGTTTCTCTGCATTGAAGCAGGACCCTTCAATCAGCACTGCATCGTCCTTATCGATTCACCGCTTCTTTGATCAGCCACTTCTTCCAATTAAGCGACCATTCTTCATAATTCTCTTTTGTGACACGAGTGAGCGGAGCTGCTATAAATTCTTCTTTCGGCGACTGATTCATCAGTATTTTATCAAGCAAAAGTTCAACAGATTTGTATCCCCAGGAAAAACAACCCTGTGCGAGAAGCACCTGAACTTGTCCGCTATGAACGTACTCTAATTCATCAGGCAGCGCATCGCAGGCAACAACCTTGATTTTCCCCGGCGCCCAACTAATTCCGTTTTTCATAAAGAGCGGCCATCCGCCGACAAATGCCCATCCTCTGATTTGTGGATTTTCTTTCTGAGCACGAGCAACCACGCCTGCCGCTCTTTCTGGAATCTCATCGTGGTAATACACACCGTTCGGAAGAAGTTTCATGGATGGATATTTTTTAAGCTCCTCAATAATTGTTCGAACGCGGCGTTGCAGGTTCGGAGCATTTTTATTGCCTGCGATCATGGCAATCACACCGGTCTCATTCATTTCTTGAGCTAACTCTTTCATCATCATTTTTCCAAATTCAACATCATCAGTGCCATAATAGGCAAACCGCTTGCTCTTCGGGGCATCGGCATCGAAACATACGACCTGAGTACCGAGGTCAACCGCTTGGTTGATAGATGGAGTAAGAATTTTTGCATCGCTGCAGGAAATGGCAATTCCGGCCACACCGGATCGGCTCATCTGATCAACGGCCTGAACTTGCTCCTGCGCATCCTCATTTTTTGGAGTCTGCCAGTCAATAACGACATCAACATTATACTTTGCACCGATTTCTTTTGCCGCTACACGCGCCCCTGCATATGCTGCTATGAACACCGGGTTCGATTGACTCTTTCCAATCAGACCTATTTTAATAGTCTTAACATTTGTATTCTTGTTATTCTTCTGTGCTGTCATCAACCCTAGGCAGAGAGGCGCTAGGAAGAAAAGAATGAAAAGTCTGCGTCGCATAGTGTGAATCCTTTCGTTTGTTTTTTGGAAAATATCGTGCTCATGCAGCGCGATATTTCCTTGAGCAGTTTATTATAATTTATCGATCAATCTTTTAATTGTTGAACAGAGCTGTTTCCCTTCAGTGCGTATTTTGAAAGCGTTTTTACCTCAATCGACTTTTGAGACGGCAAGGACACTGTCCCGAATCTTTTTTGCGATGTCAATCTGAACTGGTTAACAAGGTTTTGGAGACTTTCAGTCAGTCGATTAAGATCTTCTGCAGTACGAGCAATTTGCTGCGTGCCTGATGCTGTTTGTTGGGCGACGGCAGCGATGGCTTCCATATTTTTACTGATTTGCTCGCTCGTGCTTGATTGTTCTTCGTTTGCCACAGCAATCTGCGATACCATTTGAGTAACTTTTTGCGAAATATTTACAATTTCATGGAGTGAGTCGCCCGCACGATCTGCCAGTACAATTCCTCCGTCCACCTGCTTCGTTGCATTCGACATCGAACTTACAGCACCATGACTGTCCGATTGTATTTGTTGAATCATTCCTGCGATTTGTTTGGTCGCTTTTGTGGTCTGTTCTGCTAATTTTCTTACTTCATCGGCAACAACTGCAAATCCGCGTCCCTGTTCCCCCGCTCTTGCTGCCTCAATTGCCGCATTGAGAGCCAGGAGATTTGTTTGATCCGCTATATGTTCGATCACTCCGATAATCTCGCCGATTTGATCGCTTGATTTTCCAAGATTTTGGATCGTTCCTGCCGACTCTCGTACAACATTTGCAATCTGTTTCATTTCATTGATAGTGTCTGTAACAACTTTACCGCCTTGTTCTGCCGCCCTTTTCGATTGTTCCGCTGTTTGGGAGGCTTCGCCGGTATTTACCGAATTCACAGCAATGCTTTTTGCCATCTGTTCCACAGCCCTCGCTATTTCCTCCGACTGGGTTGTCTGTTCCTGAGCGCCTGCTGCCATCTCTTCCGTGCTGGAGCTGATCTCAGCACTCGCACTTGCGACCGACGTTGCTGTTTCCGATACTTGAATCAACATGTTCCGTATGGATGCTACAAACTGGTTAAAGGAATTTTGAAGTTGGCCCATTTCATCTTCCCGAACGATAGTGAACTGCGTATTCAGATCTGCATCATCAATACTCATTTGGACCGCCTTAATTTCTTTCACTAAAACACGTGCATATCTGACAATCCATAGGATCCCCAGAGCAAGGATAATAAAATTGATGAGGGCAGACATTGCTATTTGCTTATACACAGCAGCTAAAACGGGTTCCATTGTGATACCAACGATCGATGTACCTAATTTTCTGCCTTTGTACTCGACAGGACGCATTGCAATTACAATATCTTTTGCATTTTCAAATTCTTTTTGACGCAGGAGCGTCGATGCATCATACTTTATTTGCTGCGGGTTATGCTCTACAATGGTTTTATCGGATTCATCCAGAATAAGCACAAAGGCAACAGAAGCATTCTCACGCGCCCAGTTGAAGGATGTTTGAATAAGATCAAAATTTCCGTCGTTGAGCCCTGCACCGACCGAAAACGACAGCGTTTCTGCCAACAAACGCGCATTTTGTTCTGAAGCATCATAAACGGCCGACTTCTGGCTGATCCAATAGTAGGTGACTCCGAAGAGCGTAATAACCAGGAGCGGAAAAAGAAATATAGCCGTCAGTCTTGCTGTTAATGATTTTCTAATGTTGTCCATCATAGTTATACTCCTTTAGTGTATAAGTTAATTATTCATATGTATTTTCACGCCCAGGAACGATCGATATTCACGAGAATATTTTATTCTCTAAGCTGTTTGTGTTTTCATTTGTTTGTAGCGTTTTAATTTCCCTTTAATTGTATCGAGGAGCATATCGCCCGAAAAAGGCTTTGTGATATAATCATCTGCTCCAAGACCTTTTCCGTATCGCACCATTCCCTCGTCTGTCATCCCGCTTAAGAAAATAAATGGAACATGACTGAGATGCTGCAATTGCCGGATATTTTCATAGAACGAAAATCCTCCGATTGTCGAGGTCTCAAGATTGATATCGGAGACAATCAAATCAGGCAAATCATGCTTAAGTTCATTCAATGCTTCATCGGATGTATTAAATGCTTTGACCGCGAAACCGCCACCCTCCAGTATTCGTATGATCATTGCAAGAACATTTTCATCGTCATCAATAACATACAATGTCGGTTTATACTCACGCTGGCCGAACTCTGTAAGGATCTTTGACTCGATTCTTGAATGTATTTCCGATGAAATCTGATATTTATGCCGGAGTTCATTGATAACCGCTGAACGTTCCTTTGAACTCATACCGGATGTCCACACCAGTGTAAATGCGTGTGTGTACGATTCTTCTTTAGCTTCCAGTTCAATCTTTGTATGTTCCGCCGCAGTAATGCGAAGTGTCGTTCGCAGATCCCGGAGCTGACTCTCTTCCTCGGGCGAGATTGCTCCATCTGCCCATGCAAGCAACAATACCCGCTTGTACATATCGTGGGCATCATCGGCTTGTTTTGCCGACTGTTCACTCGATGGAAGAGATGCTGATACGGAACTTTGTTCCGGAAATTTTTCCGCGATTCTCTGCAAGTGGGAAGGAACAGGAGGAGCAGGACGCGGGTTTTTCGGAACTGTGCCCGGTGCAGAAGCAACAGGATCCGGATTCTTAGGTGCCGGAACCGGCTTTTGTACAGGAGTAACAGGACATGGGATCTTGGGAGCCGGTAATGGCTCATGCACAGGAGCAGCAGGAGTTTGATTTTTGATTACCGGTGACGGCCCGTGCGCAGGAGCGGCAGGAGTTTGATTTTTTGGTGCCGGTTCGAGTGGAGGCGCAGGAGCAGCAGGAGTTTGATTTTTTGGTGCCGGTTCGAGTGGAGAAGAAACAGGACTTAGAATCTTAGAAGCCGGAGCCGGCTCGGGCACAGGAGAGACCGGACTTTGCATCTTAGGAGCCGGAGACGATTCAGGGGCAGGGCGTCCGGAAGCGGCATTTGCCAATTCTTCTTGCTGGCGTTTTTCATCTTCTGCTTTTTTCTGAAGCCATCCATCTATTTTTTTAAGATCTTCTTCATTTACTTTCATCGACCGTTCTGCCTCTACGCGCCTGCGGTCTGCATCGATCTTTTCTCTTGCCGCATCCTCCATAACCTTACGGTTAGAAACTGCAATATTTTTCTTGGCTGCCTCTTCTTTTAAAAAAGCGATTCGTTCCTGAAAAGCGTAGATATATGCATTGGTCGGATCGATTAATCTGGCCTTCTCAAGGTGCTCCTTTGCCTGTTCCAACAATCCCGCCTTGACAAACTGATCCACAACCTTCAGGATAACGTTTGCTTCGGTTCGAATTTCTTCGAGATTTTTTTGATTTGTAGTTGTCACTTCTTTTTTAGTTATGCTGCTTTTTAATGATCTTGCACATTCTCTTCCATAGCATCAGCAATGCTCTTGATGCCACCATCGTCTCACTATTTCATTAACATTTGTCGATTCGTTCTTCATTTTCCACTTATCAAAGAATTTTATATCAGCACTCGCCGGTTCCGGATTGGGTAAATCTATCTGGACTCGCGAAGGCATAGGAACAGCGTCGCCTACGAATAATGCTTCTCCTTGCCGGAGCGAAGGAAGGAGAATTTCAAGCCCGGGGAATGTGTCCGCAACAAGACGGCATACATAGTTTTGATCCGCCGGATTTGTAAGACGCATGATGACAAAATTGTTGCATTGAGACAGAATTGTTTCAGAGATATCGGAGGGTCTTTGGCTTACGATCATGCAGCTAACTCCGTATTTCCTGCCTTCTTTCGCGATACGTTCAACCGTGCGCCTGGCCGCTTGCGTCCCTTCTGCATGTAAAGATAAATAATTATGCGCTTCTTCAAATACCAGAAGAATAGGACATTCGCGCCGATTAATATTCCAGAAATTAAAATCGAATGCGAGTCTCGCCATAAGAGAGACCACTGTATTGACAATATCGAATGGGACGCCGCTCATATCCATGATCGTAATTTTCGATTCACCGTTGGGTCCGAACATTTTCGTAAGTAACTCTGCGAATGATTCAGAATGGATGTACAGTCTTGGTTTGAACATAAAGTCGTACCGCGGATCGTTCAACTTTGTGTCCAGTTGCACAAGAAAGCGTGCGAACTTACCGCGGAAGGGTCCGTCTTTTGCGGCATCAAGTTGATCTATTTTTAGCCGGACCTTAGCGAAATCGTAATAAACCGGCGTATCGATTGTTAAGATATTTTTGAGCTCCGGATTTTGCAATCGCTTTGCTTGAAACACCAATTCTTTTAGAATAGTGATATGAGTCGCCGCATTCTCATCAGCCGGATCGACAAAGACTTCAGTCATTTCCTGAAAGGTCATGAGCCAGAATGGCAGCTCGAGTTCCGTAAGATCCAGATACTGACTGTTTTTCGGAAAGGCTTCACGATATTCATTATGGATGTCCATGATGACTATTTTTGCGGCAGGGTTATCGACAATCTTCTGAAGAATGGAAGCGACGCTGCATGATTTGCCCGAACCGCTTGTTCCAATAACTGCAAGGTGCCTTCCAAAAAATCGATTCGGATCAAGATACGCACGTTCATTTTCAAAGAGTGAGAGCCTGCCGACTGAGAATCCAAACTTTTGGAATACTGAAAATGCAATGGCAAGATCTTTATCTTCAAGCAAGAACACAGGAGTTTCTGCCGTCGGAAAAGTGGAAACCCCGCGTTCGAAGATACCGTTTTTTACGGAACCGATAAGAGTAATCATCATTTCATATTGGGAAGTTCTTGTTCCATTTTGACCATATTCAAACTTCTTAAATTCTGAAACCATGCCGAGCATTACCTGCCGGCCGGCAGGTATAAGCACATACGAACCAATCTGTCCGATTGGATAGGTTTTTCCGTTGAGCTGCAGCGATAAACTTGACAGTTGCTGATCGAGCGCTACCGTGGCGGTGGAAGTTGTGACCTTTCGAATGACACCGATCCTTTTTTGATCCCATATTGTTTTTATAGCCATATCATTACTATTGTATTCGACCTACATCTTATTACATTAAGCTGTATTTGTTGAATTATGCGACAACACATGTTTTTCGAACTCCATAGAGTACATCGTTCAGCAATGTAACGACTTCCTCGGAATAGAATGGTTTCTGCAGAAAGGGCAATTCTTTCATCAACACTTTCATTTCGAGACTCAGGTTTTCGAACATGCTGCCGCTCATGCCGACTATCTTAACTTCCGAATTTATTTTTCTTAATTCGGGAATTGTCGAGGGTCCATTTAATTTAGGCATCAGCATATCGAGCAGGACAACATCGATATTCTCATGATTCTCCGCATAAACTTTTATCGCTTCAATCGCGTCCAAAGCGCTCAATACCTTAAAATTTCTTTCTTCAAGCGTTATTCGCAAAAGTTCCTGCAGACTTGCTTCATCGTCCACAACAAGAATTGTCTCACCATGACCGATGTGATCGATGCGATCCTGCGGGATCTGTATTTCCGTTTGTTCTTCGTTGGCAGGGAAGAATATTTTGAATTCTGTGCCTTTGCCGATCTCACTCTGAACATCTATAAAGCCGTTATGATTTTTTACGATATTCAACACGGTTGAAAGTCCCAGACCGGTTCCTTTCCCGGGTTCTTTTGTCGTAAAAAATGGATCGAATATCCTGTCGATTATTTCTGTTGGAATGCCGGTACCCGTGTCTTTTACACTTAAAACGACATAGGGACCCGGTATTGCTCCGAAATGCAAGGTTGCTTCCTGTTCATCGAGTCTCACATTTTGCAGACTAATGGAGAGTGTTCCGCCGTTGGGCATTGCGTCGCGGGCATTTATAGAAAGATTCATCAGCACCTGATACAGCTGAGTTGCATCTCCTACAATATACCAGATATCTTTAGGAATATACCGAATGACTTTAATAATGGGGGGAAAAGTTTCCGTTATGAAATTGAGCAGCTCACGTACCAGGTGTTTGAGCTGAAGGATAACACGGTCACCTTTTACTCCTCGAACGAAGGACATGAGCTGTTTGATGACGCCTCCGCCTCGCCGTGCAGAACTTTCTAATGTCCTTACAATATCTTGACTTGAGGCATCCGTTAATCTTTTTCTCATAAAAGGGACAGCAAGAATGATTGGCGTCAGCACATTATTGAGATCGTGGAGAAGGCCGCTTGCGAGTGTTCCGATAGTTTCCAGACGCTGAGCACGAAGAAACTGCTGCTCGAGATTTTTCTTGTCGGTGATGTCTGTATTGATAATGAGGATGGATTTCGGATATCCTCTTTCATCCATTACGATACTCCACCGGCTTTCAACAATAACATTCTTTTGTGTTTTTGTTATTTGTTGTAATTCACCGAACCATGATCCTTTTCCTTCAACTTCTTCCAAAGCAAGTTTCATACTGTCCGAATCCGTATGAAGCAATTGTGATGCATTTTTTCCGATAACGTCATTTCTATTCCAGCCGTATATTTTTTCTGCGCCATTGTTCCAATAGATAACATTGTCGTTAAAATCGCAAACAATAATAGCATCCTGCGCAATATCCAAAAGGCTGGCTTGTTCCCTGATTTTTTCCTCTGCTGCTTTACGTTCGGAAACGTCCTGCATATAGATGGCAAGACCATCCTCGGAAGGATATGCCCTGACTTGCAACCAAGAATTTAATGCAGAATAGTACTCTACAAATTCAGCGAACTCATGTTCGTCCATTGCATGATGCAATGATTTATATGCAACCGAATCAGTCGGAGCAGGAAATTCGTCCCACCAGTTCTTGCCCCAGAGATCTTCCCGTTTCTTATTAACTTTCGATAGAAAGACATCCGATCGCGGATTCAGGTACATCACATCCCATGATGTACCGATAGCAAAGAAAGCATCTGTAATACTCTCGAAGATGGTGAGTATTTGTTTTTGAGACCGCTTGAGTTCCTCTTCGAGCCTTTCGTTTTCCCACTCTGCTCTCCGTTTTTCAAGAGCGTTCTGAATTGCACCGGGCAGCCGGCGAAGACTTGACTTGAGGATATAGTCGTCCGCTCCTTCTTTAAGACAATCCACTGCGATTTCTTCATCTTTCATTCCGGTAACGAGGATGAACGGGATCCGCTCGCCCATTTCCCGCACAATCTTTAATGCCTCCAAGCCGCTGAATTGAGGCAGCGAATAATCTGCAAGAATAAGATCCGGAGAATATGTTTCAAGCTCTTTAAGAAATTTATTCTTTGATGCTACCCGGCGCGTGTTGTGTTCGATATTTGCGTTCTGAAGTTCCTGCTCAATCATTTCAGCGTCAATGGGTATATCTTCTAACATCAAAATTTTCAGACTTGCATCCTGCGCAATCATTGTGTCGCACCTATGATCGTATTATTATTTGGAAGTGCAAAATAGAATCGAGCTCCGATATCTTCCTGACCCTCGGCCCATACCCTGCCGTTATGTTTTCGGATAATCTGATGGACGATAGCTAAACCGACTCCTGTTCCTTCGAATTTTTCAATTTCGTGTAATCGGTGAAATGCACCGAAGAGACGATCGACATACTGCATATTAAAGCCTGCACCGTTATCGCTCACACTATACACTATTTGTCCGTTCACCTGGTCTGAACCAATTTCCACTTTTCGTTTCTCTTTATATCGTGTGTACTTGAATGCATTCGAAAGGAGATTATACCATACCTGATGCAGTAAAGCCGCATCACCGTATGCCGGAGGGAGAGATTTGATGCTGATAGAAAGAGAGGGAGATTCATTCTCACACTGCAATAATTCATCGATCACACCGCGTGCAAGAGATGTCATATCAACGTTAGAGAAGGTGCATTCAAGCGATGCGGCTTTTGAAAGAGCAAGTAATCCATCGAGAAGTTTCTCCATTTGCTCAGAACTCGTTGTAATCCGCTGCAGCATGATCCGTCCTTCCGGGTCAAGCTGCGCTGCGTGCTTTGTATTCAACCATTCACAATTGTTCTGTATCATATGAAGCGGGGCGCGCAAATCGTGAGAAACCGTGTATGATAGTGCTTCCAACTCGCTGCAAGGAGGCTCATGACGGGCGTCTTGAGTTCCTTGATGCGAATGAGCCGAAGAAAATGTGTTTAGGTTCATATGCTGTTCTTTATGTCCCATGGGATTGTTTGTACATTCAATCATAGAGTATCCGGCAGAACAATAGGCTCTTGTAATTGAGTTCGCGCAGCTGCCAGCTTGTCGAGTGTCAATGAAATGTCATCGAGAGACAACACCGAATCTACAACGCCTTCTTCAACGGCTGCCCGAGGCATCCCATATACAATGCAGCTTTCCTCATCCTGTGAAATCACATATCCACCCTTCGACTTTATAAGCTTAAGTCCTTCAACTCCGTCTTTTCCCATACCGGTCATAATAACACCGAGGAGCGGACCTTTAAAAGCAGCAGAAGCGGATGTCATCATGATATCTACTGAAGGCCGATAAAGAACGTCTTTGGGTTCATCGGATATTTCTACCGCAATGCGCGAATTACCGTTACAAAAGGTCATTTGCTTGCCGCCGGGCGCAATGAGTACTTTCCCCGGTTCAACATGCTCCCCTTTTTCCGCTTCTTTCACGACAACATTGCTGATGGTGTTCAGTCTCTCCGCTAATGTTCTTGTAAATTGAGGCGGCATATGCTGAACAATGGCGATACCTAAAGGGAAGTTTTTGGGGAGTCTTGGGATCATTTTAAGCAATGCTTGCGGACCGCCGGTTGAAATCCCGATGACAACTGCATGAAAATCCGACATGATATCTTCAAAAGAGACTTTCTTACGGCCTGGTTTGGCCGGGATGTTTTTATGATGTGCGGATTGCACAAGCCGTCTCATGCGAAATCGAGTGTGAATCAAACTACTCCGCACAATTTGTTTAACCTTTTCGATAAGTTCGATTTTGATATTCTTAATATTCGTCGAGACGTAAGACAAATCCTTGGAGATAAAGTCGACCGCTCCTAAGTCGAATGCCTGCATTGTTGCCTGTGCGCCCTCTGTTGTCAACGAGCTTACCATAAGCACCGGTACCGGCATTTGTTCCATAATGATTTTGAGCGCAGTCAATCCATCCATCCCGGGCATATCGATGTCTAATGTTACAATATCCGGTTTCAATTTGAGTATCTTCTCTATTCCCTCACTCCCATCCCGGGCAGTTGCAATGATTTTAATTTCAGGATCCGATTCCAGCATAAGAGTCAGCGATTTCCGCATAAATGCCGAATCGTCAATTACTATAACCCTGATGATATTCTCATCTGCTGGATGTATCATACGTTCACTGATCATGCCACTTTTCCCAAATGACGTGCGAACAGTTCGATAAATTGACCGACATCGATAACTAAAATCACGCTTCCATCTCCGAGTATCGTAGAACCTGCAATACCGGGAATATCGCCGAGATAGTTTCCCAGTGTTTTAATGACAATCTCTTTCTGACCCAGCAAAGAATCGACCAGGAGGCCGATTTGTTTCCCTCCCCAGCCAACGATTACGACGTACGAAGTTTTAGAGTGATCGGGGACGCTCTTCCTGCCGATAATGTCGGCCATTCTCGCAATGGGCAGAACGGAATCACGCACCCGCATGACTTCTCGTCCCTGTATGGTGTAGATTTCATCAACTCCAAGCCGGACAATTTCGAACACTGTATTAAGAGGAACAGCAAAAGTTTCGTCGGCTACTTTCATGAGGAGCCCTTGAATGATTGCAAGTGTCAAGGGCAGTTTTAAGGTGATAACAGTTCCCTTTCCGTATTCGGAATCAATTTCTACAATGCCTTTTAATTTGGCAATTTTCGTTTTGACAACGTCCATACCGACGCCTCTGCCCGAGATGTTCGTCGTTTCCTGCTTCATACTGAAACCGGGAATAAAGACAAGATTGAGAGCCTCGGATTTTGACATCTCCCGCGCTTGTTCTTCCGTGATTAATCCTCTTTCAATTGCTTTCAGTTTTATTTGTTCGGCATCCATACCGCGGCCATCGTCTTCCATCGTGATCAGAATAAAATTTCCATCTCGCTCTGCACTCACGATTACTATCCCTTGCGAGGGTTTTCCCAGTTTTATTCTCTCCTCGGGGAATTCAATGCCATGATCGATTGCATTACGAATCATATGGATGAGCGGATCGTTCAATTCTTCAATTAAGGATTTATCCAGCTCTGTTTCTTTGCCGTAGATTTGAAGATCCACATCTTTACCGATCGTTCGCATAAGATTTCTGGCAAGAAGAGGCAGTCCGTTAAAGACTTTTTCAATCGGAACCATTCTCGTTTTCATAACAGCCATTTGAAGTTCGGTTGTTACGAAATCGATTTGACTGCTGATGTCGGCAATCTGTTTGGACATTTCAATCCGCTCGTATTTCTCGATCAAGGATTGTGTGACCTGGGAAAGTCGATTGCGGGCAAGAACAAGTTCACCGACAAGATTCATCAGATTATCAAGCCTGTCAACGTCTACCCTGATTGTCGAATCATCCATGCGCTGCTGTATGACTTTGGAAGTGTCAGTGATAGCTGCGGCTTGCTCCTTTACGGATGCTACGACACTATCAATTTGCAGTATGGTGGATTGCCGCTGCATGAATCCCCGGATTTTTTCCAGAGTACTATCCAAATCGATTGGCTGCAGATTGTGATTTCTAATTCTTTGTAAAAGAGTTTTTGCAGCAGTGTGAGCTTCGATGAGTATATCGATAACTTCACCATCGGCAACAAAGTCACCCTTCCTGAGCTTATTTAATAAATCTTCACTGGTGTGGGTCAACTCAGTCATCTGACTAAAACCGAGAAACGACGATGTCCCTTTAAGAGTATGTATTCCTCTGAAGATAGTATTCAGCAAATTCGCATCGGAAGGCTTTTTCTCAAGTGTAAGCAGATCCTGGCTGAGATGTTCGAGAATTTCACTTGCTTCTATGACATAGCTGTCAAATATTTCCCGCATATCTTCATCGAAGCTCGACACATTCTGTTCATTATCCATAGATCGTTCTTCCATTATGATTTCATAAGAAGGATCGGTTTTCACTTAGATCGTATTCTTTTCCTGCCACGCTGATATAACATCGTCAATCTTCGACTGATGGTCGGGTGTCTTCATATATGAAGCATTGATGTCAAATGATTTGGAAGCAGCGGTCTCCCCTGCCGCCTGCCGCCGTGCATTATCTGTTTTATTTCTTGCCGTCTCAAAATAGTTCAATTCGTCTAATAATTCATAGCGGACAGACTCTATCAAATGATTTGCAGCATTAATTTTTTGTGTACTTATATCCTGTATCTGTAATGCGATCGAGATGTTGCTGGTATGTTCTTTTAATTCCGATAGAGTTTGTTTCATGCCGGAAAGCATGAGCATCCGGCTTTCGGAGATTCCTGCCTGATCGAATTCCGTTAAACTGGTCTCGATAGTAAGGATCTTTGTTCCCATCACATCGAGCACGTCGAGAATTTCCACCGTAGCCAATTCGGTTGCCTGCGTTACTTTATTGAGCTGGACCGATACTTTGGGGATTTTATTCGAACTCTCTTCAATTGCATTCTTGATTCGATCGAGCAATGTAATGACCTTATGCAGCGCCATAATGACGCTTTCCGTTGTCTCCACAGTGTCATCGATTTTTTCTTTTTGTGCCATATCGTCACCTTCTATTATGAAAGAGTCATCATTAATCGAGTTTTCATAAATTCAAAATTTTGTATTCTCGTTTCAAAGTTCTCCCGTTCGTGCTTTTTCCAGAAGCGCCTCAACCATCTTCTTCCGTTCCCGCTCTCCTACAAGTTCCGGATCAAGAGGAAGAGGCGTACTAACCGGCAGTTCCCGGGTTTCCGCAGTTTCGAAAAATCCTACTGTAAGTTTTCGAAGTCCTTCGGCGACTCCGTCAATTGTCCCCATAACAGCACCGATGTGCTGCTGAGTAATATCTTCTAACTGCAAGGCCATCATGATTTCAGTGCAATCAGTCTGAAGGTCTTTCAATAACCGTTCGAGATTATTGGTCGGACCGGTCATCCTCAAGTGTTGAAGGTGCGATTCCCAAGTTTCGGCAAGGCGAACAATGTCTTCGTCCCAGCCCGATTTCTCCACCAACATTTTAACGACCCCTGACATTTTTGTCGTTGCATCGTTAAGATCCTTTTCCATCATGCCGGAAGAAACCACTGTGACGACCTCATCAAGCGTTCCCACCATTCTATCCAGTATGTTCAAGATATCATGTGATGCCTGTGTAGTCGCCTGCGTAACTCGATCGAGTTGACCGGCAGCTTTGGGAATATTAACAATCGCTACTTCTATAACTGCATTAAGATCTTCAACGGCAGAACTAATTTGGCGCATGAAAGAAGATATTTCATCGAGAATCGGAAGAGTACGCTGGCCATACTCGCAGAATACCTGCAGATCGGCAACCTTCCGCAGGATGTTGTCAAGATCCTGTTGCTTCATAATGATATCCTTTTCGGAGCATAATATCGTGATATTGAATAAAGAGCTCTCTTCACAGCGTGTTCACTTGAACCGTCTTAAGAATTCCTTCGATCTTTTCTTTCAGTTCCTGCGGTGTAAACGGCTTTACGATGTAACTGTTTACTTTTGCCTGGAGCGCTTCAATGACGTCATGCTCGGTCCCTCGAGTCGTGACCATGAGGATCGGCAAGGATGAATACATCGGTTTCGACCGGACTTCTTTGATAAAATCCAGACCGTTCATTTCCGGCATGTTCCAGTCTGTGATAATAAAATCCACATTACCGTTTTCCAGTTTTGCAAGGGCCTCTTTTCCGTTCGCAGCCTCAACCGTTTCGGAATAGCCGACGGTTTTCAGCGCAGTTGAGATAATACGCCGTATTGTGATGGAATCATCTACAATGAGGATTTTCATTGATGTCATGGCATTATCCTTCTTTCGTTAATTTATATTGAATATATTTTTTATCTTCGTATTTTCTCTGCCGCAAAATGGAATTTTATCTCCAAAATAGATATCGGCGCATGAATGATTTGCGAATAGGATATTTCCTACCATCATCCGACATGCTGTATTGTTTTATTCACATACCGGAGAACCTCTCGCTGTATCGCTTCAATACTGAGCGGTTTTTCCAGGAAGGCGATTGCTCCCATTTCTATTGCTTGATCCTTACTCTTCAAATCCGTAAATGATGTCAAAACAATAATCGGAATATGGCTGTATTCGGGAGATTCTCGAAGAGTATGTATAAATTCAAATCCATCCATATCAGGCATATTGAGATCGGTAATAATGAGATCAAATTTTTCCAGCGGCATTCTCTCAAGAGCTTCTATCCCGTCTCCCGCGGTAACGACACGGAAGCCTTTGATGTTAAGCGATGCAGCGACGAACTTTCTAACTGTCGCTGAATCATCAACAACCAGAACTACCTTTTCCATAATTTCTTTACTCCTTTTTATATACGGTTGCTCCGGGAATGCTCACAAGTTTAAACGCAGTAGAAATTTTGTGGAGCATTTCAGAATAACCTATAAACAGATATCCGCCCCGGTTGAGGCTGTAATACAAATCCCCAACAACTTGTATTTTTGATTTTTCGTCGAAGTAGATAAGAACGTTCGTACAAAAGATGAAGTCGAAGTGCATCATACGCCTATTCTTTTGTCGATCCATCAAATTATGATGTTCGAATCGTACAAGATTTTTCACATCTTCGTGCAGCCGATATATCCCGTTGGAATTATCAAAATATTTTTGTACGTATAATTCCGGAGTATTACGGACTGCATAGTGGTTGTATTCAGCTTTCCGCGCCGATTCGAGTATTGCCGTATTGATGTCAGTACCTATAATTTCAATATGCAGATCGGGAAACCGGGGCTTGATATGTTCAAGATACAGGATCGCCAGTGTGTAAGGTTCTTCACCCGAAGAACATGCTGCACACCAGATTCTTAGAGTTCGCGTGCCCAATCCCTTTTTAATATCTAATACTTCCCCTGCTAAACTTCGCTGGAATGCATTGATTTGCGGTTCATTCCGGAAAAAAGATGTTTCGTTTACCGTAATTGTATTACAGAGAAATTCAAATTCATTATGCTTTTGCTGATCGTGTTTTAATAATTGGAGGTATTCTTCAAAATGGGCAATCTTTAAATATTGCAGACGCTTTGCAAGCCTTCCCTCAAGAAAGTATTTTTTCTTTTCAGGGAAAAAGATTCCGGTTTTTGCATAGATGAAATTCCTCAGAACAATAAAAGTTTCATCAGAAAGCGCCGGAGCGGCAGAGTCGATTCGCGCTATTTCAGGAACTTCTTCAAACATTATGATCGGCTTTATTTTCAAGTGATTCATTCAAAGGTGTTCGAGTGCTTACACCCTTAGAATAGCCTGCCTCGCGTAAAGTTGACAAGGCGGCTTCCCGGACCGTCTCATTTTCATCGTCGCAGAATCGTGCAATGCAATCCAAAGCACGCTGTGTTGGCATGGCAGCAAGTCTTTCGATGACATGAACCCGTGACCATGGATCCAGTTCAATAATAACACTGCTGAGGAATTCGAGAGCCCGGTCACAATCAAATCCGAAGAGCGTATCTGCAATAATCTCCCAGTCTTCCTGATTAGCTTCTCGCCAAAATTCTGCGGTTGCAGCAAATGCCCGATTTAATTCGCCGCTGCCGATTGGATAGTTGTCGTAATATTTAAAAGAGTGTATGAATTCTATCGCTAGCTTTCCAAGGAGCATAATGATTTGAATTTTTCCTCTTATGAGCCCCCCCTCGAGACATTCGACAGCAATTTTGAAGACTTGCGGTCTTTCCGACATTTGAGCAATGATAACAAAATCCATTTCTTCAGAAATACCGAGAGAGAAAAGCAGATCTCTTGTGACCTGAGGGTCTTTAAATTGAACCAGCCCCTTTGCCGCACTAAGTTGGATATTTTGACTATCGCTATGGAGAGCTTGTAAGAGATCGTTTCTTACTTTATGATCGAATTGATACTCAAGATTGCATCGCTCTATGACCTGCACCATCGCATGCAGCAGCATATTTCGAAGAGGTCCCTTGATGTTTCCATAGTTTGTTTGTATTATTTCCAGCGTTTTGACATTTCCGACTGCTCCCATCGCATCGAGCAATGAAAAAACATACGTTTCGTCGGCGTTCCCATCAATAATTACTTCGTTGAATTTGCTCTCGATATAATCACGTGCAGTGTTGCCGCCAATTTTCCCGAGTGCTTCTATCGCAATAATGCGTGCAAACGGATGTTTCTCGAATACGCCGCAAATTAATTCGATCGCTTCACTGCTTCCAATATTGCCAAGAGCTTCAAGAGTCGAAACGAGAACATTAGGATCCGGGTCGTTTAAAAGCGGCAGCAGATAATATGTGGGTTCCTTGCTTTTAATTTCTCCAAGAATATCTACTGCAATTTTACGAATATCTTTGTCGGCATCTCTCAAATATGGAACAAGTGCATGAACCGAGTCTTTCCCTAATTTGAAGAGCAGCTTCGCCGCCATGCTGCGCGATGCAAGATTATCGTCTTCTATATGATGCACGATAGCACGGGCAGCAGGTGCGCCTCCAATGCTTAAGAGCGAACGTGAGACGGCATCCCCCACTCCTTTATTCTTATCCTGCAAAGCGATCGAAAGAACTGAAAGGATGTTCCGATCACTGTATTCCGCAAGATCTTCAGCAGCCCTTCGCCTCATATCGGGGTCCGGATCCGTCAGCAGAAGACTTATAAGATTTTTTGTCTGTTCATCCATGAGATTTTCTAATTATTGAGCAACGAACGACATATAATGAACGTAAAAAGAAACGATCATAATGAATTAAGTGAGAGTATAACTTGTTCACAAACGTTTCTTCGGCATCTTGATTTAATTTGTCATAGCAAGCTGTTGTTTTTCTTTTTCTAAAAGAATTCGATCAGGATCCAACAGGATGAGTAAGCGATTTTCCAATTTTGCGACAGCAGTGATATATTCTGATCCAATACCGGCAACAATGGGCGGAGGCGGTTCTGTAATATTTTTTGGAATCCGAATTACTTCCTGAACTGCATCGACGATGAATCCGATTACCGCTTCACCCAATTCAACGACAATAATGCGTGTATTCTTATCTTTTTCTTTCGGGGGGAACCCAAACCGTTTCCGAAGTTCAATGATGGGAATTACTTTGCCCCGCAAATTAATAACGCCGCTCACAAACTCCGGCGAATTCGGAACACGCGTAATGTCCACCATTCGGTTGATTTCTTGAATGCGTTGAATATCCAATCCGAATTCTTCCTGGCCGATATTAAAACTTACCAGTTGAAGCACCTCTTCCGTCTGAACTTTTTTTTCTTTTTGAGCTTTTACACTTAATGCGGGTGTCATGCAGGTATTCCTTTCAATAAAACGCTCACGAACAAACTTTATTGCAATGATTGGATGAAAACATATTAATAGTCATTCTTATCATGGTTTTTAAGGCCGGCTGATAAGAAAACAGAATACAATTCTTCATAAAAAATCCGACTGTGGAAAAAGAAACCTTACTCTTAAGCTTTATCTATACCATAAATACGATTGCAATTTGCGTAAAAGAAATGACCGGCAATATCAGAAGAAGTCTGATTTTACTATAGGCTTTAGCTTACATTAAACGAAATCGGTAAGGCAGACAATTACTTTATCGCTCTCATAATCACCAAAATCCATGGGATTAAGAGCATATAACGCAGGTCGAATTCTTCGCATGCCTAAAAACGATGGAATTCAGGGGAGAGGATAGGAAAAAACTGATGCAAAAATCAGACGAAAAAGAGGACTCAACGGCACGTGTGTACAATGTCAGTCACTCTCCTTTATTTTGCCGATCGGCATCGACAGATTACACATTATATAGCAGGAGAACGGAGAATGAGAATAGACTAAGTCAGCAAGCCGTTCTGGAGGGCGTAGGTCACAATTTGTGCGTTGTTCTCCAGTTTCATTTTCTCCATGATATGTGTCCGATGTGTACTAATCGTCTTGACACTTACTGAGAGCTCGGCTCCAATAGCCTTTAATGATTTACCTTTGGCAATCATTATCATTATTTGATATTCTCGATCAGAGAGATGTTCATGCGGAAGTTTTGGAGAACCTCGACTGATATTTTGCGCAATGGATTCGGCAAGCACTTGAGAGATAAAAACTTTTCCTGATGCAACTCTCCGGATTGCAGGTACAAGCTGTTCAAGTGCAATGTCTTTAGAAAGATATCCGGATGCACCAAGGTTCAATGCACGAATTCCGAACACCTCTTCCGGATTCATACTTAATATGAGAATTGCCATTTCAGGTTTTTCAGCTTTAATTCTTTTGATCGCTTCAAATCCGTCAAGTTTAGGCATTGAAAGATCGAGTACAAGAACATCATAATCTGTTTTCCGAATCTTCTCCATTACTTCAAGACCATCACCTGCCTCGTCTTCGACTTTGATATCCGGTATATCTTTTAAAATTGTCTTGAGTCCTTTTCGGACAATCGGGTGGTCATCGGCAATAAGAACACGAATCATGATTTTCTATCTCCATTTCTCTTTTTTTTAAGCGGGACTTCTACTGACAGCATTGTACCTTGCCCTGATTTTCCTTCGAGGGCAAGAGTTCCACTGATCGTTCGAATCCGCTCGCGGATACCAACGAGTCCTAACGTCGTAGTGTTCGTTAGTTCTTTCTTTGTGATACCCCGGCCATCATCTCGAATAGTGAGAATTATTGAATCCAGCCTCCGCGTTAATCTGACATAAACATGTTCTGCCTGCGCGTGCCGTACAATGTTGGTCAATGCTTCCCGAAAAACCCGATAGAGCACCTCGCCTATCTGGGCCTTCACTTCGAGTTCTGCGGGTTCGATGGTTACCATGCCTTTAAGGCCTGTCTTTTTTTCCACTTGGTCGATGTCCCATTGGATCGATCCGCCCAGACCAAGTGCCTCAAGCTGCGGCGGCCGTATTTCTTTCGAGATCCGCTTTACGGAAGCCAATGCTTCATTTAACGCATCCATCATGCCGTCGATTTTCACAAGAACATCCGTGCTGTCCTTCACTCCCTCTAATCTAAGCCAACTTAGGTCAAATTTCAAGATGGTCAGTAATTGACCGAGTTCATCATGAAGTTCGCGTGAGATTCGTTTTCGTTCTTCTTCAAGGACTTGTTCAAGGTGTTCTGTAAAATGCTGCAATTGTTTCCGGGAAAGGTCAAGTTCCTGCTCTGCTTTCCGGCGTTGCGTAATATCACGGCTTACCATTACCATCCGCCGTTCTCCCGACGAAGTGTTGTAAACCCGGCCTGAAGATTCGAACCAATGCCAGATGCCCAAATTGTTCCCGTATCGGTACATAACATTTCCGCCCTGCTTCTTGAGAATTTCCTTCATCAGTGATTTATCCTTATCGTATATTCTGGAGAGCACACTCGTACCGACCAAATCTGCCGGTTCAAACCCGAGAATCAACTTGACATTCGGACTGATATACAGGAATTTCCCATCGGCATCGATCTCGATGACAAGATCCGTAGAATTTTCGACAAGCAAACGATAACGTTCTTCACTTTCACGCAACGCTTCCTCTGCATGTTTACGTTCTGTGATATCGAAGACAAATCCCTCGTAGTAAAGAATTTCTCCCGATTTGTCTCTTAAATCGTGGACCGTCATTAAAACCCATACTATTGATCCGTCCTTTTTCCTCCACCGTGTCTCAAAACTCAATGCTACATTTTCTCCGCTGGCATCGTGTTGAGCAATAAATCTTTTTCGATCCTCATCGTCATAATAAATTGATTGTCCCATATTACATCCAATCAATTCATCTACACTATCACAGCCCAGCAGTTTTGCGATACTGCTGTTGGCGCTGATCATTTCCCCCGATCTTGTTGATTGATAGATTCCGATTGGAGCCCAGGTCACGATATCCCGGTATTTCTTCTCACTTTCACGAAGAGCTCTCTCCGCCCGTTTTTGCTCTGTAATATCACGATCGATGCCGATGGAATACGCCTCTCCCTGCCAAGTGATCGGTACGCCCGTATACTCTACGATATTTTCTTTCCCATCCGGACGAATCCATGAGAAGAAGCCCTGATAGACATCTCCCCTGGCAAGGGATTCCATGCGATTGGCATTTGCACTTTCTTCAAGTGTTCGCTGCAAATCCTGAGTGCTTTTATGCTGCAGTAGTTCATCGCGGGTTCGGCCGGCCATGGATGCATAGCGTTCATTACATTCGACGAGCTTTCTCTTATAGGGATCAGGATCATTCGTGTAGATGCAAATGCCGTCAAACACATTCTCAAAGATCATTCGGAATCTTTCCTCGGAATCTCGGACTGCTTCTTCTGCTCGCTTGCGCAGAGTGATGTCGGTTGCCATCACCAAGCGAGCCGGCTTTTCTTCAAAAATCAAATCGTGCGTTGTAATTTCCACGTCGATAATCGTTCCATCTTTCTTTCGGTGGCGGAAGGATCCCGCCTTGCGCAGGGCTTCTCCGCCCGGGGCAAGAGACTGATAAGCGATAGACTCTTCCCATTCACAGTGAATATCTTTGAATGTCATAGAAAGAAATTCTTCCGCCGAATAGCCGTATTGCTGAACCGCAGCACCATTCACGGCAAGAAAAGCGAGCGTATCGCGGTCATACACCCAAAGCGGAATGGGATTATTGAGAAAGAGCATCCGGTAATGTTCTTCTTTGCTCGCCAATATCTTTTCAATTTCTTTCCGTTCCGATATTTCATTCAATAATTTCTTGTTAACCGTTTCCAGCTTTTTAGTCCGCTGCTTTACCCGTTTATCAAGTATCTTTGCCGCATCGCGAAGCTCGTCTTCATTTCTTTTTATTCTCTCCATCAATCGCACGTATGCGAGGAGCACCTGTTTCGAGACCGGTTTTACCAGATAACCTTCTGCACCTGCATCGAGGCCGTGCACCTGACTTTTGCTTTCGATCTCGATACCGGAGATTAACACAACGAGGACATGTTTGATGTCCGGATTGTTCTTGATTTGCCGGCATATTTCAACGCCGTTCATATCGGGGAGAAAGACATCGAGCATGATCAAATCCGGGTTCCGTTCTTTCAACATCCGCAAACCGTCAGTCCCTGTCACTGCCTCTAAAACTTCATAGCCTACTCCTTCAAGGATGTAAGAAAGAATTTTCACATATGCCGTATTATCGTCGACAATAAGTATGGTAAACTTCCTTTTATCCATGGCAATCATATCCTCAACTATTGAAAATACCGGACAGTTGACGCGCCATCCGGCAGGTTATCGGACATCATTTGACACCTAATAAACATATAAGCGAGTTTTCCAAAGATCTCCCGTCAAAATCCCTATGGTAAAAAAATGCGAAAGTTTTCTATTGCACATTGTGGTATAATTTAAGCCGAAAGGCAACTTGCATTTATAGTAATAGAATTTAGCAGTTTAAAGGGTAAAAAGCATGGATTTTTGAAATATTAAAATTTACATCAGACCTGTCAATCTTTAAGCGGATTCTTTCCGCTTCATTGTAATGTAAAGAAATTGTGTGTACATTTACTATTGGAAAAGAATTGAACATTTTGCTAAAATCCGATATCGAGTTTATGCACAAGCATAACAGGAGTAGATGCTCATGGCAACACGGGCCAATATTTTAATTGTCGAAGACAGTCCGACACAGACTAAACTTCTTCGTTTAATTCTCGAAGACAGAGGTTACATTATAGATTCTGCGCCCAATGGCGTCAAAGCGTTAGAATGTATCCGCGTCAAGAAACCGAATCTTGTTATAACCGATATTGTTATGCCTGAGATGGATGGTTTTGCACTTTGCAAGGTTTTGAAAAGTGATCCCGATTTAAAAAACATTCCGGTGATGCTGCTTACCTCGCTCTCCGATCCTCAGGATGTTATAAAAGGCCTCCAAGCAGGAGCCGACAACTTTCTGACGAAACCCTACGAGAGTACTTTTCTCATTTCGCAAATACAGCATATCTTTGCCAATCTGGAACTGCGGAACATTTGGGACTCGAATTCCGAAATCGAAATCATGTTTTCAGGGCAGAAATACTTTATCAATTCCGACAGGATGCAGATAGTCGATCTTCTGCTTTCGACTTATGAAAACGCTGTTCAAAAAAATAATGAACTCCATAAAGCGCATGACGATCTCATAGAAATCCACAGGCAGCTTGAACAAAAGAACAACGACCTCGAAAGACTTAACCAGAATTTACTGCAAGCATTGGCGGAAGTAAAAACTTTGAGTGGATTGCTTCCGATTTGTGCGCATTGTAAAAAAATCCGCGATGATGACGGCTATTGGAATCAAATCGAATCATACATGGCAAAGAGAGTCGACGTAGAATTTACCCACGGTATCTGTCCCGACTGTGCAAAGAAATTCTACCCCGATGTGGTTTCGAAAATCAAGCTTAAGTTTTAGTAGCGGCAAGAGGTATCGTCATAAAATATTCCGGACAGCGAAGAATACAGGATCCCGCCATACAACGGCGGGATGTCGCAAAGAGCGCGCCACTTGAAGTAATTGAAGTTTGCTGCCAACTACAAACAAAAATATCCCATTAAAGGGATATTTTTGTTTGTAGTTGGGCAGGCGACGCACTTGATAGAAAGAATGAATTCCCTTTTCTGGAAGAAATGCTTTTTATTCCGATTTTAGAGAATTTAAGAGCATAGGAGTCAAACAAACGCCCTTTTACTTGTAGAATAGGATGCGAGCGCATTATGGCAAATATGCGACTCCGAAATTTCTCCTTTACCTTCCGGAATTTTGGCATCAATATCCGCAGCCGGTCCTCCGGTATCGATACTCTTTTCTCTTGTTCTCCATTGCGATGACCCAGTTTCCTTTGAAAATACACTGCAATAGATGTAAATTAGAAGTCGATCTAACTCATTTTGAGGTGTGGGAATCTGTAAGATTGAGTATGCAGGATATTACTAAGAAAACACCAATCAGTGAATTTAAAACAAAGCCCCTGACGTTTCTATTAGTTACGTCAGGGGTGGGTAAGATTACCAGCGCAGTAGAGGAGGGAACGCTGGCCCTGCAAATGTAATAACTTGATTTACCGTTGTCAATGATATAAAAAAGCCCGGCGCACTACCACCACCGGGCTTTAAAGTCATAGAGCTATAATCTCGGGGGAATTGCTCTATGGCCTGAAGATATTCTGGTGATACTCATTTTAACAACAAAAGTTTTTTCACAGAACTGAAATTGCCAGCTTGCAATCTATAAAAATATACACCGCTTGCCAAATTTACTGCATTAAACGTTGCCGTGTAATTTCCCGCCGATTTCATTTCATTCACAGCGTCGCAACTTCTTTTCCTAAAATATTAAACACCTTCAAACTGACCTTGCCGGCACTTGCTATCTGATAACTGATATTGGTTGACGGGTTAAAAGGGTTAGGATAATTTTGGCTCAAATTAAAATGTAATGGCAAAGATGTATGATTCTTGATTACACCAGTTACAATGCCACTGCCTACAATAAGCGTATTGTTTACTGGCGTGAAGTTTGTGTTGTAATCATTGCTTGTCGTTCCACCGGAAATTAGAATATTTCCGTTGTGCAACAGACTCATACCGGAAGATGTCCAATAATAACTTGTCGTATCGACTTGGCTGACCTGCCAGATTTTCATTGTAAGATCGATAGTATACAATTGCATCACCCACGGGTTGGAATTCGGCTTCATTCCAAACCAATATGTAACATTTCTTAATGTATCAAGAATGCGTGCTTTAAAAAATTGAATGCTGTCTGCAGAAGGCAATGGCGTTTCAAGATCCATTTTAGCAAAGGATTTCGTAACCGGATCGAACGTTCCCAGCGTATATTGCAGAGGGCTTTGTTTCCATGCACAAATAAGATACTCACCGTTTTTCATTCGCTGAGAAGGCAATGGGCGTAAGAATATATCATTTTGAATGCACCAGCCGCTATCACCTGGGAATAAATGATTTTGCAGTTGAGTAAATGTATTGGTCCCGGGATTATAATATTCAACATTCTCATAATTGGTGCCGCCATAATAATAATATCCGCCAAAAACAACAGCCCCGCTATCAGCTGTGGCAATTGCCATTGCATTACTTCGAGGTGTTTGTAATGCTTGTGTTGCAGTAAAAGATTTCGTTAAAGGACTAAAAACCTCACCGTATGTGGCACTTGATTGATCGTACCATCCTCCAACAATAAGAACATTATTATTCAATAAGAGTACAGCGGTTGTAACACAACGAGGATAGACCATGGAAGAGCATGCTGTAAAACTACCATTGCTTGGATTATAAATTTCCGCACCACTGATTCCCGGGGCAACCCCTAAATCATTCGAACCACCGGCAATTAACCATGTTCCATCATTCAAATCACTGACTGCACCAAAATCATGAATATATTGCATGGTATCCTGTACAAACGTGTTAGATGTTGTATCATAAATTTCTGCGGTATTCAAGGAAACAAAATTAGTCCCGTGTCCGCCAACCAACACGACCTTCCCATTTGGGAGAACTATAGAGTAATGCCCCATTCTCTTTGTGTTCATGGTCGGTCCAGTTTGAAATGTGACACTATTAAGGTTTTGACTAAATGTTACTGACGAGAGTATCACACAGATGAAAAAATAGATCCCTAATCGTTTCATATGTAGACTCCTTCATATCTATTATTTCTTCAACGGCTTGTTTGTCGAAAT
This sequence comes from Ignavibacteriota bacterium, assembly GCA_003162695.1. GTDB lineage: Bacteria > Bacteroidota > Ignavibacteria > UBA10030 > UBA10030 > Fen-1254. The sequence goes on along the minus strand of PMML01000126.1, from coordinate 1,526 downwards.
ATACAAATTATCTGAACACTATTATTTAGTACTACTCAAGACCCTTTCACTACATCTGAATGACCCGATAAAAAAGTTTCACGAATGATTTATTGCACCATAAAAAATGATCTTCAAAAAAACATCAAGTAGTAGCCATAATTTTACTCTACGTATTTTTGCGTATCAGATTTTTACTGATACAAAAAATACAATGGAAGAAACATCTGTTTTTATAAACGCGTTTGAAAATCATCCTCATTTGAAAGCAGCTTAAAATCGTTGTTTCCGAAGATTAAGGCAGGTCAGTTTTACATTCGTCCGGTTATGGCTTTCACCTCATTCTCCAGCGCATGCATCTTGTCAAAATTGAATTTCTTCTTTGCATCTCTGAGTATCCAGAAGATAACACCGCTCATGAGCGCGGCAAAAAAGCACCACACCGACGCAAGGTATTGCCAATAAAATAACGCTGTAACGAGAAAAGATAAAGTCATTAATATGCCCAACAGATGCGTCCTTTTTATGCTCGAAACAAAAAGAGGAGTGACGGAAGCAATAAAGTAGGTTATGAAAGCCAGCATTGTCCAGAAGTTGGGGAAATCGGTCTTATACTGAATATGATAACCCATGATGTGCGGGGTAACATGGAAAAACAATAAACAAAAAGTATAATACAAAGACACTGATACACCCATAAAGAGCAGAACCCATAGTATCTTTTTTCTTTTTTTACTCTTTTCCATGTGAAGAACTGAAAGAGGAATCATTATTGGCCAAAGAACCTCAGCCATGACTAAAAACATATATGTGCAAAATGTTTCAATATGGGCAAGATGCGGATTTCGTAATGTTAACCATAATAATCCCTCTGTAAATTGCTGCAGTCCAAAAAACAAAGGGATACTTGCAAAGACCAACTGGGAAGGTTTATGAACCTCCCTGACAGTCGCAACACCTATTGCTGAAATGACAGCAGCGCCTGCGAAACTTGCATTTGCTGAAAAACACATGATATTCTTCTTTTATATGGATCAGATCTCTTAGTATAAGAATTTCTTTTACATATGCTATCAAAGAAACATGCAAAGCGTAATAGCCTGAAAGGATGAATAATGGATTAATTCTTTTGAGAGCCCACTATTTGATAATAGACCGGATGAAAGTGGTCATGATTCAAAAGGTTTGAGAGTGAGGGATTTTATATGTGGAGATATTAATGAAGGATAAAAGAAAATAAAGATATAGACGTTGTACGGATCAGTTATAGGTCTCCAACTGTTGAACCAAGGTCATGTTTGCATGAAAATCAGAAATATTTTATCTTGTTCGTATAATTAACGTGTTAGTGGTTAAGACGGAGTCGCTAACACTTGAGAGTTTTTTTAGATAAATTTCCGCTGTTTTATTTCGAAATCAGCGATATTTCGAACACAATAATCTTTTAGAGCCAAGCACACACCGACCTACACTCCTCCTCATTATGTAAATTTACTTCTGCTATCCTCGTTTAACCCTGATGATGATACCAAAAGGCTTTTAAAACA
>PMML01000125.1 GCA_003162695.1 Ignavibacteriota bacterium | reverse complement strand
CTTCTGTCTCCTGACTTCTGTCTTCTGTCTCCTGTATTCTTTATGCCATTTACCCTTCTTATCTCGTCATTCTCTTATATTTTATCCTGTGCGGCTGGTCCGCATCTATGCCGAGTTTTGCTTTGCGGAACTCTTCATATTCCGAATAGTTTCCGTCGTACCACACAACATTGCTTTCGCCTTCGAACGCCAGAATATGCGTCGCTACACGATCCAGGAACCAGCGGTCGTGCGAAATAATGACCGCACAGCCGGCAAAATTTTCCAGCGCTTCTTCCAGCGCCCGAAGCGTATTGACATCCAGATCGTTCGTCGGTTCATCGAGTAGAAGGACGTTCGATCCCTCTTTAAGGATTTTGGCAAGATGAACACGATTGCGCTCGCCGCCGGAGAGAAGGCCGACCGGCTTCTGCTGATCGGTGCCGGTAAAGTTAAATCGCCCCACATAAGCGCGGGAATTGACCTCCCGGCCGCCGAGTTTGATCAGTTCCTCTCCGCCGGAAATTTCCTGCCAGATGGTTTTTTTTGGATCGAGCGGACGCATCTGATCCACGTAGCCGAGCTGAACAGTATCGCCGACCGTGATCGTCCCGGTATCGGGCGTTTCCTGTCCGACAATCATTTTAAATAACGTCGTCTTCCCGGCGCCGTTCGGGCCGATAACGCCGATTATTCCGCCGGGAGGAAGCGCAAATTTCATATTTTCAAACAACAGGTTATCCCCGAAAGATTTTGAAACGCCGTCCGCCTGAATAACGATATCGCCAAGACGCGGCCCGGGCGGAATATAAATCTCCATATCTTCATCCCGTTTTTCCGTCTGTTCAGTGAGCATTTTTTCATACGCTGTAATGCGCGCTTTACTCTTTGCATGCCGTCCTTTCGGATTCAAGCGGACCCAATCCAATTCCCGCTGTAAAACGCGCTGGCGTTTCGATTCCTGTTTCTCTTCCACTTCGAGCCGCCGTTTTTTCTGCTCCAGCCAGGATGAATAATTTCCTTCGAACGGAATTCCTTCTCCGCGGTCGAGTTCCAGTATCCACCCGGCAACGTTATCCAAAAAATAGCGGTCGTGCGTTACGGCAATGACCGTCCCCTCATAGCGGCTTAAGTGATGCTCCAGCCATGCCACCGATTCCGCATCGAGATGATTGGTCGGTTCATCCAGCAGAAGCACATCCGGTTCTTTAAGCAAAAGCCGGCAGAGCGCAACGCGACGCCTCTCTCCGCCGGAGATGACATTGACCGGCGTCTCAGGAGGCGGACACCGCAAAGCATCCATAGCCTGTTCCAGCTTACTGTCCAGGTCCCACGCCTTCAAATGATCGATTTTTTCCTGAAGTTTGGCTTGTTTTTCCAGAAGTTTGTCATAGTCCGCATCCGGTTCTCCAAGCTGCTGGTTGACCGCTTCGTACTCTTTTAAAAGTGCAACCGTTTCGTGCGCCCCTTCTTCAACAATCTCCCGGACGGTTTTGGACAAATCCAGTACCGGTTCCTGCGGCAGGAAGCCGAATGTAATTCCCTTTTGTGCCGTTATTTCCCCGAGAAAATCCTTATCCTCGCCTGCTATGATCCGGAGCAGCGTCTTTTTTCCGGCGCCGTTCAAACCCAGAACGCCGATTTTTGCCCCATAGAAAAAGGAGAGGTAAATATCTTTGAGTATCTGGCGGTTCGGCTTAACAACTTTTCCGACTCCGACCATGGAAAATATAATTTTATTATCGGGCATATATTAGGATTCTTTCTTTGGCCTGTGCAAAATTTTTATAATCGAACGTCAAACATAGTGGAAATTCTGATAACAATATACGAAATTACAGAAGGTTACGAAAGTGAAGATCCATACCCGCACATACATAGAATTTTCTTTCATCTTCCTCTTCCTGGGAATCACCGCATCATTTGCGCAAGATCAAGAAGCGAACAAGTCTCCCGCCTATAAGGAAAAATACAAATTTAACGGAGTGCCGCTGATTTTATATTCCGCGTTCGATGCGCAGATCGTACAGGTCTTTCAACTCATGCGCGATGCCAACGCAGGCAAAGCTGTCGCCCAGCATGAACTTGCAGTTCGGTACCTGTTCGGCAGGGGGCTTCCCCCGGATACACCGAAGGCGGTGTACTGGATGATGAAAGCTGCACAGCAGGATCTTCCGCTCGCGCATTACAATATCGGGATCATGCATATTCAGGGAATCGGAGTCCCGTGGAATCCTTTTGAGGCGTTTCAACATTTCCAGAGCGCGGCGGATGAAGAAATTCCGGAAGCCCTGTTCATGATGGGAGTAATGTATTCCGAGGATTTCGTCGTGCCGCGAAGCTGGCCGAAGTCGTTCAGCTATATCAAACGTTCCGCCGAACTCGGCATGAGCGATGCAATAGACGCTTTGAAAGAATTGCGGCACCGCGGCGTAGACAGCGTAGAGGCGGAAGTAAAAACAGCTTCGTCCAAAAAGAAACAACTGAACAACGGTACAGCTCAGGCAGCGCGCAGCGACACGACCACGCAGCTGGTCTTTATCGATTTCCATACCGATACGACATCGGTGACAGACGATACGACCCTCGTGCGTGAAGCGTATCAGCAGTTGAATGTCGCCCAAAAAGAAAACCCGGTTGAAGAACGTGAAAAAGTCGAAATCGATTCCGCCAAGCGTTCCATACTTCTGACCGCTGCAGACATCGGCAACCCGGAAGCGCTCTGTGTTCTCGGCCGATGCTATGAAAAAGGATGGAGCGTCAAGAAAGATCAAATCATTGCAGCGGAGTACTATTTCCGCGCCATACGCGCCGAGTCGTTCCGCGCCCCTGCTCTGCTGTGGCGTTTGATGAACACCGAACATTTTTCGCATGAACTGGAGAGCCGGACGACAAAGAAAGATCCGGACGCTTTATTTGTCTGGGCAGGCCTGACCGCTATCGATTTCGCAAAATTACTCAACGGCGAACAGGCGCTCAAAATTTTGAAACACAACGCCGAAGAAGGACATGTTCTTTCCATGGTTGAATTGGGACTTTGCTATTTCAACGGACGCTGGGTCCCTCAAGATAAAATAGAGGCCTCCCGCTGGTGGATGCGAGCCTCCAAAGAAGGCAGCACCGATGCAAAATTCAGATTAGCGATGCTTAATGTCGCCGGCGAGATTCATTCCGATCCTCCCGACTCGACGTTCGCGTTCCTGCAGGCTCTCACACGGCAGGGATCGCTCGTTGCCAATGCCGGTGTGGGGCTGTGTTATGAGGTAGGCTACTGCGTTCCCCAGAACAAAGGAGAAGCATACCGCATTTACCACGGGGCGCTGCACCGCGGCAGTGAAACCTCATACCGCTCTCTTCAACGCATGCACGACGAAATTCGCCCCGGCGATCCGGAGTTTCAGGTGAACAATTAAATGTGCAGACGTTCGTAGTTCTTGGTTTGTAGTTCTTGGTTCGTAGTTCTTAGTTCTTGGTTATTCTGTTTACTGTTTATCATTTACGATTGACAATTCGCGATTCGAAATTCACAATTTACCGCTTACTGTTCACCATTCATTGCTTTTGAACTTCAGCACCAAGCACCACGAACGAAGAACTTTTATCATTTACCTCAAGAAAAGAATAGCTATGCCGGCAACTGCAATAAATGCACCCGTTACCGCACGCCAGGTCAATTTTTCGTGAAAGAAAAAATGCGCAAGAGGAAGTATAAAAATCGGAGTCGTTGCCATGAGTGTGGCAGCAACGGCAACTTTTGTTAAAGAAATCGAAATCAAGCTGAAGGTCACGCCGAAAAACGGACCAAAGAACGCGCCCATAATCATAAGAACGAGAGCCCGCCGGTCTCTATTGAATATTTCTATCGGATGCGAAAATTTTCCCGCAAAATAATTCATGGGAAGAATGACGACTGTAGACGCAATGACGCGGATAAATGTCGCTAAAAATCCATTGATGTCTCCGAGCGCGAATGCCTTCCTTGCTAAAATTAACCCGCCCGCCTGTCCGGCAGCTCCCAGAACCGCATAAAAAAGTCCGGCAAACGATACCGGCCGGACGTGAGGCAAATCTTCTTTTTGTTCAAGCACAACCAAAGCAATGCCGGCGAGAGTTACGGCAATTCCTCCGATACCGAGCAGCGTCAGCGTCTCGTTCAGAAAATAATATGCAAACAAAGCCGTAAAAGCCGGAGCAAGAGCCATAACGAGCATGCTGATGCGGACACTGAGATGCTCGAACGACTTAAACAGAAATGTGTCGCCAAAAACGAATCCAACGAATCCGCTGAAAATCAGAAAGACGAACTGCGTTCCGGAAACGCTCGACCAGCCGCCGATAAAGACAACCACTGCAAGCAGCATCACTGCAGCGGCAACAAGGCGCGCAACATTTACATAAATGGAACCGACACGCTTCGTTGCAGCGGAAAACGTCATAGCGCTTCCCGTCCAGAGGACGGCCGTGATAAGCGCGCATATTTCACCGGCATAATGCATAAGTGTTTTTTATCAAGGTAGAAAAACTTTTATGAAAATACATGCATTTACATTTTTTCTCCAGAGAAGCAGGTTTAGCAGTCTCAAAAAATGCATGAGGATATTCTTATCCGAACGGTCGGATCTTTATGCTCGTCCGGCAATGGTGCTGTCAAAGCTCCGCCCGGCACCGTGCGTGTCATGAACTGATATCGAATACCATGAACATTATGAAGCAAAGGACATGCATGCGAAGACACGATAGAGGATTCGATTCTACTCCTGCAAATCGACGCATACCGAAAATTAGGGCTTCATAATTCAATAACCCGCGCTCCATTGACATTCGCTGAAAAAGCTTGTATAATTTGCTCAGACAAAAGGAACGGCTTCATTATCCATATACCACGGATCAATTGGGAAGGACTGTGTATGACTATTAAAGAAACAATGCACGGCAGCGTCGCCCTGCTTGCACTTAAAGGGAACTTAACAGAAGAACCGGACACGACAAAGCTTCGTGAAAAGGTTCAGAGCCTCCTGCAGGAAGGATTTGCAAAAGTGGTCATTGACATGAAAGGCGTCCGGTGGATCAGCAGCACGGGACTCGGCACGCTCATCGCAGTTCTCACATCCATCAAAAATAAAGGCGGCGACCTCCGGTTGGCAAATATTACGGAAAAGGTCGAGAGCATTTTCGTTATCACACAATTGGTCAAGGTTTTTAAAACATACGAAACAACCGACCGTGCCATAGCAAGTTTTAAATAATTAAGTATTTATGACCCGGCACCCCATATTCTCATCCCTGTGCACAGATATTGTTCTCACCGGCTTCGGAGGCAGATCTCGTTCTTCCGGACAGCACATATGCCGGACATTCAACAACGAACCAATTCCGGGATAACAAACAGTCGTCCATGTATATTCTCCTTTCCGCGACATTACTGTGCACCGCACCAATATGGACGCTCCTGCGCCGATATACGGTCATTTGGACGCGGAGGCCGATAACAATTGCCGAATCATTTTTTTGTGGAACAGCTTCCTGGATGCTGATGGCTGCGCTGATCGTATGGGCCGCGGGGATTATTCTGACCGGCTTCGATCTTCTCAACGCTTACACAGGAGAAAATATTTGGACGCTCATTGTTGCCGTTTCATTAACCGCCTTTTTCGCCCATCTCATCTTCCGGACCAGATCTGAGATGGAATACGATGATACGTTCGATTTTATAAAAGAGATGCTTCAATTTCGCCGGTCTGCGCAGCATCGGCTGAGCGTTATCGATCTTTTTCAGCAGCGCCGCCAACAGAATGGACATGCTCTCGCTGTGATGGGAACATCCGGTGATCTCGAATATGCCAAATTGCAGTTTCAACTGGCGCACAGTCAAGATGCTGCCGGGCGCATTGAACAACTCCGCGCCGGACAAACAATCGATCTGACTGAACCGTGGAAGGCGGCTTCAGAAAAATATGCCACTCACGCCTTTTATTCCTGCATCCAGGAAGTGAAAATCGACCCCGCCCGGAGACGCCTTATGCTCATTCTCAATCTTTATGAATATTATGAAGAAACATTCGCCGACGAAAGCGCCGAACTAAAACTGTTCCGTCAAACCTATGACTTTCTTCAATCGATAAGAAACGACCTTCGTCTTAAACCGTATGCGGAATTTGTCGACAGCATATATATGATCTATAGAAGAATAAAACGGATCGGTCAGGAAGAATTACTCTATCCTTTTTTCAAGGCCGGCATGCTCATCGACGATCTGAAAAATTACGAAGGTGCATACTTCAACCCGCGCAAGCTCAGCACAATTGCAGCTATTGCATTTCATAAAGGAGATCAGGTATAGTGGCCGGGCTCGAACACAAGAAATTTGAGTTTACATGGTACCACAGGGAAGAGTGGCAGGTCATCATCGTCCTGCTCGGACTTGTCTTATTCTTTTCCCGGACTATTTGGATCGCCGGCGTCCTCTCTTTTGCCATTCTCTTTAGTTTCTTTGCCCTCTATCTTGTCCGGGTCATCGAGACATTTTTAGCGAACCGGGATCTATACCCCGAACTTATTGCATGGTACCGGGACATGAAGAACGTTCTCCACGGCCACTCGGTCGAGCGCTCGCGCATCGCAATGGCATTCCTTTCTTCGGCAGTTGTTTGCGTCCTTCTCGTACACCGCATCCACCTTGCAGCCACCGACCCAGCCGACGCCGCTCCGACGGATATTTACTGGATTCTTTTTCTCGCCTGGTATACACTGGTCTGCACAACGACAACCGTTTATCTGTTCTGGCTCTGGCGAAACTGGGTAAGACATTTGTCGGTTCGCAGTCCTCTCATGGACGGAATGGTCGCCAGTTTATTCTTTTTCCACGGCCTCAATAAAAAAGAACGCATAGTCACCTATATCGCAACTTTTTTCCTCGGCGGCGTTCCTTCCTTTTTTGCTCTGCACCTGTCGACCGACACGCCGTTTCACTATACCGTTGCCTGTCTTCTTATCATTCCGGTTGCGCTCCTGACTCTGGGCGGAGCGTATTACACAAAACGCTATTTTCTGCAGGCCGGGATCGAGAAAAAAGCCGAGCATATGTAACGATTATTGAGCCCGATTTTTTTACCGCACATGCAGAACCTCCCCGCGACCGATAAAAGAGAGAGGCGCGAGTGAAACTCTCTCCTTGGCACTGCTGTTCTGTATGTATTGTTTCATCGTGAGAAAAATGCAAAAAGAAAAAATAATAGTACTCTCTGCTGTTCTTGCCGATGTCATCGGATTCGGGATCGTGATTCCCATTTTACCCTATTATGTGACGGCATACGGAGCGTCGCCGTCCACGGTAACCCTGCTGTTCGCCGTTTTTTCCTTCTGTTCGTTCTTCAGCGCCCCTTTTCTTGGACGTCTGTCGGACAGAATCGGGCGCAGGCCTGTGATGATACTGAGTATTACCAGCACAGCCCTCGGCTGGCTTGTCTTTGCCGGCGCCCGCACGATTTGGATGATGTTCCTTGGAAGAATCATCGACGGGCTGGCAGCTGGAAATTTTACCACAGCACAAAGCACGATGGTCGATCTGGCAAAAGACGAAAAGGAAAGAACGAAAAATCTGGGAATGATCGGCGCCGCGTTCGGAATCGGATTTCTTCTCGGCCCCGTTATCGGCGGCGCTTTGAGCAGGGTCTCCCCCGCATTTCCATTCTGGATGGCAGGAGCTCTGGCAGCCGTGAATGCGTGCGCTGCCTTTTTATTCCTGCCGGAAACGAACCGTCACCGCGAAACCGGAAAACCGTTCAGCTTCAATCCGCTCGCTCCGCTGGCGCGTGCGGCTAAAGATAAAAAATTGCGCCCGCTTTATTTTATATGGTCGTTCTTTGCATTCGCCATAGTGACCGGGCAGTCGATTTTCGGGTTATACATGAAAGACACATTCGGATTCACAGCATTCCAGACCGGCATGGCCTTTACCGTAATCGGACTTATGGTCATTTTAAATCAGGGATTTCTTCTGCACAAATTCTGGCTTGTAAAATTTTCCGAATCGACGCTCGAGGTTTTCATGCTGGTTCTTCTCGCCGTCTCGACGCTTTTATTTGCAAGCGGAAATCTTGTCTGTTTCGCACTCAGCCTGATTGGCCTCGGCACCGGACAGGCGAATCTTAGAGTCGTTCTTACAAGTCAGGCTGCGGCGGCAGCGGACCCGATGCAGAAAGGCGAAACCCTCGGCATTCTTTCCGCCCTCATGTCCGCATACATGGCAACGGCTCCCGTTCTTTCCGGTTTTCTCTTCGAACAAAACCGCATCTATCCGTATGTGCTTTCTGCACTCCTTCTGCTCTTCGGCATTTATTACTCCATCCGGTTCAGGCATAACACCGCAGCAATTCCGGAAAAGGCATAAAACAACGATAGGAGTACAGCACAGGTAAAAGAGACCTGCAATTTTGACGGGAGGAACGGTGAAAGACGGCAAGGAAGATACACAGAATTTTAAAAAAGCCGCCGCGCTTCCGGAGCACGGCAGCTGTAAGAATGTGAATCTGTGCTTTTATTTATCTTTGATTTTTTCCAGCAGTTCTTTTGCTTCCGCACGAAACTGATCGTCATCTTCGTTCTGTTTTAAAAGCGATTGAATCGCTGTTAAATGTGTGCGCGCTTTTGCATATTCATCCTGTTCGACATACGTACGGGCGCAGTCAAGTCGATACATGATAAAATCGGGACGCAGTTCTATCGCTTTTTCATAATTCGCAACGGCATCATCGAGGTTCGCCCATCCAAGTCCAAGCGGCCAGCGTACAATTTTCGGCTTCTCGCATACCTTAGCATTCGTCCGTCCCAGGACATAATACGCTGCGGCTTCTTTTGGATCGAGAATAATTGCTTTCTCACAGTCTGCTCTCGTTTGTTTGACAAGATCGATGGCATCCCAAATTCCCTTGAATAAAGCGATGCGGCCGCTGGTAATCGCTCTCCGAACATATCCCAGCGATCCATTCGGATCCGCTTCGATAGACTGCTTGGCATATGAAAGAGAGGTTTCATACATTTCCAGCTGCTTTTGTTTTTCCGCATCGGTTTTTGACGGCATGTGTGCCCCGATATCGGCATACGTACGGCTTAGACGCCAAAGAACCGGATATTTATTCCCGGCCATCGGCAATGCTTCAGTATACATTTGCAGCGCTTTTTGATTATCGAACACCTTCTCTGCAAACCGGTCACCCTCGGCAATGATTACAGACGCAGCGGAATCGGCGGAATCTGCAGCAGCATGGGAAACGGAAAAAACACCGAGCGCGAGAGCGAGGACGAAGAGTTGAATAATTCTTTGCACGGAATGATCCTCCTTAAAAAATAAGATTGAATATTGAAACAATGGAAAAAACGTTTATGAAAACAATCACGATCTTTGCGCTTGAACTCTTTTAATCTCGTCCCGCAGCTGAGCTGCGCGTTCGTATTCTTCTTTGAGAATCGCTTCTTCAAGATTCTTTTGAAGTTGTTCCATCTGTGTCAGAGGCGTTTTCGGCTGCTCATCCGGTGCCGGTGCTGCCGGAGCACGAATCGCTTTGCTGTCCTCTTCTCCTCCTTCCGAAACGAAGGATGCTTCTTCCATAACTTTTTCTGCGACAAAAATAGGAACGCCGTAACGAACGGCCAGGGCAATCGCATCGCTGGGCCGGGAATCTATTTCCTGGGAATCGAGGTTCAATTGAGCAAAGAATGTTCCTTCCCGAAGATCGTTGATCGTCACATCGATCAGGTCTCCGCCCAGCGAATCGATGAGAGTCTTCATTAAATCGTGCGTCAACGGGCGGGGCGGTTTAATGCTTTCCATTTCCAGCGCTATCGATTGCGCTTCGAATGCTCCTATAATAATCGGCAGGCGGCGCGAACCGTGCAATTCCTTTAAGATCAGTGCGTACGCTCCGCCGCTTGCAGCATTCGTAGAGAGACCGAGAATATCGACCTGTACTTTATTCTCACCGGACATAGTTTATTTTCCCAGAACTTTTTTGAGTTCTTGCGTTAAAGCCGGTACTACCTCAAATGCATCGCCGATAATTCCGTAATCTGCGATTTGAAAAATCGGNNGCGCCCGAAACCGCTACCGCGATATAAAGCGATGGAGCGACGGTCTTTCCCGTCTGTCCGACCTGTTCCGCATGGGGACGCCATCCCGCATCGACGACGGCACGGGAAGCGCCGACAGCTCCGCCGATAACGGATGCAAGTTCCTCGATCATGGTAAAATTCTCAGGACCCTTTATGCCGCGGCCGCCGGTAACGATAATATCCGCTTCGGCCACATCTAATTTTCCGGTTACTTGCGAAACTTCCGTTGCCATCACGCTCAAATCGGCATCGGTCAGAGTAATCTCTGCAGTCTCAATCTTCGCCGTCGATCCATCGCTTGCACCCGGAGTAAAAACATTTGGACGAAGAGAGATGACCTTGAGCGGCGAAACGATTTTCACGTCGGCCAGCACCTTTCCGGCATACATGGGACGCGTTGCAATGATATCGCCGTCTTCGATTCTCAGGCCGGTGCAATCGGCGGCAAGGCCGGCATCCAATTTTACGGCAACACGGGCCGAACATTCCTTTCCCAGTGCAGTTGCAGACAAAAGGACCGCATCCGCGTGTTCATTTTTTGCAATTTCGGCTATCACTCTTGCATACGCCGTTGCGGAATATTTTTCGAGTTTGGGATGCTGGACGGCAACGACCCGTTGTATGCCGAAACCTCCGAGTTCCGCCGCTGCATCCGGAATCCGGCTTCCGATTACAAGCGCTATCGCTTCGCCGCCTGTCTGCTTCGCCAGCGTGCTTGCGGCGCGGACTACTTCCATGGAAACTTTTTTTATAGAGTTATCGCGTTGTTCTGCTACTGCTAATATTTTCATAATCTCCGCTCTTATGTTTCTTCACATTCATATTGAAAAATTATAACATCCGTTATATGACTTTTGCTTCGTCGTGGAGCAATTGTACAAGCTTCGAAACCGCAGATGCATCCATGACGGTGATTTTGCCCGCGCTTTTGGAGACGGGCTTTTTCATCGACACGACAAGCACTTTGGACTGCGCGGCTGCGGGAATTTTTTCCTCTATCGGTTTGCTCTTTGCCGCCATAATTCCTTTAAGAGCGGGATAACGAGGTTCGTTCAATCCTTTTTGCGCAGTAAAAACGGCGGGCAGCGATGATGCGACCTTTTCCCGCCCTCCTTCTATTTCCCGTTCTGCGATAACCTTTGTGCCTGTAATCTCCAACTTGACAACAGCGGATATCGACGGCAGGCCGAGCATCTCGGCTACCATGGAACCGACTGCTGCATCGTCTCCGTCGACCGATTGACGGCCGAAAAATACCGCATCGGGCGAGATTTCTTTAAGATAATCAGCAAGCGCCCGCGCTACCGCGAACGAATCGCGGAGCGTATCGTCTTTCAACAAAACGGCCTTATCGACTCCCATTGCAAACGCCTTCCGGAGCGACTCCTTATGCGCATCGCCTCCAAGGGAAACGGCAATGACCTCTCCGCCGTTCTTTTCCTTCAACCGCAGACATTCTTCAACCGCAAATTCGTCGTACGGGTTGATGCCGAAAGCGACTCCCGTTTTATCTATTGTCAAAGAACCGGATGCGACATTGATTTTTGCCGCGGTATCCGGTACATGATTGATGCAGACTGCTAATTTCATATCGTTTTCATTTCTTTCGTAATTATTAATAAACACTCTTTCTGAATTCAAAGTATGAAAGATTTCGCTCACGGGCAAGCCCGCCGATAATATCAATCCGAATGATGGAGGGACGTACATTGGTGGGCAAGCCCCGCCAAAAAGAGGCGGGCAGGCCGCCGATAATATCAATCCGAATGATGGAGGGACGTACATTGGTGGGCAAGCCCCGCCAGAAAGAGGCGGGCAGGCCGCCCGCAGCCGAAAAGAACCGGCGTTCATTTTTCACTTGACTTCCAACCGGAATATTCGTATACTTTACCATAGTAAAGTATGAAAAAATCGAACAACAAAGAAATCAACGATCTCTACGATGCAGTGCTCAAGCTGGACTCGGTCGATGAATGCCGCCGTTTTTTCCGCGACCTGCTTACAGAGAACGAAATCAAGGAATTCTCGGAACGCTGGAAGGTCGCACAGCTTTTAGCCAAGGGCATCCCGTACAGCCGGATCGAAGAAGAAACAGGACTCAGTTCCCGCACCATCGCCCGCGTCGGCCGATGGCTCAAACGCGGCAAAGGCGGGTATACGCTCGTATTGAATAAAACCATGAAATAATATTTTATGAGAACAAAACATGCTTGCGACCAACGGTAGAATGAAAATTGCCATCCAGCGCAGCGGGCGTCTGACCGATGATTCGGTGAACCTCCTGCGCGCATGCGGTCTATCATTTGAATTTCAAAAACAAAGCCTCTATTCACCCTGCAGGAATTTCAATCTGGACATTCTTGCAATCCGGGACGACGATATTCCGGAATATGTCCAGGACGGTGTCGCAGATATGGGTATCGTCGGAGAAAATATTATACGCGAACGCAATGCTAAAGTCGAAGTTCTTGAGACACTCGGTTTCGGAGGGTGCCGTCTTATGATCAGCATCCCTCAGCGCTCCCCGATCAGGAAAATAGCCGACCTGCGCGGCAGCCGCATCGGGACAACATACCCGAATATTTTAAAAACTTTTCTGAAAACCAACAAGGTAAAAGCGGAAGTTATCGAGCTCAGCGGTTCCGTAGAACTTGCACCCAGCCTCGATGTCGCCGATACGATCTGCGACCTCGTTTCAACCGGTACGACCGCAAAAATGAACGGCCTGAAGCCCTTTTGCACCGTTTTGGAATCGCAAGCCGTGCTGATCGCCAATCCGGCAATTCTAAGGGATAAGAAAAAAAAGCCGGATATCGACCGGCTCTCCATCCGGCTCAAAGGTTCGCTTGAAGCGCGCGGAAAACGTTATCTGATGATGAATGCTCCGGTTCAATCCATTTCCCGCATCAAAGAAATTTTACCGAGCTTGAAAAGCCCGACGATCGTTCCTCTGGCCGATCCGAACCTCGTTGCCGTACATTCGGTCGTCGCAGAGGATGTATTTTGGGACGTTATGGAAAAATTAAAAAAAGCCGGAGCGACCGGCATTATCGTGGTTCCCATTGAAACAATTATTCAATGAAGCAGTATCGCGAACATACTCTCAGTGCCGGCCGGCGCGAAGAACTTCTCGGAAGACCGAGTGATGCGGCATTCGGTGCCGGCAATGCCGTTCGTGAACTATGCCTGGACATCAAGGCGCAGGGAGATGCAGCGCTTCGGAAGTATACCGAACAATTCGACGGTATCGGAATAGAAAATTTCCGTGTTCCGGAATCCGCATTTGTACAGGCGGAAAAAATCATTCCCGGGGAATTTAAAAACGCACTTGCCGCCGCAATTTCCAACATCAAGAAATTTCATTCCGCGCAGCAGCGTGCTCCATTGTTCGTCGAAACCATGCCGGGAGTTTTCTGCAGGCGCGAAATACGGCCGATCGAACGGGTGGGTTTGTATGTTCCGGCAGGCTCTGCACCGCTTCCTTCCACAGTTCTCATGCTGGGTATCCCCGCGAAAATTGCGGGCTGCAGCCGCATCGTTCTTTGTTCCCCGCCGAAAGGGACCGGTACCGTCGACCCTTATGTTCTTGCTGCCGCACGCGCAATCGGCATCGATGAAGTGTACAGCGCCGGCGGCGCTCAGGCGGTCGCGGCTCTTGCGTACGGAACGCAAAGCATTCCGAAAGTAGATAAAATTTTCGGTCCCGGCAACCGCTATGTTGCAGCAGCAAAACAATTTGTTTCCGCGGATACTCAGGGAGCGGCTGTCGATATGCTTGCAGGACCCTCCGAAGTTCTCATTATCGCCGACAGCGGTGCAGATCCGGAAATTATTGCAATCGATATGATTTCGCAGGCGGAGCACGATCCCGATTCACAGGCCGTGCTGGTCACGACAGATGCAGATCTCGCCGCACAGGTAGATAAGATTCTTCCTGCCATGGCCGGCCGTTTTCCGCGGAACATCATTGTGGAAAAATCGCTGAAAAATTCTTTTGCATTTATTGCCGAAACACAGGAATCGGCGCTCCGGTTCACGAACGATTACGCGCCGGAGCATTTGATTCTCAACACAGCCGATGCAGAGTCACTCGTCCCTTTTATCATCAATGCAGGTTCGGTGTTTGTAGGACGATGCACCCCCGTGACCGCCGGCGACTACGCTTCCGGAACCAATCACACTCTGCCCACCAGCGGATCGGCGCGATGGTCCAGCGGATTGTCCCTGGAAAGTTTTCAAAAAACCGTAACCTTTCAAACATTGACACAAAACGGCCTGATGCAGCTTGCACCTTCCCTGACGGCATTTGCAGAAGCGGAAGGATTACAGGCACACGGCGAAGCAGTCCGGCGCCGTTTAGTACAGAAATGACCTTATGGATACAGATTCTCTCGTTCGACCGAATATTCGCATGCTCAAACCGTATCATTCTGCACGGCAGGATTTTCTTTCCGGCATACTGCTCGATGCCAATGAAAATTCATTCGGCAGCACACTGCCGGGCGTTACGCCTCCTTTAAACCGCTATCCGGATCCTTCTCAGCAGGCGCTGCGCAGCCGGCTTTCCGAGCTCAACGGGGTCCCGGCCGGGAATATTTTTGTCGGTGTCGGTTCCGACGAAGTGATCGACATTCTTATTCGTGTTTTTTGCGAACCCGAACGTGATTCCGTTCTTCTGCTGGAGCCGACTTACGGCATGTACCGGGTTGCCGCTTCCGTACAAAATGCAAATATCCTTTCCTGCCTGCTGACGGAAGATTTTCAGATCGACGTACCTGCAGCAAAGAAAGCATTCAACGCATCCGTAAAAATTATTTTCTGCTGTTCCCCCAATAATCCGACGGCAAACCTTCTCCGGACGGAAGATATTCTGGACCTGTGCACGCTGAACAGCATCGTGGTTGTCGACGAAGCGTATTTCGATTTTGCCGGAACACCTTCGCTGGCGGTTCAAATAGAAAAACATCCGAATCTCGTCGTCATGCGGACGCTTTCCAAGGCATGGGGGCTCGCCGGTGTTCGCCTTGGTTTCTGTTTCGCAGCTCAGAACATTATTGCATATATGATGAAGGTCAAAGCGCCGTACAACATCAATGCCCTCACCGGCGCTGCCGCATTCACGGCGCTGGGTAATGTCCGGCTCATGCAAACGACTCTGGACAGAATACTCGACGAGCGCCGATGGCTGGCCGGGCAGATAGCCGTATTGCCCCGCGTGCGGAAGGTGTACCCGTCGGACGCAAACTTTCTCCTTGTCCGCTGCACAGGCGCGGCGGACATTTATTCCGCGCTTGCTGAAAAAAATATTATCGTGCGGAATCGCAGCACGGAGCCTCTCTT
Source organism: Ignavibacteriota bacterium (assembly GCA_003162695.1). Classification (GTDB taxonomy): domain Bacteria; phylum Bacteroidota; class Ignavibacteria; order UBA10030; family UBA10030; genus Fen-1254. The sequence goes on along the minus strand of PMML01000125.1, from coordinate 13,424 downwards.
AGATAATTGTCTCCGCATCACCGTCGGTACGCATGAAGAAAACGAAGCACTCGTCAATACGTGGAAGGAAATCATCGGATGAACGTTGTTTTTCTCGATCGGGACGGAACGCTGATCGCCGAACCTCCGGATGAACAGATCGATTCACTGGAAAAGCTGGAGTTCGTTCCCGGCATCGTTCAGGGACTGCAGCTTCTGACCGCCGCAAAATATGAACTCGTTATTGTAACGAATCAGGATGACCTCGGAACGGAGCGCTATCCGCAGGCCGCTTACGATCTTGTGCAAGGCAGGATGCTGAAATTTTTCGCTGGAGAGGGAATTCATTTTTCGGAAATATTTGTATGCCCCCACAATGCGCGGGAACAATGCGCATGCCGAAAACCGAAGATCGGCCTTTTATCGGAGTACCTCCGGACAACTAAAATCGACCTTAAACATTCATACGTCATCGGGGACCGTGAAACGGATGTTCAGCTGGCGCGCGAAATCGGCTGCAAAGCCATCCGCCTCTGCGGAGATGCAGAGACAGCTGCAGATTTCAAAACGCAGAACGTTCTCGACGCATGCCGTTATATTATCGGGAAGGAACGCAGCGTTCTGCTGGAGCGGAACACGAACGAAACGAAGATTTTAATCGAGGTATCGCTCGACGGAAGCGGTGAATATGAAATTTCCACCGGGCTCGGTTTTTTCGATCATATGCTTGCACAGCTTTCGCGCCACTCCGGCATCGATATGAAGATCCATGTCGAAGGGGATCTTGGAGTCGACGAACATCATACGGTAGAAGACACCGGCATTGCGCTTGGAGAAGCGATTCGTCAGGCGCTCGGGAAAAAACGGGGCATCAAGCGGTACGGATTCATAGCTCCGCTGGACGAGTCCCTGGCTCAAACCGTGCTCGACCTCGGCGGCAGGCCTTTTTGTTCGTTCAAAGCAGCGTTCCGGCGCGAACGGGTGGGAGAATTGCCGACGGAACTCGTTGAAGATTTTTTCCGTGCTTTTGCAGACGGCTTGCGTGCGAATTTGCATATTACGGTCACCGGCCGCAACGATCATCATAAAATCGAAGCGATATTTAAATCAGCCGCCCGTTCGCTCGGTCAGGCTGTCGCGCGCAAGATCGACAGCAGTTCAAAACTTCCTTCGACGAAAGGAAAGTTATAAAAATGTTCAATGTGCTTCCGTGCTGCAGTTCAACGTTATTTAGTTATCCGGTTTGTTGGTTTATTAGTTTACAGTTCACTGTTTACCATTTACAATTTACCATTCACTATTCACCATTGACCACTTACTGTTCTTAAAATGATTGGAATTATAGATTACGATGCCGGTAATATTCGATCTGTGGTGAACGCCTTGAATCGCCTGGGTGTTCCGCATTTTGTTTCGAACGACCGGAAAGAATTATCGAAAGCATCAAAAATTATTTTACCCGGAGTCGGGGAAGCGCGAAGCGCCATGGATTCCCTCCGTGCGGTCAAGCTGGACCAATGGCTGAAGGAACAGACCGTCCCGTTTCTCGGCATTTGCCTCGGCATGCAGGTTTTATTCGATCATTCCACCGAACGGGATACGCCGTGCCTTGGAGTTATCGGGGGAACCATACAGCTTTTTCAGCGGACATCGGCGGCACCAAAGGTTCCGCACATGGGATGGAACACTGTCACGCTCGCGGGAAAAACCCCTCTCTTCAACGGTATACGATCGGATGAATATTTTTATTTCGTTCATTCGTATTACGCACCGCTCGTTCGTGCAGTCATTGGTACAACTGAATACGGAACGATATTTACTTCGGCAGCGCATCAAGATAATTTTTACGGTGTTCAGTTTCATCCGGAAAAATCGGGGGAAGCCGGATTGCATCTTCTTAAAAATTTTGTGGAACTATGTTAGCTATTCCCGCCATCGATATTTATGAAGGCCGCTGTGTTCGGCTGCAGCAGGGCGATTACGGCAGGCAGACGGTTTATGCCGCTTCCCCGTCCGAAGTAGCCCGTCAATTTGCGGATGCAGGAATATCTTTTCTGCATATCGTGGATTTGGAGGGAGCGAAAGAAAAGAAAGTTGTGAACTGGGATTCCATCAGTGCGATTGTCTCTGTACCCGGCATCGCCGTCGAAGTCGGCGGCGGCATACGGACGAGCGAAGACATACGGCGCTTGATCGATCTCGGCGCACAGCGCGTCATCGTCGGCAGTGTTGCTGCAAAATCTCCGGAACTGGCGGAATACTGGATACAGCAATTCAGCGATACACGCATCGTGATCGGCGTGGACGTTAAGAACGGCTCCGTAGCGGTCAACGGATGGCTTGAAGATGCACAGCGTGAGCCTGTTTTCTTTTTGAGGGATATGATCAAACGGGGCGCCACGACATTTATTTGCACCGATATTTCCCGGGACGGAATGCTCCAGGGCCCTCATGTCGAATTTTATAAAAGCATGACGGCGGCTTTTCCGGCAGCCGCAATCATCGCATCCGGAGGAATCGCCCGCGCAGCAGACCTTGTTTCCCTTCTTCCATCGAAGGTTATAGGCATCGTCATCGGCAAAGCGATTTATGAAGGAACAATTTCACTTGAAGAAATTAAAAAGTTCAATGAGCAAGAAATAAAGATAAACAGTAAACAATAAACAGTGAACGGTAAATAGTAAAAAGTGAATAGAGAACCAAAGAACAAAAAAACTGAACAACGTTGAACTGCAGCACGTTGAACGCTTACTATGAACAACGAACCAAACACTAAGAACTAAAAAGAAATGTTAACCAAGCGAATCATTCCATGTCTTGATGTAAAGAACGGACGAACCGTTAAGGGAACGAATTTTCTCGATTTGCGCGATGCAGGAGATCCGGTAGAACTTGCCGCGCGATATTCGGATGAAGGAGCGGACGAACTGGTATTCCTCGATATCAGCGCAACACTGGAGGGTCGAAAAACATTTTTGAATATGGTCGAACGTGTCGCTGAAGCGATTCAGATCCCCTTTACCGTCGGAGGAGGGATCAGTACGGTCGAAGACATTTCCCGCGCACTGGGTGCCGGAGCCGACAAGGTATCACTGAACTCCGCCGTGCTTGCTCGTCCGCAATTTATCGATGAAGCGAGTAAACAGGTCGGCGCCCAAGCGGTCGTTGCTGCCATCGACGTTAAACGCTCCGGCTCGGGATGGGCGGTCTGGACAAAGGCGGGAACAGAACCGACAGGACTCGATGCTCTTTCATGGGCATCCGAAGCGGTCAGGCGCGGAGCGGGCGAGTTGCTCGTCACTTCCATGGACCGGGATGGAACGACAAGCGGGTACGATACGGATCTATTGCTGCAATTATCGGAAATCATTTCCGTGCCGGTTATCGCCTCCGGCGGAGCGGGAAAGATGGAACACCTGCGGGATGCCATTGCGGTCGGCCGCGCCGATGCCGTTCTTGCAGCAAGTATTTTTCACTATAAAACAATCGAAATAAGAGAGTTGAAACAATATCTCCGATTAAACAATATTCCGGTGCGTTTATGAATGAACAATTGAATTTTGAGAAAATGGGAGGACTGGTTCCGGCCGTCATACAGGATGCACGAACGGGCCAGGTACTTATGGTCGGCTTCATGAATAAAGAAGCTCTGCAAAAAACCGCCGACGAAAAAAAGGTTACGTTCTGGAGCAGGACGAAAAAAAGATTGTGGCAAAAGGGCGAAACTTCCGGAAATTTTCTGGAAGTCGTTTCGATGCAGAGCGACTGCGATACGGATGCCGTGCTTATTAAAGCCAACCCGCACGGACCGGTCTGTCATACGGGAGCATTTACATGCTTCGGTGAAAATGAACTTTCGCACGGAACACAAGTGCTGGCGGAACTTGAAAATATTATTGCCGGACGAAAAATAAATATGCCGGAAGGTTCATACACATCCAAACTCTTTACGGCCGGCACAGCGCGTATTGCTCAAAAGGTCGGCGAAGAAGGAGTGGAAACCGCCATCGCTGCGGTTCTGAACGACAACCCAAAACTTGCGGAAGAAACTGCAGATTTATTATATCATATTATCGTCCTGCTGCGCCAGCAAAACATGACCTTCGCCGATGTTGCGGATGTGCTTCGCAAGAGGATGAAGTAAAATCATTCTTCCGATATAAATTCATGGCCGGCGTCCTGCAGCACTTTCGTAACTTCAGCAAGAAGCTCTTCCCGGAAGAAAATGTAAATAGTATTGAACGTCGAGACCGTCCTGACTGCAATACCGGCGGCTTGAAGCGGATCTGTAAGAGAGCCGATGATGCCTGCTTCGGTAAAATTTATCTCCGTTGCACTGCGAATGCTCCGGAATCCGATTTCCTCCTGTACATTGTTGGGAGCCATAAATTCCGGCGAGATGACGGTTAACTCGTCGTCCGTCCGCATCACAAAACACATCTCGCCTTTGGCAAAAACGGAAGGCAGTTCTGTAAACTGCGGAAACTTACTGTAGCAGAATTTGTCTTCCAGTAGAGAAAGTTTTAGTTTTTTTATCATCATCAATCACCCGAACTCTTACTGGGAAAGTTACTATTCTTCTTCTTCTCCCGCAAGAGAAATATTGAATTTTCTGCTTCTGTATTTCATTAAAACTTGCTAAATTTCTTTTTTAATTCCGTGATCTGCGTCTCAGACAGCCCCGACGGGTCGTACCCGGCGCTGCGGCAAAGCAAGTAAAGCTGCGCAGATTTGTTCATGACATCGACTACATCAAACGCGGCTTGAATGTCTTCACCCATTGCCAGACAACCGTGCTTTTCCCACAGAAAGAGACAATTTGAGCGAAAACCCTTTAATGTTTTGGCTGCTAAATCACTGCTCCCGGTCATATTATATGGAATAAGAGCAACCCCGTAAGGGTTAACCACCGATGCCTCCGGATACATCTTATAAAGGATATCATTTAACTTCCCTTCATTGCTGCATTCAGGAGCGTGCATGAGTGCGATGAGTTCGGTCGGATGTGCGTGTAGAAGAGCACGGGCAGACGATTTTCCTTGACGAAGGAGATTATGGAGAGCGAAATGCACCGGTAATTCCGAAGTCGGAAGAATTTCCTTTTTCGCGGAAGCATCCTGAACGCGATAATATCCGCTTCCCTGTTTGTCGATAGAAAGCAGCAGCAATGTCTCCAGAGGTCTTTCAGCAGCATCCCGCATGCGCGCGCCGGTTCCGGTCGCCAGGAAAAGAGAGTTGCTCAGTTCCGGATATACCGGATCGATATATGAAAATCGATTCTTGCGAAATGCACTTCTCGGAAGTTTAAGAGAACCGGTAATATCGACCGATATATTTCCCGCGCTGCTTTCCGCCCATCCCCGTTCCCATAAAATCCGCGCAACGGCAGAGATTTCTTTAATGTTTTTTTCTAATAAGTTCATCAGTTCATTGGTTCAATATTTTATAATTCGAAATCCGAAATTCACAATTTCCTATTTCCCATTCACACCATTTACTCACAGCTTTTTTCTTAACACCTCATCCGGAGATGAGGGCGGATTGGCTTCGATGCGCTGCGCCTCGGAAACGGCCAGAGCTGTAATGTTCACTATCTCGTTCACATCCGAACCGGGAGCCATCAGGTAGACCGGTTTACGGATTCCGAGCAGCATGGGACCCACCGGTGTAGCGCCTGCAAGTTTTGCCAGCAGCTTATACGAAACATTCGCCGATGTAAGACCCGGAAATACAAGCACATTCGCATCCCCTTTGATAGCGCTCATCGGATACAATTCGTTCGCAATTTCGGGACTCACTGCGGTATCCGCCATCATTTCGCCGTCAACCGCAAGGTTCGGAGCTTTCTTCTTTATGATCTCTACCGCACGGCGGACTTTTTCCGTCATCGGATGCTGCGTGCTTCCGAAGTTGCTGAACGACAGAAGAGCGACTTTCGGTTCAATGTTCAGATACATCGCTTTCTCGGCTGTGAGCAGGGCTATTTCGGCAAGGTCCTCCGCGGACGGATCTATATTGACCGTCGCATCGGCAATCAGGATAGTTCGGTTTTTAAAGATCATCATATACATACCGGCAATTCTGTTCACGCCGTACCGCTTGCCGATAATCTGCAGCGCGGGACGGATCGTTTCCGGGTACGGCCGCGTCAGGCCGGAAATCAAACCGGATGCATCGCCCATCTCCACCATCATCATGCCGAAGACATTGTAATCGAAGCGGAGCGTGTGCTGAGCAGTGGCAACGGTCATGCCTTTTCGTTTGCGCAATTCGTACAACGCATCCACGTATTCCGGCAAGCGCGGATATTTTCGCGGCCGGATAAATTCCGCACCGGCCAGATCGAGGCCGAGTTCTTCGATACGCTTCTGCATCGAACTAAAACTGCCGAGGAGGACAGGTTTTGCGATCCCGTCATCCAGCAGGATTTGCGCAGCACGCAGAACTTTATCTTCATCTCCTTCGGGAAAGACAATCCGCTTCGGATCGCTTTTGGCTTTATGAATAAAGAAGCGCATTACTTCGCGCGATTTGCCGAGACGCGCTTCCAGGCTGTCCCGGTATGCTTCAAAATCTTTCAGCGGAGTACGCGCGACACCGGTCTCCATTGCAGTTTTCGCTACAGCGATCGTCTCGTGAAACAGCACGCGCGGGTCGAATGGTTTTGGAATAATATATTCCCTGCCGAACTCGACACTCTTGACGTTGTATGCTTTCAAAACAGAATCGGGAACATCTTCCTTTGCTAATTTTGCCAGCGCATACGACGCTGCAATCTTCATCTCGTCGTTAATCGTCGTTGCCCGCACATCCAGAGCGCCCCGGAAAATGAAGGGAAAACCGAGAACATTGTTCACCTGATTCGGATAATCGGAACGGCCGGTGGCCATGATAATATCGTCCCGGGCGGAAACAGCTTCGGGATATGTTATTTCGGGATCGGGATTGGCCATAGCAAACACGATCGGTTTGTCCGCCATCGTGCGAATTATTTCTTTCGTTAGGATTCCCTTTGTCGAAACGCCGCAAAAAACATCCGCTCCTTTCATGATATCGGCAAGTGTCCGCGCATTCGTTTCGGAGGCAAAATATTCTTTGTACAAATTCATTCCTTCTTTTCTGCCTTTGTACACCACTCCTTTCGTATCGACTAAGAATATGTTCCGGTGTTCCACGCCGAGTTTTTCGTACAATCGCGCACAGGCGATACCGGCCGCGCCGGCTCCGCTGAAAACCACTTTTACTGTATCGATTTTCTTTCCCTGAACTTCAAGCGCGTTCAGCAAGGCAGCCCCGCTGATAATGGCTGTCCCATGCTGATCGTCGTGGAAGACCGGTATATTCATGGTTTTTTTCAGCGTTTCTTCGATATAGAAACATTCAGGCGCTTTGATGTCTTCCAGGTTGATGCCGCCGAATGTCGGTTCGAGCAATTGTACGGCTTTGATAATCTCGTCCGGATTATGCGTATTCAATTCGATATCGAAGACATCGATATCCGCGAAACGTTTAAAGAGAACTCCCTTCCCTTCCATAACCGGTTTTCCGGCAAGCGCACCGATGTCGCCGAGTCCGAGCACGGCAGATCCGTTGGACACGACACCGACAAGATTTCCCTTGGATGTATATTTATATGCGTCGTCCGGATTGGCATAGATTTCGAGGCATGGTTCCGCAACACCCGGCGTGTACGCCAGCGACAAATCGCGCTGCGTCTGACACGGCTTTGACGAGACGACCTCTATTTTTCCCCGTCGTCCGAGAGAATGATAATCGAGAGCTTCCTGTTTGCGCACCATAAAACCTCCGTCGGAATGTATTTATTAAAAATAATTTTGTGGTAGAGTATAAGAAGGAATATAAAGGAATGCAAATAGCATATTTTATTGCCAATTCGCTTAAAAAAGCAGCCGGAGGCCCAAAAGTATTATCCTGCATATGCAGGAATCAATTTGGAGAACTTTGGATGGTAAAGAATAAACCGAATAACCAAAGAACGTTGAACAATGCAATCCCGCCTCTCTGAGACGGGATTGCATGTTTTAAAATTAGACCTGTCCTCTCCGCATTTCAAGCTCGCCGCGTATTTCTTCGCATCGTTGTTTTGTCAACGAAAGTTTGGAGATGAAGAAAATGACCGCAAGCAAACCGACAACGGGAAGGCTTGCAAGAGTCGCGCGGATCCAGAACACTGTCTCCGGAGCCTGCGCCCCGATTGATGCATTGAAACCGCACCATCCGAGTATAAGACCTGATACAAAATAACCGACCGAATTGCCGAGTTTTAAGATGTAGGAACCGCATGCCGTAAACGATCCTTCCCGTCGAATTCCCATATTCAATTCATCATAATCGATAATGTCCGCACCGATGGAGCTGTGAAGCATCCATAATCCGGAGGAAGCCAATCCCATCAACCCGGATGCTATAGTTTGCAGCCATGGAATGAGCGGCGTGTACAGAAACCATGAACCTCCGTATCCGATAATGCCGATGATTGCGGCGACAATCACAGCGGCTTTCTTCTGAGTCTTGCGCGCTATCGCTCCGAGCAGAGGAGCGCCCGAGAATCCGCCGACCATAAAGGCGAGTCCCATCCAGAAGTTCCAGTTATCTCCGTTGATCGTACTGCCGCCGCAGACATAGTAGACGGTGGCATAATATCCGAGAGCACCGACCATACTCGTACTCAGTGTGAACGCTGCACCGACCCCCATCATAAGCTTGAACGGTTTGCATTTCAGCGTTTCGTAAAACGAACTTTTCAGTGAAATCCGTTGCTTTGTCTTGACAACCACTTTTTCATAATACCTCTCTTTTACCCGCCAGAAAATGAAAATAGCAAAAAGCGCCATCAGCACGCCAAGAATCGATGTATAGACCTGCATTCCAAGAAGCGTATTTTTTCCGACCCGGCCGGGGAGAAGGAACCACGAGAGATTCGTAAACCGCAGCGCATAAAAATTTCCGACCTCAAAAATCTTTTGCATCGAACTCCGATAGGTCATCACAGATGTACGCTCTTCATAATCCGGAGTCATTTCTGCGCCGAGACTGTTAAATGGAACCGTATAGAGCGCCATGAGCGGTATATAAATAAGCGAGGATATAATCATGTACCAAAAAATAACCGACAGACCGAGAAACGTACTTCCTGCCCAGGCAGGCGAAACGAGGAAAAGCGTAGGAAGCCCAAGGCCGCTGGCAATTCCGGCGATTAAAATAAAGGGACGCCGCCGGCCGTACTTGGAACGGAAATTATCGGATATCCATCCGGCAATCGGATCGGCAACGGCATCATATACTCGAATCAGTGTCAGGGCAAGACCGACCAGCCACGGCGCAACACCCAGATAGATATTAAAGACAGCAAACGCAACAGACGGATACAGCCACAGCCCCCACATATCGATGCCGGTTCCGAAACCGTAAGATATCTTGGTTAAAACAGGCAAGCGATCGCGGATTGTGCCGGCAGTATTTTTCAAAGTCGTTTCTTGTGCCATTTTTTCTCCTTCATTGAATTTGACGTGGATAATAAGAATATGTTACTTTTTTCTTAGAATATCTTTAAAAATATTCATAATTCTTCGGCATATTTTAAATGAACCGGTTAAGAAATCCCATTCCGCAGGAATATCATTTTTTTCGTACCTTTAATTATGACTGTAAAAACTCTCCTCCTTATACCTATCGGCACGATCGCCACTCCTTTTCTTTCCAAATACGGAGCCCCGCGCCAGCCGGCATCGGCTGCCGAGCAAAACATAGGAATCATTACGCTCAATGCGCATCATAATTTCGAGCAGGCGCTGGAAGATTTAAAAGAATTCGATTATATCTGGATTCTTTTTTGGTTCGACCGCAACGCGAACTGGAAACCGAAAGTTCTGCCTCCCAACAGCGGCAGGGTCAAACGCGGACTTTTCGCCACGCGCGCTCCCTACCGTCCGAATCCGATCGGGCTTTCACTGTGCCGGCTGATCGATATTCGCGGCCGCCGCATCCGCATAGAAAATCCGGATATGCTGGACGGCACTCCTATTCTGGACATTAAACCATACATTCCGCATGCGGAAGCTTTTCCGGATGCACGTTCCGGATGGATCGGTGAAGCCAACGAGCAATGCACTCCCTCTTACCGTCTTTTATTTTCTCCCGCAGTCGAACGCAAATTTAAAGAGATCGGCACAAAAGAAAGCCGCGATGTGCGCACCTACCTGACAAGCATCCTTTCCCGCGATCCGTATCCGCATGCCTACCGCCGCATTAAGACGATGAAGGACGGCACATCGGTCATAGCTGTCCGGCGCTGGAGATTTACGTTTGAAATCGATGGAAAAAACATCAGAGTAACAGAATCCTTTCGCGGCAAGCAGACGATAAAAAATACACACACGCAATAGCGGTTTTCATCAAAGATATTCGTCTAAATGAGATCATCATTAAATTATTTTTAAGTAGAAACCCAAGCGGCGTTCTCTCATATTTGCTGCCTGAAGAAGAACTCATATGTCAAAGAACAAAAGATAATCTATAATTTCGATCTATTTATTTCATAATCGAGAGGCCTGACGTTCATTAAAAATTAAAACCGGTTATTCGGACAGACTCCTGGTCCGCAGTGAAAAGTATTTCCTGCTGCAATGCTGCGGTTCACTGATATTTAGTTAACTGGTCAATGGGTTGTTTAGTTTATTGGTTCTCATGATCTCCTCTTTACCATTTAACATCCACCGTTTAAAATTCGCAATTTATTTTTTACTGTTTGCTTTTTACTGTTCATTTTTTATTATTAGGACAGAATACGATGATAACTTCAACCTTGCATTTTCCGGTTCCGCATAAATTCAACTTTCAACGTACTATGTTCAGCCACGGCTGGTGTGCTCTCCCGCCGTTTTCAACAAGCGAAGACCGGACTGTCCTCAAACGCATTTTACGGCTGACGGATGGAATGATTGTGAAGGTCAACATCCGATCGTCTCATGGGAGCAAACTTGCGGTCGAAGCGCTTGCAGTAAAGAGATTGACTAAAATTCAGAAGGCGGATCTGCATACACAGATCGCTTCTTGTTTGCGCCTGAACGAAGATTTCAGCGAATTCTATCGATTCGTAAGAACACTGCCGCAATACCGGTGGATTGCGAAAACCGGTTCCGGCAGGCTGCTGCGCGCACCGGCGCTTTTCGAAGATATTGTTAAAATGATCTGTACAACAAATTGTTCGTGGGCGCTGACAGAGGTGATGTGCGGCAATCTGGTACAAGCCTTCGGCCGGAAATTCGACGAAACGAACTCTGCATTTCCGGAACCCGAAGCAATCGCCGGGAGCACGGACTCTTTCCTGCGGAAACATATACGCGCAGGATACCGCTCCCCGTTCATTCTGGAATTCGCAGAACATGCAGCGAACAAAAGGCTCGATGTGGAATCATGGCGCAGTGATCCGCTGCCGGCCGAAGAGTTATTCAAGCGGCTGCGTTCTATAAAGGGAGTCGGCGAATATGCAGCGGGGAATCTTCTCCGGCTGCTCGGCCAGTACGACCGCCTGGGACTGGATTCATGGGTTCGCGGAAAATATTACGAGCTGCATCATGCCGGACGAAAGGTCGGCGATTCAACGATTGAGAAACAATATGCTTCTTTCGGCAAATGGCGCGGGTTGATTTTCTGGCTTGAGATGACGCAGCAATGGTTCTGAAAAATACAAATTGAAGCCGGTTGTTTCGTTATACGGTTATTCAGGCAGAATGCAGCTATTATTCGGAATGAAAAGCCGCTGTACCGCCAAACGACCCCTCAATAATAACGACATATTCGCCTCGCGGCTGTTTGCCGGATATCGCTGACAGTACGGATTCGATAGGGCCGCGTGAAATTTCTTCAAATTTTTTAGTCAATTCGCGCGCAACGACAACCTGTCTTTTCCCTAAATATGTTTGGATATCCTCCAATGTGCGTATAATGCGGTGCGGAGATTCGTACAGAACGATAGTCCGGGGTTCGGATTTCAGCGATTCGAATTTCGTTTTTCTGCCTTTTTTCAACGGCAGAAACCCTTCGAAGACAAAGCGATCGATCGGCAGGCCGCTGACAATCAAAGCGGAAAGGAAAGCGCTCGGTCCCGGAATCGGAATGATAGGAATACCGGCAGCGATCGCCTGCTGAACGATATGAAAAGCCGGATCGGAAATTCCCGGAGTTCCCGCATCGGAAACGAGCGCAATCGACTGCCCCGCTTTCAGTTTTTCGATCAGCTGCGGCGCGCGGGTCTGTTCGTTGTAACTGAAGTAGCTGATCATCGGCTTATGAAGAGAATAGTGATCGAGCAGTATTTTGGTCGTACGCGTATCTTCCGCTGCAATCAGATCGACCGAAGAAAGTATTTTCACTGCACGGTAGGTTATATCTTCCAGGTTGCCTATCGGCGTAGCGACAAGATACAGGGTTCCGGATTGAATGTTTTCAGACATAGGGGGCCGCTTTAAATGCCCCAGTCCCGCACGTAACGGAAATCCACATTGACCGTACGATAGGAAATTTTAGCAATTACGGGAGGACGGCGTTTGAACTGGTTGCGCTGGATCGTTCCGCGGGTCCTTTGAATCAATTCCTCCTTAAACCCGTCGCTGATAAGCTCTGCATCGGAACGGCGTTCGTCGATCATTTCGTAGAGCAAGGCATCGAGATCCGCATAGGTAACGCCCATTTCTTTTTCATCGGTCTGCCCTTCCCAGAGATCGGCCGATGGAGCTTTATCGATGATTCTTTTGGGAATGTCGAGCTTTTCGGCAAGCGGCCATATTTGCGATTTATAGAGATCCCCGATTGGATTGATCGCCGAGGCAAGATCGCCGTGCTGCGTACCATAGCCGACCAGAATCTCCGTCTTATTGCTCGTTCCGATCACGAGCGCCCGCTCGCGTGCGGATATATCGTAGAGTACAATCATACGTGCCCGCGCCATGACGTTTCCGCGCCGGAGAGCATCAGTTATTTTTTGTTCCGCACAATATCCATCGACCATTTTATCGATGGCAACAAGTTCCGAACGAATGCCGATTTTTTCCATGAGAAGACGAGCGTCTTCGACGCTTTGGGGACTGCTCGTTGTATACGGCATCATAACTCCGAGAACATTGTCTGTTCCGAGCGCTTCGGCAGCAAGAACCGCAGAAACGGCGGAATCGACTCCGCCGGAAACGCCGAGAACCGCTTTCGTAAATCCTGCATTTGTCGTTTCATCGCGAATAAACCGCACCAAGAGTTCCCGGACTAAATCCGCGTTCAGTTTTAAATCTGCTCTCTTTGTTCTTCCCGGTGTTTCCATAATGTTGGTTCTTAGTTCTTAGTTCGTAGTTCTTGGTACAATATTCACAATACTGATATGCTGCAGTTCGCCGGCAATTTAGTTGCTCGATATTCTGTATTCTGAATTCTGT
>PMML01000111.1:8730-8918 GCA_003162695.1 Ignavibacteriota bacterium | reverse complement strand
CATAATTATTGCTTTCTCATGTGTATTCAGCTTTTCTCCCTCATGCGCGTATCTAAGAAAATTGCCGTTGCACTTTCTCCGATATTTCGATAATTTAGTTTCAGAAGACAGAATACAGGATTCAGAATATCTCTTTATTTTCATTCTTTATTCTGAATTCTATAAGCACCCATAGCTCAATTGGATAG
>PMML01000111.1:0-8677 GCA_003162695.1 Ignavibacteriota bacterium | reverse complement strand
TTTCCTTAATTCTGTATTCTTCATTCTGAATTCTTAAATCATCATGCCTACACAACACGAAAATTGGATGCAGTTGGCTCTCAAAGAGGCGGAGCGCGCTTACGCTCTGAACGAAGTTCCCGTGGGGGCTTTGATCATCCATCAGAACAAGATTATTGCCAAAGGATTTAATCAAATTGAAAAGCTGCAGGATCCTACTGCGCATGCGGAGATGATCGCAATCACCGCCGCAGCTTCGCATCTGCAGTCACGCCGGCTGGAAGGATGCACAATGTACGTAACGCTGGAGCCGTGCCCGATGTGTGCAGGGGCCATCATCCTGGCGCGCATTCCAACGCTTGTGTTCGGCACATTCGACCCGAAAGCAGGCGCATGCGGAACGCTCTTTAATCTTACCGCCGATAAACGCTTGAATCATCATCCGCATGTCATCAGCGGAGTTCTGGATGTGCAATGCGAAGCGTTATTGAAAAGTTTTTTTAAAGAAAAGAGAAAAGCGAATTCTTGAAACCGTCACGACTGCGACGATCGATAATCTTCCCGATCGACTCCCCCGCAGATATCGGAAGGTATATTAGACTGCAGTGTTCTGAAGTTTTTCCGCTCTTTCTGCAATCCGAAGCTGTTCAATCAAACCATCCAGATCCCCATCAATCACTCGATCCAGGCTGTAAATTGTAAATCCGATGCGGTGATCGGTCAGGCGGTTTTGAGGAAAATTATAAGTACGGATTTTATCGCTGCGATCTCCCGATTTTACCATCGACTTCCGCTGTGCAGCTACTTCCCTATTTTGTTTTTCCAGCTTGCTCTCGTACAATTTTGCACGCAGCATTTTCATCGCACGCTCTTTATTCTGGAACTGGGAGCGCTCCTGCTGGCATGCAACGATAATTCCGCTCGGTTTGTGCGTTATACGCACGGCAGTTTCAACCTTGTTGACGTTCTGTCCCCCCTTACCACCGGAACGGTATGTATCGAATTGCAAATCGGCGGGATTGATTTCTACCTCAACTTCTTCTACTTCCGGCAGTACAACGACCGAGGCTGCCGAAGTGTGAACCCGGCCCTGAGCTTCCGTCTCCGGAACGCGCTGAACGCGATGTACGCCGCTTTCATATTTCATAACTCCGTATGCTCCCTCGCCGGAAACTGCAAAGACCACTTCCTTAAATCCGCCTTTGTCGGTTTCGTTCCAGTCCATGAGATCGGCTTTCCAGCCTTTCCGTTCGGCATAGCGGGTATACATGCGATAGAGGTCGGAAGCAAAGAGGGCGGCTTCCTCTCCCCCTGTGCCTGCCCGGATTTCCATAATAAAATTCTTCGTGTCATTCGGATCCTGCGGGACCAAAAGAAATTTCAATTCATCTTCGAGTCGTACAACCTCCTTTTTCAACGATTCATATTCTTCCAGCGCGAGCGCTTTCATCTCCGGATCGTTTGCGGTATCGAGTAATTCTTTGCTCCCGTTTAAATCGTTGAAAACTTTCGTGTACAAACGGCCTGTCTTTACAATCTGTTCGAGCGAGCGCAGTTCTTTTCCCAGCTCTTTGCTTTTTTGCTGGTCTGCTGCGATTGCCGGATCGCTCATAAGCCGGCTCACTTCTTCATAACGATGGAATATTTTTGCCAATTTATCAATCATATCTTCATGCGTTCGTTTGCGACCCTGCGGCAGCAGTTTCTTTTAATGTGAATGCAGAAGCATCCAGATCTCCCAATGCACACCGAAGAGCTACAAGAGCGACCTCAATTTGCGCTTCATCGGGTTCCTTTGTGGTTATTTTTTGAAGCCATAATCCCGGAGCTATAACTATTTTACCCCACTTTGAGGTGCTGTGTTTTGCGGAAAACCGAATCATCTCGTAAGCAAGTCCGCCGACAACAGGAATGAACGGCAAATGCACAAAGAGACGTGTGGCAAGCGTGATCGGTCCGATAAACGTCAGCCAAACAGCATCGATAAGTGAGAAGGATAAAATAGCTACAAACACGACAATCAAAAGAAAACTCGTTCCGCATCGCGGATGGAAACGGCTGAAATTCTTCACTTTTCCGGGAATCAGCTCAGATTTCAATTCAAAAGCAAAGACAGATTTATGTTCGGCTCCATGATAACGAAACAATCGTTTGACATCCTCCATCATAGAAATAGCAAGCATATATCCCAGCAAAAGACACATCCGTATGCCGCCGGCCACAAGATTGAATGCCACTGCAGTCTGTTCGACGGCGAAGAGTTTTGAAGCGACAAATAATGGAAGAGCAAAGAACAAGCCGACACCCAGGAGGAGAGCAACAATGAGCGTTAAACCTGTTGCAATAGCGCCTCCCCCTTTTTTCCTTTTTTTGGCAGGCACCGAACCTTTTGTTTTTATTTCTTCATCCATCATCGCTATTTCCGCAGACCAGTTTAAGGTTTTAATGCCAAGGTACATCATATCGATCAGGCCGACAGCGCCGCGGATAATCGGCAGCGCAAGAAGCGGTGAATGCTCTGTTATTGCAATATGGTCTATCTTTTGTACTACAATATCGCCATTGGCTCTCCGAACGGCTGTTGCAATCCCTCGCGCCGAACGCATCATCACGCCTTCTATAACTGCCTGCCCGCCGACCTGCATCGGCTTTTCCGGGTCATATTTTGGATTCGTCGGCACCCAATCGCTTTTCTTATTTTCCAATCGTTTTCTCCTTGTTCATGCTTCAATATACGGAAGAAATGGTAAATAGTGAATGGTAAATGGTAGCCGGAGGCCTAATAATGTTATTACGCGACAGCGTAATTCCACTTAGGAGTATACAAGTGAATTGTCAACCGGGAAACTAAACCATTAAAGAACTAACTAAACAACCAAGCGACTAAATAACTAAGCAACATTGAACTTCAGCACGACAACACTGTAGCACGGCAACACGGCAGCACGGCAGCACATTGAACGAACGACGAACCAAGAACTTCCACGATTGCAGGCAGACCCGCGGATATGGAATTTATGACTTTGAGATGAGATTCTCGACATGTTCGATGCATATTTTCGACCAGTTCTCAAATTGATCGATCTTCGCGCGGAGTTCTTCCGGTTTCATAAAACACGTTTCCACAAGCGACGGTTCGTTCGAAGTTATGGCCGGACGTTCCAGATCGAATACATGCACAACCCCGAGATGCACCTTGCCGACGTCGTTCGAATCGTCGTTGAGCAATGCTGCCAATCTCTTTGTATACGCCGATCCGATCGTTACCTCTTCGTTCACTTCACGGAGCAACCCTTCTTCGTACGTGATGCCGAGAAGATTCGCGTCGGATATCGATATATGTCCTCCCACACCGAGCGAGTAGTTGCCGTAGAGTCGTTTTTCTCCCTGAAATTTTCCACGCCGGTAGACGAACACTTCGTCTTTGCATTTGAGAATTGCGTACGGAATAATTTGTTTCCATGCCGGATCCGTTTCAACTTCCTTCCGGCGCCGGAATGAATGATGTTTCGGATCGGTCAGAATATCCGAATATCCTTCCATCTTGTATTGCAGTCCCTGAAAGATTCCTGCTTTTTCCAGCAGCGTTCTCGGAACGACTAGAACATGTTCTTCTAAATGTATTTCATTCTCCGGCATTATTTTATCCTTCTCTGTTTATCCTATTTTTCCTAATTCCAGCACCGACTTAAATTTTATTTCAAACTGATTCCGTACGCACGCATGATCGGGATGTCTCAGCTGCGGATCGTCATGAATCATCGCAAATGCTTCCTTTCGCGCTGCCACGACAATTTCCGTATCCGCAGCCAAATCGGCTATCTTAAGTTCCGGAATACCGCTTTGCCTGGTTCCGAAAAACTCTCCGGGCCCCCGCAGCTGCAAATCGACCTCCGCGATTTTAAATCCGTCCGTCGTCGAGGCCATGGTTTCAAGCCGTCTTGCGGCCAGCGCTTTTTGCTCAACGACATCTTCGCCTGTCCGGCCTCTCTGCGGTTTTTCGTACCATCCGTAATTTGCAATCAGAATGCAATACGACTGTTCCGCACCGCGTCCCACCCTTCCTCTTAATTGATGCAGCTGCGAAAGGCCGAAACGTTCCGCGTTTTCCACGAGCATGATCGTAGCATTTGGAATATCGATACCGACTTCGATGACCGTTGTCGTTACAAGGATCTGATATTCGTTCTTCGTGAATTTTTGCATGACCGCATCCTTTTCCTCTGTTTTCATGCGTCCGTGCAGCAGTCCCAGTCTGAATTCCTGAAAAACTTCCTTCTGAAGATATTCGTATTCCTGTATTGCAGCTTTCAAATCGATTTTTTCCGATTCTTCAATCAACGGAAAAACAATGTAAGCCTGTCTTCCTTTCCGGATTTCCTGTCTGATAAAATCGAATATCTTCGGTTTTTCCTTTTCCGTCCGTAATCCGGTCCTGATCGGTATCCGGCTGGAAGGAAGCTGATCGATAACCGAAACATCCAGATCTCCGTACAATGTCATTGCAAGCGTCCGCGGTATCGGAGTAGCAGTCATTACGAGCACGTCGGGATTGATTCCTTTTTCGCGAAGTTCTGCACGCTGCAGAACGCCGAAACGATGCTGTTCGTCGACGATAACCAGTCCGAGGCGGGCGAATTCGACTTTGCCTTCGACAAGGGCATGGGTGCCGACGACAAGCTGCGCATTCCCGGCCCGGATATCTTCCATGATATCCTCGCGTAATTTTTTCCGCTGGCCGCCGATAAGAAGCCGGACATTCACCGGCATCTCTTGAAGGAACTGAGTGATCGTTTGATAATGCTGTCCCGCCAATATTTCCGTAGGCGCCATAAACGCTGCCTGCAGTCCGTTTTCCATCGCCCGTAAAGCGGCGAGCAGGGCAATAATCGTTTTCCCGCTTCCCACATCTCCCTGCAGGAGGCGGTTCATCGGATAGGCGGAATGAAAATCATTTTCGATTTCTTTCCACACGCGCTTCTGTGCATCCGTCAATTTAAATGGAAGCGATTCGATCAGTTGATTTGAAAGCTTGCCTGCCGCCGCATAATGAAAGCCGCGGACTTCCAGCTTTGAAATATTTTTACGAATTGCCAGAATCAGCTGCAAAAAAAACAGTTCTTCGAATTTCAACCGTGCACGCGCTTGCTCCAGTTCCTGAAACGATTCAGGAAAATGAACTGCACGGACGGCATCTTTCAATGGAATCAGGGAATATTTCTTTAGAATTCCTTCCGGAAGCGTTTCCGTTATCGAATTGATATACGACTTCAGAGCATTGCGAATGATCCGGCGAAAGCCTCGGCTGTCGAGTCCCGCTTTTTCCAGATCCGCTCCTGAACGATATTTAGGTATGATGCCGCCGGTATTGAACAGTTTTCCCCAATCGGGTTCATCTTCTTCCACGCTTTTGAGCCGGTCGAATTGAGGATGTACAAACTGAGGACGTCCCGTCTTATCGAGCGTCGGAACGGCGGAAAGGGCAAGCAGCTCGCCGATTTCAAATGCATCCTTATACCATTGATATCCTTCGAACCATACACAGGTCAAAAAGCCGCTTTCATCTTTCACATTCAGTAAAAAAAGAAGCCGGTTTGATTTGCGCACCCTTCTAGCTTCCTGGCGAATAACTTCCGCGATAATGGTCACCGGCTCGCGCTTTGCAAGGTGGGCTCGCAGATCGGAAATACGCACAATCTGGCTTCTATCCAGGTAACCGCGCGGATAATAGTGAAAAAGATCCGTTACTTCATGTATTTCAATCTCTCCAAGGGCGGCGGCGCGTTTAGGCCCGACCCCTTTGATATATTGCAGCGGAATATGAACGTTTCCTGTTCTATCGAGCATGATTCTCTTCTTTGTTGTTCAGGCCGGAATACGGCAAGAGTATTCAAAAAGATAGGCAAAGAGAGATGCAAATTCAACGATTGAGCCGTCATTTTTCATTGACTTTGAGGAATGCTCTCTCTATTTTCCTTTGCCACGTATTTTACATATACCATGAAGGAGGGCTGCACAATGAAGCATTTATACAGGAACGTTTTTATATTCATCACTTTGGCTGGAACAGGGTTTTTGCTCTATGGACAGGAAGCGCTGCAAGTAAGCGAACCGCCGATTCCGGTGTACACAGTTCAAGCAACAACCCTTGTTCCATCTGTTCATTACGACAGCCTTCTGGCGGCACACGACAGTCAGTTTGTTATTCTTGCACGCAAGAATGCAGCAATGCAAAGTTCCGTCGCACAGTCTCTTTCGCAAATCGATACACAGTTTCTGCTGCTCTACCTGTTTGCAGCTGTTCTTGCTGTCGCAGTGATTATATTGTTTGTTATTTATACGCGATTGAAAAAAGGATTTACAGCCTTGCAGCAAATGCAGAAAGAAGCTTCCATTCCGAAAGTTCCTCTTCCGTCTGAGACGGCAGTCGAACCTCTGCCGATTCAGGAAAAAACAGAAGATAATCCGGTCCCAAAACGGCGGCGTGCAACATTAAAGAAACCTGCCCGAAAGAAAAAGAGCTGATAGAAGAAGTCCCGAATTCTGCAATTCGGGACTTCTTTTCATACTGAATTCTATTGCAAAGCAAGCAGTTTTTGCTGCGTAATCGATTTCAGATAGGAATTGGGGTACATGCTGAGAAATTTCCGGAATACCCCGGCAGCATTTTCCTTCTGCCCGAGGCGTTCGTAACATTGCCCGATCATGAAATAAGTTCCGGCAGTTTTTTCCGAACCTTTATACTGAAAAACATTTTGAAAATCGAGTAAAGCCTGCTGGACGCGGTTCAATTGAAAATCGCAGACACCGATCCAGAAACAGCAATGATCCGCAATGTCCGGTTTTACCCCTTTCTCCAGCAGCGCCTGAAACACCTTTTTTGCTTTTTGATAGCGATTCGATTCATACAAGCGAATCGCTTGTTCATACGTAAAAGCCGGCGGTGTATCGTGCGTTACGCGCATTGGAACGGAGAGAGAGCTGCCGAATCTCTGCGGCAATGCAGAGCTTTGGTTCAAAGCCAAAGATTTTAGTTGAACAATTACTTCGTTGAGCCTTTGGTTCTGTTCTTTAATCATTTCCATAAGAAGATCGACCGTCACGCGATCGTTGTTGTTCATCATCGAATCGAGCGCCGCCTTTTTTCTCGGAGCCTGTTCCGCCTCGCTGATCCTCGTATCCTGCCGGATTGCAAGAAGTGTGATCTGATTGATTACTTCGTCGAGTCTTACATTTTGCTGGCGGATTAATTCCGCCAGATCCTGAACCGTCTCAGGTCTGCCTGTTTTCAGCGAGTGCCTTAGAACGAACGGCCTGCCGAACCTTGCTGCGATAGAGTCGGCATTTTCGTCTTTTCCGATCGGAGTAAAATACTCGTCTTGTTGAGTAATTTGCTGCTGAACGGCTGGGACGCATGAAACAACGATGATACTTTGGATCATCATCAATGCAAAAACAGCGATTCTTCGATAAGGCTTCATCATTTTATCCTTTATACAATCCGACTTTTTATTTTTTTTGAACCGTTGCATCAACCACAGTGAATTTTTTGACGGCTTTTACAAAATCCCGGAATAAAGGATGCGGGACGACAGGACGCGATTTTAATTCCGGATGGAACTGCACGGCAAGAAACCACGGGTGATCCTGTAATTCTATAATTTCTACAAGGTCGTTATTCACATACGTGCCGCTGAAAATCATACCTTCTTCGGCAAGTCTTCGGCGAAATTTGTTGTTTACTTCAAACCGATGACGGTGACGCTCGGTAATTAATTCCTTTTTGTATGCAGCATAGGCTTTCGTTCCTTTTTGCAGCGTGCACGGATATGCGCCGAGGCGCATAGTCCCGCCAAGATTCCTAATCGATTTTTGTTCGAGCATCATATCGATGACATTATGCTTTGTCTTTCGAAATTCAGTACTGTTTGCATCTTTCATTCCGCATACATTGCGTGCAAATTCTATAACGGCACATTGAAGGCCGAGACAAATTCCGAAGAATGGAATTTTATGTTCGCGGACATATTGAATAGCTGCGATTTTTCCCTCGATCCCACGGTTGCCGAATCCCCAGGGAACCAGCAAACCGGCCGCACCGCTCAGATATTTTTCCGCACCGTTCAGTTCCACGTCTTCCGCACGGATCAAATCGAGNNACAAACCTGACCCAGTTTCGCAAATCGGGTTTTCCGCATTTCAAATTCAGCTTATCGATAACAATGGAAGCAAGCCCTTCATGCTCAAACGCAAGCGGCGCTTCATAGATGGATTCCACATCCCGGCCTTCGATCACGGAATCGGCTTCAACATTGCAGAACAATGCAATTTTTTGCTTCAATTCCATTGAGAGCGGATATTCTGTCCGGCAAATAAGTATATCCGGCTGCACGCCGATTTCCAGAAGCATTTTTACGCTATGCTGGGTCGGTTTCGTCTTTATTTCTCCGGCGGATCGGATAAAGGGAATGAGCGTTACATGAATGCTCAATGCATTACGGTGACCGACCTCCAGCATGATTTGGCGGATCGCTTCCAGGTACGGCAAACTTTCTATATCGCCGACCGTCCCTCCCACCTCGACGAGAACGACATCGTATCGTCCGGTCTTTGCTACGGCCCAGATACGGCGTTTGATT
This sequence comes from Ignavibacteriota bacterium, assembly GCA_003162695.1. Lineage (GTDB taxonomy): Bacteria > Bacteroidota > Ignavibacteria > UBA10030 > UBA10030 > Fen-1254. The sequence goes on along the minus strand of PMML01000111.1, from coordinate 59 downwards.
TCATCCGTGATATGTGGAATTACCTGTACGGTAGCTCCGAGGTAATCGCCGCGGCGTTC
>PMML01000027.1 GCA_003162695.1 Ignavibacteriota bacterium | reverse complement strand
GGGGGGGTTCGGCACACGCCTGCGTCCGCTGACGAGTAATCTTCCAAAACCGATGGTGCCTGTGGCGAATAAGCCGATGATGGAACACATCGTTTCTCTTTTAAAGAAACACGGAATTACCGACGTTATGTGCGCTCTCTTTTATCAGCCGGAAATTGTTTCGTCGTATTTTGGCGAAGGTTCTCAATTCGGCATGAACATGCATTACCGCAAAGCCGAAGCAGATTACGGAACAGCAGGCAGTGTCCGGAATGTGAAGGATTTTCTCGATGAACGGTTCATTGTTATCAGCGGGGATGTTCTCACAGATTTCGATTTAACTGCTGCTATAAAATTTCACGAAAAGAAAAAGGCGAAAGCTACGCTTCTCCTGACGCACCATCCGAATCCGCTCCAATTCGGCGTCGTGATGATGGATGACGATGGAAAAATTACGCGCTTCCTCGAAAAACCGTCGTGGGGAGAAGTTTTTAGCGATACTATCAATACCGGAATTTACATTATCGAGCCCGAAGTGCTCGATCTGATTCCGGAAAAGCAAGAGTTCGATTTCAGTAAAAATCTTTTCCCTCTGCTGCTCGATCACCACTCGGAACTCTACGGATATATCAGTAACGGGTACTGGAAAGATATCGGCAGCCTGCACGAATATCAGGATGTTCATCTCGATATCTTTCGAGGAAATGTCAATGTGCATTTGAAAGGGGTCAGGCAGGGAAATTGTTATGTCGGCGATAATACGGTCATCGAAACCGAGGCAAAAAATATAACCGGACTGAACATCATCGGAGACAATTGCCATATCCGCAAAGGGGCAATCATCAGCAACTCCGCAATCGGCAATAATTGCGAAATTCATGCCGGTGCGGTTATTCGAAATTCCGTCATCTGGAACGACACCACCATCGGTGTGCGTTCCGAATTGTCTCAAAGCGTCGTAGGGAATAAATGCATGCTGGGCGATGAAGTCGTAGTTATGGAGAATGTTTTCATCAGCGATTCATGCTCGATCGGGAAAAAAAGCAAGCTGCTTTCAAACATTAAAATCTGGCCAGATAAAATCATCGATGAAGGCTCGATCGTCACCAGGAGCCTGGTATGGGAAGATCGCTGGTTGCGGGAACTGTTCGTTACCGATTCACGGGTAACCGGTCTTTCAAATGTCGAAATGAGTCCTGAATTCGGCGCCAAGCTGGGCGCTGCGTTCGGTGCATTCGTCGGTTCCGGGTCATCGATCGTCACCGGGCGCGATTCGGATAATGTGTCGCGTATGATCAATCGTGCTCTGATTTGCGGCTTGATGTCATCCGGCGTTCATTGCATCGACATGAGGGCTACATCTATTCCTATTATGCGTCATGAATTGAGAAGCGGAAAAGAACGGGGAGGCATGCATGTGCGTAAATCGCCGTTCGATCGCAATTATACGGACATTATTTTCTTCGATGCTCAGGGAAAAGATTTGCCGGTCAACAAATCGAAATCCGTCGAACGGCTGTTCTTCGGAGAGGACTTCGCACGCGCGCATTACGACTCTGTCGGCTCCATTTCATTTCCCGAACGCACGAACGAAAGCTACGTCGAACGCTTTCTCGCTGCACTGGATATTGAAACGATTCGATCGGCAAACCTGAAACTGGTGATCGATTATTCGAACGGCGTCGCATCCACAATCTTCCCGTATATTCTCGGAAATCTCAATGTTCAGGTCGTCGCACTCAACGCATACCTTGACAGCCGGAAATTGACCCGTTCCAGGGAAGAATTTCACAATTCAATGAAGCAACTCTCATATGTCATCACCTCTCTTAAATACGACCTCGGCTGTATGCTCGACATTGGATCCGAGAAGATTTATATCGTCGATGAATTCGGAAACATCATTTCCAGCGATCGAACGCTTTCTTTGTTTCTGAAGTTCATGGCACTCGCAAACCCTGAAAAGAAAAAAGTTGCCGTGCCGATTTCCGCATCGAGTGAAGTAGACATTATCGCTCATGAATTCGGCATCGATGTAGTCAAAACTCGCGACAGCCACCTTGCCCTCATGGAGGCAGCATCCGATAAAGAAATGAGTTTTGTCGGAGGCACAAAAGGCGGATTCATTTTTAATAAATTTCTTTTCGCATCCGACGGCATGTACTCGGTTGCAAAACTTCTCGAATACATGGCCCGCACAAAAAAAACGTTAGGACAGCTCAATCAAGAAACACCGCGGCTTACGATGGTCAAGGAAAAAGTGAATTGTGCATGGCATTTCAAAGGCCAGGTCATGCGCAAGCTGATGAAAGAAACGGAAAAGAATGACCGCGTTCTCATCGATGGAATTAAACTGTATTTTCCGAAGTTAGCCGCCTTTACTACGGTCATGCTGTTCCCGGACCGGACACGTCCATATTTCCACATTCAAGCAGAATCCTCGGAACCGGAGGTTGCCAAGCATCTCTGCAATGAATATGAAATTAAAATAAAAACCTGGACGGGACGAGAGTGACCTCTACGGGTTGAATTTGCAGAAATATTCAGCGATACTATATTCTTTATAGTGTGGTCTTCAAGAAACCGACAAAGATTCATTTGGTCATACCCATGCGGAGTATTCATGAAAATTACGGATATCCTTAACGAAAGCGTAATCCGGACAAATTTACCCGGAACGACAAAAGAAGAAATCATCAACGCCATGATCGATATTGTTGCAGGTCAACCGCATGTCATTGATAAAGAAAAAATGCGGATCGCAATTTTTGAACGGGAAAAAATTATGTCGACGGGCGTCGGATCGGGATTTGCCATCCCGCACGGAAAGACCGACGCCGTCAGCGATATCGTCGCTGCCTTTGCAGTAACCGCACAAGCAATCGACTACCAGTCGCTCGACGATCAGCCCGTCCGGCTCGTGTTTCTTCTTGTCGGACGCGACAATATGGTCGGGCCTCATATTAAACTGCTCAGCCGGATTTCCCGATTGATGAATAAGGAAGATTTTCGCAAACAACTTCTCGAAGCAAAAACACCGCGCGAGATCTTTGAGATTTTCCAGAAAGAAGAAGAAACATTAACGGAAGGCTGACTGTTTCGCTTTTCCTTTCCCGGTCACCGTCTCTGAAGGTACCCCCCCCTCGCAGACGGGGAACCATCGAACGACAACAATAATCATGGATAGGTAATTTTGAAATATAGAGTTATAAAGGGAACGAAAGATATTCTGCCTGTGGAAACAGCGGCATGGCAGCATGTCGAGTCCGTCGTCCGCCGAACAATGCACTTGTTCGGATACCGTGAAATACGCACGCCCATCTTTGAACAAACGGGACTCTTTGCACGGAGCATTGGAGAGCTGACAGATATCGTCAGCAAAGAAATGTACTCCTTTCTCGACCGGAGCAAAGAAAGCGTCACGCTCCGGCCCGAAGGAACAGCGGCGGCTTTGCGTGCATACATTGAAAATTCACTCGGCGAGCAGTCGCCGCTGACAAAGCTGTATTATATTGGTCCGATGTTTCGTCAGGAACGCCCGCAGGCCGGACGGCTGCGTCAATTTCATCAATTCGGCGCCGAAGCGATCGGTTCCCCTTCGCCGCTTATTGATGTCGAAATGATGCTGCTTGCCGTTGAAATTTACCGATCTCTCGGAATAGACAAATTTTCCTTGAAAATAAATTCGGTCGGTTGCGAACAATGCCGCCCGCGTTATAAAGAAATCTTGATTGCAGCTCTCAAGAATATTGAATCGCAGCTTTCACCCGACAGCCGCATGCGCATCGATCAAAATCCCCTTCGCGTGCTCGATTCAAAAGACGAACACGATCGTCTCTTAACCGCCGGAGCACCTCTCATCAAAGATTATTTATGCGGGGACTGCAAAAAACATTTTGAGACATTGATCTCTCTGCTGGATTCGCTCGCGCTTCCCTACGAAGTGGACGGCCGCTTGGTACGCGGTCTTGATTACTATACAAAAACCGCTTTTGAAATCAGCAGCGCCATGCTCGGTTCACAGGACGCTCTTGCCGGCGGCGGGCGGTACGATTTGCTGGTGGAAGAACTGGGCGGCAAACGAACTCCCGGAATTGGTTTTGCAGCCGGCATCGAACGGCTTATGATGGTACTCGAAAAGAGCGGTACACATTCCTTCACAGTTCCCCCGCCTGATCTCTTTTTTGTTGCACTTGACGACCATGCCCGCAGGTGGTCGTTCGGGAAAACATATGAACTTCGCCGCAGCGGAATTTCCGCCGAAATCGATTATCTTGCGCGCAGCATCAAGGCTCAAATGCGGGAAGCAAATCGACAATCCGCACGTTATGTACTTGTCGTGGGAGAGGCCGAACTTGCTTCCCGGACGGGAAAACTTAAAAACATGAAAACCGGCGAAGAGACCGAAGTAACTCTCGACGCGCTGAATATTCCACGATAACAGAAGATATGGCAAAGAAAAAGGTACGCGAACCGGAATACTCGTTGAATATTTTTCATCATTACGATGAAAAAATCAAACGAAATGTCATCGTTTTTCTGGTGCAAACAATTCGAATCTTTGTCAGCTTCCGGTATGAAATACTGCTGGAAGAAGCCGTTCACGGCAGCGTTATCGATTTGAAAATCGTCGGTCTTCATGTTCCGGAATTATTGATGCCGCAGACAGGGCCGGCTGCAGGCCGGCGTGACTTTAAGGAATTACAGGGATCTTATACACTCAATATTTCCAAACAGGATAAAACGCTCAACATTTTTCAAATTGAAATTTTGCCGGACACCGTCGAGATCAGGCAGAAACCCAACAACGCATTTCTGATTGTCTCAAATGAACCAGTCAGCCTTGCCTAATATTTATTCGTTTTATTAACATACTTTCGGAAATCGATATCTTATGTGCCCTCGTCTCTTTCAGATCGGTCCTTTTACAATCTACGGCTACGGGCTGATGCTCGCGCTTGGGTTTATCATCGCAAGTTATGTGCTGACTGAGGAATTCAAACGGCGGAAACTTGACGCCAATATTGCCAGCACTATCACGCTTATCGCATTGTTCGCCGGCATTGCGGGATGCAAGATTCTTTACCTGATCGAGAACTGGAACGACTTCCTACTCGATCCTGCCGGCATGACATTCAATCCGGGCGGCCTGACTTACTTCGGCGGATTCCTTCTCGCCATGGGATGCATCGCTCTCTACCTGCGTAAAAAGCATCTTGGTTTTCTTCTGGCGGCAGATGCAGTCGCTCCAGCGCTGATGCTCGGCTATGGTATCGCCCGCATCGGCTGTCACCTGGCCGGAGACGGCGATTATGGATTCCCCACGACCCTTCCATGGGGAACAGATTATGCAAAAGGAACATATCCTCCTTCCTATGCCTTTCGAGATTTTCCGGAAATTACCAAAAACTTTCCGGGAAGTATCGTGCCGGACCATACACCATGCCACCCGACACCTGTGTATGAATTTCTTATTTGCACGGCGATGTTTTTTCTGCTCTGGAAAATGCGGAAGACGACATCGCCGTATGGAAAACTTTTTATGATCTACCTCGTACTAGCAGGACTCGAGCGGTTCATGATCGAATTTCTCCGTCTTAATCCGCGTATTCTTGTCGGATTATCGGAGGCACAATTGATTTCTCTCCTGCTTATCGGCGCCGGATTGATCGGCTGGTGGAAACTTTCAGTGAAACAACCAGTCTAAATATCCAATCATACCATGGCCGGACAATACATAGCAGGCAGGCAGCCGCTTCTTGAAGCGTTGAAATCGCGTCTGCCCATCGATCAGATCCTCATTCTGCACGGCACAGCCGGAGCACAAATTCAGCAGATCAAACAGCTTGCACGCGAACAGCGCATTGCGGTTAAAGAAGCAGATAAGGAACGATTTCGAGAGGTCTCAGGCGATACGGTCACGCAGGGAGTTCTTGCATTGGTCAACGATTACCGGTACGTGGAAATTGAAGACATACTTGCACTCGCGCAAAGGAAAAACGAACCGCCCTTCCTTCTCGTGCTGGATGAAATAGAAGACCCTCATAACCTCGGCGCTCTCGTCCGCACAGCAGAGTGTGCAGGCGTTCACGGCGTTATCATTCCGAAACATCACGCAGCATCGGTCAACCAGACCGTCATCAAGACTTCTGCCGGGGCAACGTCGCACATGCCGATCGCGCGGGTGACCAATATAGCTCAAACCCTCGATGAATTAAAAAAAGAAAATATCTGGATTGTGGGAACGGATCTGCAGGCAGGAAAAAAATATTTTGAACACGATTACAGGGGAGCGGTTGCCGTCGTAATCGGCAGCGAAAGCAGCGGCATGCGGCGGCTCGTAAAGGAGAAGTGCGATTTTCTTGTAGCCATTCCCATGCACGGTAAAATCGAATCCCTCAATGCCTCTGTTGCCGGCGGGCTGGTGCTCTTCGAGGCAGCGAAGCTTAGATAAACCTTGTCAAGGAACCGGAGCATTAAAATGTTACGCGCATTCGCGCGTATCTTCTCTGTCCCCTTGATAAGGTTTTACTCCTCCGGCTCTTTTTCCAGCCCGTACTGTTTCAACTTGGTATACAGGTGGCTGCGTTGAATATCGAGGAGTTCCGCGGTCTTCGTTACATTCCAGTTGTTTTTTTCAAGCTGATATTTGATGAACGCCGCCTCTGCGTAGTCTTTAAATTCCTGAAACGTTCCTTTAAAGTTCACAAAATTCGCTTCGGCATTCTGCAGCGATTCATGTCTTTTCAGAGAGAGCGCATCGATTTCGACGGCATTGCCGGGAGAAAGAATGATCAGCCGCTCGACAGCATTCCTCAGCTCGCGGACATTTCCGGGCCAATCGTTCTGCATCAACGCATCGAGAGTCTTTGGGGATATCATTTTCTTCGCAATACCGTTGCGTGCGCAGATATCTTCGACAAAAGCCGCCGTGAGTATAGGAATATCGCTGGAATGATCCCGCAAGGGGGGCATGTGAAGAGGGATGACATTGATTCGATGAAAGAGATCTTTCCTGAAATTTCCCTTCTGAATTTCCGCTTCTAAGTTTTTATTCGTTGCCGCAAGTACGCGGACATCGACATTGAGCAGTTTATTGCTGCCGACGCGTTCAATCGTGTTTTCTTCGAGCGCGCGCAGCACTTTTGCCTGGGCTTGCAGGCTCATATCCCCGATCTCGTCAAGGAACAGCGTTCCTTCGTCTGCTTGTTCGAACTTGCCGATGCGCTGAACCGTTGCACCCGTGAACGATCCTTTTTCATGTCCGAACAATTCCGATTCGATCAATTCTGCCGGAATAGCGGCACAATTGACTTCGACAAATGGTTTTGCGCGGCGTTTACTTTGACGATAAATCGCGCGCGCGGCCAGCTCTTTTCCCGTGCCGTTCTCACCCGTAATCAGAACCCGCGAATCGGTCTTTGCAATCCGTTCGATGATATCGAGAACTTTTAAAATCGCCGGACTCGAACCGAGAATTTGCCTTTTCCCGTCGACATGCTCCCGCAGAGTACGATTCTCTTCGGAGAGTATGGCCTGCTGTAGCGCATTCCGGATCGTGACAAGCAATTTGTCGCGATCGAGCGGTTTGGAGAGAAAATCGAACGCACCGAGTTTCGTCGCTTCGACCGCCGTCTCGATGTTTCCGTGACCGGAGATCATGATGACAGGCAGTTCATCGTGCCGGTTTCGGATTTTCGTAAGCACTTCGATGCCGTCCATGCCGGCCATTTTTATATCAAGCATAACTACATCGGGCAGGATGGTTTCTATTTGATGCAATCCCAGCTCTCCATTTTCTGCAAATTCAACTTTATAATGTTCGTATTCAAGTATCATCTTCAGCGAATCTCGAACGCTTTTATCATCATCGATGATAAGGATGGTTTTCATGTGATGGATTCCTTTCGAAAGCATTGATCAACACTCTTCTGCTATTATTTACGGTCTTGGTACGGCAAAGTCAAGTAGTCCGACGGCAGAAGGATGTTATCGGAAATCAGATCCCTGCCGAAAAGCATTCCCTGATCATTGGCCCTCCGGTCGCGGGGATCGTCTGCCCCGCCGATCACAAGAATCGGCTCCGCCCACTCGACGGCATCACCGAGCATTTGAATATAATCCGGAGCATTCGATGTGTACGCAAGAAAGGCAGATGCAAAAAAATGCTGGGGCTTATCCCTGTCTCCTTCTTTTGTATTCGGAGAATCGGAATACAGTGTTTTCGGCACATGTTTTACACGCGCATGAAATTCGGATTTAGTTTCGAACGTCAGGGGCAGCGGAACATAACGGACCAGCGGCATCTTAAGATCAATCGTCCGATGTTCCAGCACAGCCATAAGTGAAAGAAAAAGCGCTTTCCGAATATCGTATTCGGCGATGACCAAAGACCGAAGATAAATTGCATCGACCGCCTGCAGATCGCCGCATTTTACGCGGAGAGAATCAAAATATTTGTTTTTTATAAATGTGCGGATCGATCTAATTTCCCTTACAAGGCAGGGAACGAAGATATTGCCGGAGCCGACCGAGAGGGAAGGAGCGCGGCTTGAATCGGGACAAAATTTGAAAGTCTGTGCACCGGAGACACCGGATAAGATCATCCAGAGGATTGAAACGGCCAGAGAAGCAGCCCGCCTGAACCGGCGCGGTGAGTTTTTTATCGCCTTATTCCGAAAGAACATGATTCGCCTGCCGCGCAGAGTACTCTTTGTTCTGCAAGAAACGATTTATGAGCTTGCCTTCTGTTTAAAATATTTTGCCGTCAACCTTAATCCTTGGTCGAGAGAAACGGAAGGCTGCCAGCCGAGTACGGAATTAATTTTTCGGGCCGTAATGACGCTCCGCTGCTGCTCGCCCGCCTTGCCCGGACCATGGCGTTCGGGACAGGAAGGGAAAAGTTCGTCCCGAAGCACATGGAACAGCTTGTTGACGTCGGTCTCGATGCTTGTTCCGATATTGAACGTGTTCGATCCGGATGCATGCAGCGCCAGCACATTGGCTTTCACAATGTCGGCAACAAACACATAATCGCGCGTCTGTTTTCCATCGCCATTAATGACGGGTTCTTCTCCCTTTAAAAGTTTATCGCAAAATATTGCAACAACTCCGGCTTCACCGTGTGGATTCTGCCTCGGGCCGTAAACGTTGGCATAACGCAAGACAACATTATCGATGCCGTACGTTTGCTTATAGTAAAATAGATATTTTTCCGTGCAGAGTTTTGTAATGCCGTAAGGCGACAAGGGCCGCAGGGGATGTTCTTCATCCGCAGGGAAAAAGTCCTGCTCGCCGTATATCGCACCGCCGGTCGAAGAAAAAATAATCTTTTTCACGCCGTATTTTTTTGCGCATTCAAAAACATTCAAGCCCCCCAGTACATTGACAGAAGCGTCAAATTTCGGATCGGAGACGGATTTGCGAACATCCATTTGCGCAGCATGGTGGCTGACCACATCGATATGTTCTTTCCGAAAAATATCTTCCAGCTTTTCGCTGCGGATATCAAGTTGATAAAACACGGCTTTCGGATTTAGATTTGCACGCACACCCCCCAAAAGATCGTCGACAACCACAACATGATGACCTTCCGCAACGTAGGCATCGCTTATGTGCGATGCAATAAAACCGGCTCCTCCGGTAATCAGAATATTCAATATTTACTCCTTGTTTTTATAATTCATGAGTCGACAATCTCTTGAGCGCCTTCTTCCCAATGTCGCTCCGATAATATGCGCCGTCGAAGGATATCTGTTCCACAGCCCGGTACGCACTCTGGATGGTGCGGTCAAGTTCGTTGCGATATCCGATAGCCGTAACCCCAAGCACCCGTCCGCCTGCGCTGACAATCGCGCCTCCTTCTTCTTTGGTGCTGGCATGAAAGACGATAATACCCTCATTCGCTCGCAAAGTGTCGAGCCCGGCAATTTTTTTCCCCGTTTGGTATGCATCTGGATATCCTTGCGATACCATTACCACGCAAACGGCGCTGGCCGGGTGTATTTTGACCTGGGAAGGCTGGAGGCGGCGCTCAGCAATGGAAAGAAAAATTTCTGCGAGATCACCGTCGATAAGGGGAACGACAACCTGAGTTTCCGGATCTCCAAAGCGGCAGTTATATTCCAAGACTTTTGGACCTTGCGCGGTAATCATCAAACCTACATACAAACATCCGCGGTACGGAACTCCCTCACGCTTCATTCCTTCCAGTGTCGGAACGACGATATCGCGTTTGATACGAAACATCAAATCCGCCGACACGACGGGCGCCGGAGCATATGCTCCCATGCCGCCTGTGTTTTTTCCCAAATCACCGTCGAGAATCCTTTTATGGTCCTGTGCAGAAGCAAGAATCGCAATGTTTTCCCCGTCAGTCAACGCAAACACGGATGCTTCTTCACCTTCAAGGAATTCTTCAACAACGGTAAGATCTCCGGCAGCGCCGAAACTGTTTTTCACCATCACTTCTTCAAGCGCACCGACCGCATCGCGATAGGAATGACAAATCAGAACGCCTTTTCCGGCAGCAAGGCCGTCCGCTTTGACTACGCACGGAATTTGTATTTCGCTTAAATATGCCTGTGCAGCATCGAACTCATCCCGCTGAAACGAACGAAACCGTGCTGTCGGAATTTTATTGCGCTGCATAAAATTTTTGGAAAATACTTTGCTGCCTTCGAGCTGTGCCGCTGCTTTACTCGGTCCAAAGACCTTTTGACCGTTCTCTTCGAGTACATCGGTCAGTCCGCTTACCAGCGGCTGTTCCGGACCGATCACGGTCAGATCGATATGCTTTTCCTTCACGAATTTTATGATCGCAGAAGGGTCGGATGATTTGAGAGAAATGCAAGCTGACAGCTGAGCAATTCCCGCGTTGCCGGGTGCACAAAAAATATCGGTCACCAGAGGGCTTTGTTTCAGTTTCCAGATCAGCGCATGCTCTCTGCCGCCCGATCCGATGACCAGAATTTTCATTCCTTGTCTCCCCGGACCTTTACAAACCCTGCGCGGTCATAATCCATCAACGATTCAAATTGCTTTGCAAGCTCGCGCGTAAGGAGAACGCGATTGAACCTCGCTGCAAATTCTTCCGGTATGCGCGGTAATTTTTTCTGTTCAAATTTTTTAAAATAATCCATAATCGCTTCTTCATGACCGCTGAGATCTTTTGTAGCAACACACACTGCTGCTTTGCTTTCTCCGATCAGCTGCTTCGTGTAGCCTTCGACAATGGAAGCAATCATCGGTTTGCGAGCACCGAAGTACTCGTAGAGCTTCCCCGCCGTTTGATAATCGTTATCCATAATAAACCACAGAACGTCCGCCTCGAAGATCTGACGGACACACTCGCGGTGAGGAACATAACCCGTGCAGTTCACGACACCTTGTAATTCAAGGCGATTAATAAACTGGATATCTTCTTCACGAGCATTGCCGAGGAAATTAACTTCAAACCGGCCGCGCATTTTCGGATTGTCTCGAAGGACATTGGAAAGAGCCTGTAAAAAGACGTTCGGATTCCGCCCTCCGTAAAACGTCCCGGCATGGGCAATCTTCATCTTCATACGTGAATGCCTGCGTTCACCCGCAGCCGGCAGAAAATCTTCCGGATCGAAGCCTTGCGAGAGAATAATGACTTCATTGTAATCGACGAACCGAAACCGCCGCAGAATCGATTCCTTAACTCTGCGATGCGTCACAAGAACACGATCGGCCGCTCGCAGGACTTTTCGCTCCATGCGTTTATGCAGAAACGTATGAAGGGGAGTCGAAAAATACTTAAACGGGTTATCCAGCCATGCATCGCGATAGTCGACTACAAGCGGAATATTGAATTTCTTTTTTAAATTGACGCCGATTAAAAAATCGGTTTGCGGCGGCGCTGTTGCAAATAGTATATCAAAATGTTCCGACTCCAGCAGCTCCGAAGCCTTTTCGACCGCGGTTGATTTCCAGCCGCGCTTCGTATCCGGAAGAAAAAAAAGATCGCCGAAAAACTGAAGAAGCTTCCGCAAACGTTCGGAAGGCATCGGAACAATTTTCCGTTTCTTGAATAAATGATTGATATCCTTGGATCCCGTGCGTACAATCGTTACGCCGGCATCTTCTATTTCTTTCAAAAGACTATCGTCGAACGCGAAATAGCCGGAAGGTTCCACGGTAAGGACGGTGGGTTTCCATCCGTATTTCATCAAGTATTTTGCAAATTTCGCCGTTCGTTGAACCCCGCTCAAACCCATGGGGGGAAAGTAATAAGCAATCATCAATACTTTTCTAAATCCGTTTTCGCTCATAATCAAAGAATGATCAATTCTTTCGATGAAGTGTTTAGTACCTCACTGTGATCCCGGCCGATTACAACATCGTCTTCAATACGGACGCCGCCGACACCGGGGAGATAAATTCCAGGCTCAACTGTAACAGTATTGCCTTTTTGCAATATATCCTTGCTTATCGGCGAAAGCCTCAGCGGCTCATGCAAATGGATGCCCAGCCCATGGCCAAGAGAATGTATGAAATATTTTCCAAATCCATAGTGCCGGATAACATCCCGGGCCGCCGCATCGACCGCACAGGCGGCGGCGCCGGCTTTCAATATATCCAGCGCCCGCTGCTGCGCTTCCAGTACCGCAGCATAGACCGACCGCATGAGACCGGAAGGCTTTCCTACGGAAACTGTTCGCGTCATATCACTATGGTATCCTTTACGTCGGCAGCCGAAATCCATCACAAGCATTTCTCCGCGTTTTATTTTTCTTTCGGAAGCATGCGCATGCGGAAGCGCCCCGCGCGGGCCGCCTGCAACAATCGGATCAAACGCATCGGCATCGGCACCGTAGCGTTTATGCCAATAACTGATTTCCGCAGCAATATCGCCTTCTCGAACACCCGGCCGGATGAGCGGCAGGACTTTTTTAAAAGCTTTATCCGTTATTTCGACGGCAGCACGAAGAAGCGCAATTTCCGAAGCATCTTTGACGGCAGATATTGTTTCTATGACATTTGCTGCCGGAACAAACCGGCAGGATGGGAAAAGTTTTTTTAAGCTGCGAAATTCCGAAACATGAAGAACATGCGATTCGAAGCCGATACGCCTCCGGAGCGGAATCAACCGCCTGTCTGCAATTGTTTGAAACAAATTAAGCGGTGCTATGACAATGCGGTACCCGCGGACCTCCAGCGGCGCTTGCGCTTTATACCGGTTATCCGTTATGAAAAATTGCCGATGAGGGGTAATAACACAGAGGCCGCTTGAACCGGAAAACCCGGTCAGGTAAAAAACATGGGCCGGATCGGAAACGATGAATGCATCTAAACGAGAGATCTGCATAAAGCGCCGAACAGCATTAAGTCGTGAACGTATCATAATTGTCAATGGTGATAATTCGGCGCTTCTTTAGTAATATGAATATCGTGCGGGTGGCTTTCCCTCAGACCGGCATCCGTCATTTTAATAAATTGAGCTTTTTTCTTAAACTCTGCAATCGTTCGACATCCGCAGTATCCCATTGCTGCGCGCAAGCCTCCGGTCATTTGATACACGGTATCGCTAAGCGCACCTTTAAAAGGAACCCGCCCTTCTATTCCCTCGGGAACGAGCTTTTGAATATCGTCTTCTGCATCTTGAAAATACCGGTCTTTGCTCCCCTGTTTCATGGCGGCAAGAGAACCCATCCCGCGGTATATCTTGTAACTCCGTCCTTCATAGAGAATTTTTTCTCCCGGACTTTCCTCGACACCGGCAAACAATCCGCCCACCATGACGGAGTCCGCTCCTGCGGCGATCGCTTTCGCTACATCGCCTGTCTGCTTTATTCCACCGTCTGCAATAAGCGGAATGCCCGCCTTCGATGCAGCTCTTGCACATTCGAGAATCGCCGTTACCTGCGGCACACCGACGCCGGCAACGATTCTTGTCGTACAAATCGAACCGGGACCAATGCCGACTTTGACAGCATCGACATCCAGCCTGATCAGGTCGCGCGCCGCCTCCATTGTAGCGATATTTCCGGCGACCAGTTCGACAGAATATTTCGCCCTCACCCGCTTGACCATATCAAGGACGCCTTGCTGATGCCCGTGTGCGGTATCGACGATAACAACATCGACGCCTGCGTTGATAAGAGCATCGACCCGTTCCAGAGTATCGGCGGCAATACCGACCGCTGCGCCGACTCGGAGCCGGCCATGTTGGTCTTTGCATGCATTCGGATAATGCTTCTTTTTCTGAATGTCTTTAAAGGTGATAAGTCCCTGCAGCGTTCCGTTTTTATCGACAACAGGTAATTTTTCAATGCGGTGCTTTTGAAGAATTTGTTCGGCTTCTTCGAGCGTTGTTCCGACCGGAGCCGTGACTAAGTTTCCGGTAGTCATAATTTTCGAAACCAGCAAATCGAGATTCGGTTCGAAGCGAAGGTCGCGGTTTGTCAAGATACCGACTAATTTTTCCTGATCGACAATAGGAATACCGGAGATGCTGTATTTTTTCATAACTGCAAGCGCATCGCCGACCGTTCGATCGGGTGAAAGAGTGATGGGTTTTTGTATCATTCCGCTTTCCGATCGTTTCACACGATCGACTTCTTCCGCCTGCTGTTCAATAGTTAGATTTTTATGAAGGATCCCGATTCCCCCTTCACGCGCCATTGCAATAGCCATCTCAGACTCGGTAACAGTGTCCATAGCCGCGCTTACGAGAGGAATATGCAGAAGAATATTGCGTGTTAGCCTTGTTCGAATATCCGTTTCCCGCGGAAGCACGCTCGATTTTGCAGGAACAAGAAGGATATCGTCGTAGGTAATGGCTTCGCTAAGAATTTTTTTTATAGGCATGGGATCCCTCGAAAATTATCTTTCTCTTTGCCTCGGTGAAGTGCAAGTTCATAAATCATTTCCCCCTGCGGAGAATCTCAATCACAAGCGGTCATTTTCCGTTGCAGCCCTTTGATCCACCGGCCTGTATGCGGTTTTCCGATGATCATTGATAATGCATGACAAAGGGGTCAAAATGGCTTATTTTAATTAAATTCTTGATTAAAGTAGCTATTAATTGTAGGAAAAGCAATAAAGAGAGGATAAAAAGGGAGAGCCAGTTTTTTTTGATGTTACCCCACCACGAGCAACAACGACTGGCTCTCTAAGAAGGAGATCGGGAATAAGATTTCTTGTTCCCTCTTTATATAGACGTTAGAGTTTTAAAAAAGTTTCATCAAAAAATATTATTTATAATCTTCAATCTTCGGCGTGCGAATTTTATACCGTTTGATTTTTAAGTACAGCGTTTTCGGCGTTATCCCGAGCACTTTTGCTGTCTTCATTCGATTCCATTGAAAGTGCTTGAGCGTCTTTTCAATATGTTTCTTTTCCAATTCATTGAGCGAGAACATATCGCTGGATTCGACAAAAGGCAAAGAATCGCCTTCGGCATGGCCCGGCTGCTGAAGCGATAATGCAACATTCGTCATCAGATCCCTCGGGTCGACACTCTCTCCCTGGCAGAGAGCAAGCGCTCCTTCAATAACATGCTCCAGCTCGCGCACATTGCCGGGCCAATCATACTTCATAAGAATTTCGAGTGCGTCATCGCTGATTCGTTTTGTTTTCGATTTTCGCATGAGAAAATTTTCGACCAGAAGCGGAATATCCTCTTTACGATCTTTGAGCAGCGGCAGATAAAGTTCGACAACATTCAGACGGTAAAGCAGATCTTCGCGAAAATGTCCGGATTTGACTTCTTCCTGCAGGTTTTTATTTGTTGCAGAAACGACTCTGACATCTACTGTTTTCGTTGATGTTCCGCCGACACGCCGAAATTCCCCTGTTTCAAGAAAACGCAGCAGCTTCGGCTGCGTCATCAAGCTGATATCACCTACTTCATCAAGGAAGAGCGTTCCGCCGTCGGCAACTTCCACTAATCCTTGCTTGGCTTTTACGGCGCTTGTAAAAGATCCTTTTTCGTGGCCAAAGAGTTCACTCTCAAGCAGTTGATCCGGCATGGCCGCGCAATTTACCACAATAAAAGGACGTGCCGATCGATGACTTGAAGAATGAATAAGTTTCGCAAAAAGTTCTTTTCCGGTCCCGCTTGCACCCTGAACAAGCACGAATGATTCGCTCAGCGCTACTTTTTTTGTCTTTTGGACGATATCTCGAAAAATCCGGCTTTTGCCGATCATGGTGAGCGGCTTACTGTTCAGACCCAATTCACGATCGATCAGCAGCCGGCGATGTTCGATTGCACGATGAATCGTATAAATAAGCTGGTCGAGATCGTAGGGTTTGCCGATAAAGTCATACGCGCCGAGTTTTGTCGTCTCGACGGCCATCTTCATATCGACAACATTTGTCAGCACAATAACCTCTGTTGTCGGCGATGTTTCTTTTATATATTTCAGCACCTCAATGCCGTGAACACGCGGCATTCTCATATCGAGAAGGACAACATCGTAGACTTTTGCCTGAAGGAGGGTAATAGCTTCCGTACCGCTCAATGCGGCGTCGGTTTCAAATTCTTTGAGGTCGTCAAGTTCGGTCTTGACTATATAGGTGATGGATTCTTCATCATCAACGACAAGAATCCTGGAGGTTTCAGACATGGCGGCACGCATCTCCCGCCATGATTAGGCGCTTGTCAGGACTCGTTCGACGGTCGTTAAGAGATCTACCAGATCGTACGGTTTGCTGATAAAATCTTCCGCACCTAATTTTTTTGATTCGATAGCGTTCTTCAAATCGGCAAAGCCGGTCAACATAATGACTTTCGTTTTCGGCAGGCGTTCTTTCACGTATTTTAAAACTTCAAAACCGTCGACGTTCGGCATTTTGATATCTAAAAGAATTAAATCGAATTCCTGTTTTTTTAGGATGTTGATCGCTTCCTGGCCGTCGGCGGCATTGCTGACCTGATAGCCTTCTCCTTCGAGTTCAGCACTCAGAACAATACGAAGCGCTTCTTCATCATCAACTACAAGAATTCTATTCTTTGTTGGCATTGTGTCTCTCCTTGTGCCTGAACTTTTGCCGCAATCGCTATGGCTTTGAACCGTTTGTATTGGGCAAATTATAGCAAGAATAGTCTTGAAAAGCAAACGATTCTTGCCGGCAATAAACCGCATGAATTAATCTTTGTAAGTCTTCAAAAGTAATCTTACCTTTAATATAGTATGAAATCGAAGAATTCGCAAACTTCAACTTTTCTTTCTATTCTGCTCTTGGACGACGATCCCGCATTCGCACATTCCATCATTCATTGCTTCGCCGAATTCAAAGAGCGGCCTTCAGCCGTCAAATGGAAGAAAAGCGTCGAGTCGGCGCTTTTAGCTATACGCAATCAGGAACCATTTGACATCATTATCATGGATTATTTTTCCCAGACATCGAACACGAACGGATTAGATTTCTGCCTCGCATTGAACCAGATGGAAAAACAGATTCCTATCGTCTTCGTCTCGAGTGTTTCGGACATTCAATTGGCGGTTGAAGTAATAAAGCTGGGAGTTGAAGAATTTTTATTGAAAGAGGAAATCGTCTTTTCGGATTTTCCGAAAAATTTGACAAATATTCTGGAACGGGCACAACTCCGCCGTCACAGATACGCGGTCGAAAAAAGAATAGGTATGGCGGAAAACAGAACTCAGGCAGTACGTGAGCTTGTTGTAACCATTTGTCATGAATTCAACAATCCTCTTGCTGCGGTTAAAATCAGTTACGATTTACTCAAGCGTCTTTTATCTTCCGAAAACGACCGCCGGCTTTTACAGACATTTGAACGGAACTATCTGCAAATCGAAAAGGAAATTCGGCGTTTGAGAGATTTGAATTTTGAACGAATTGATTTTCCCCATTCATAAAAATACGCTTGGCGGTCTATACAAAAAGCGGCTTTTACCCGGCCAGTCGATCCTCTTCATTCCCCCGAGAAAATTGATAGGTTGTTCTTTCATGATAAAGGGATTCGGCTGTCAATATTTGCCGAGCAGCTGCGGCAAAAAAAGAACGGATAAATGGCTTTGCTTCTGGATGATTTTTTTGTTATGTTTATATTAAGTTAAAAGCGATAGTAGAATATTGTGACCAGACAGAGAGAGATGACAGAACATATCAAACACAGACACGCTGAGTGTTTTCTTTTTTATAACAGGTAGTTTTTTTAAGTGTCCCGCCCTATAGCGGGACACTTTTTTTTATGATCATCTCGCAACTTATACAAGTATTGGAAGATTGGGCACCGCGCTGGGCTGCGCAGAAGAACGACAATGTAGGCCTCCAGATCGGCAGCCCTCAACGGCGGGTAACAAAAGTGCTTATTGCGCTTGAGATTACACCCGCTGTTATTGATGAGGCTCTTGCTCGAAAAGCTGAATTGATCGTTACACACCATCCCTTGCTTTTCAGACCCTCTTCTTCCGTTATAAGCACCGACCCGATTGGAAAACTGATCATCAAGCTTATAGAAAATCGAATCGCTGTCTATTCCGCACATACAAATCTCGATTTTTCCAGAGACGGCGTCAGTTTTGCCCTTGCAAATAAATTGGGTCTCCAGCATATACGGTTTCTGGCTCCTTTGAAAGAAACCCTGGCAAAAATCGTCGTGTTTGTCCCCGAAGACTATGTGGAAAGCGTTCGCAACGCTATGTCTGATGCAGGTGCCGGTTTGATTGGAGAATATTCCCGTTGTTCATTCGTTTCGCGCGGAACGGGATCCTTTAAAGGATCGAAATATGCATCTCCGTTTATCGGAGGAACGGAGGCAGAGGAGCGCGCTGAAGAACTGCGATTAGAAATGGCCGCCCCCCGGGCTTCTGTCGATAGAATACTTTCGGCGATGAAAGATGTCCATCCGTATGAAGAACCGGCTTATGATGTTTACGAAACAATAACGCCGCAGAGAAATTTCGGCATGGGCGCTCTTGGTGAACTTTCCTCGCCTCAATTATTTAAAAATTTTCTAAAAACGATAAAACACGTTCTGCATGCCGGGGTGCTGCGATACGTCGGCGATCCGAAGAGCCGCGTTCAGCGTATTCCCGTCTGCGGCGGAGCGGGCAGCGACCTTCTGCCGGAGGCAATTCGCGCTCAGGCCGAAGTACTTGTGACGGCAGACGTTCGGTATCATACGTTTCACGCCGCAGCCGGAACGATTTCGCTCGTCGATGCAGGACACTGGGAAACGGAACATAGCATTTTACGTATCATTGCTGACCGGCTGCAACAAGCGGCCGGTCAGGCAAGTACCGCCGTGCGAATTTTTATAACGGAGCAGTCGACAAATCCGATACATAATTTATAATGTTGAATTGATAACTATTGAGGATAAACATTGGAAACCAGGTTAAAACTTCTCTACGCATTGCAGCTCACAGATAAAAGTCTTGATGAATTGCAGGAACTCAAAGGCGACCTTCCCGGAATTGTGGAAGAATTATCCGCCTCAGTCAAAGAAAAAACAATGAAAAAGAAGGAACTGGAAACGCTGGTCACACAATCTCTTGCTTCGCGCGATAAAGCCGATTCGGAAATTATCGACCTCAAGGCGAAGATCGAGAAATATAAGACCCAGCAGTTTCAGGTAAAGACCAACAAGCAATACGACGCTATCGCCCGCGAAATCGATTACTCTCAGGAGCGCATTACAAAATTACAGAAAGAGATGGAATCTCTCGAAGGAAAAGCCTTCCTTGCCAAAGAAGATGCCGAAAAGCTCGGACCGGGAATCGATGAGCTGCAGGAACAGCTTGCGGAGAATAAAAAAGAACTTGCGGCAATTAATAAAGAACACGAAGAAGAAGAGACGAAGCTGGAGCGCCAGCGCAATAAATTGGTCGCTAAAGTAATTAAAAAAGATTATCAGACATACGATCGCATACGGAAAGCGAAAGATGGAAAAGCCGTGGTGCCGGTAAGCCGAAATTCCTGCGGCGGTTGTTTCAACCGCGTTCCGCCTCAAAAAGTTCTTGAATTAAGAAAAAATGATTCCATGCTGACATGTGAACGCTGCGGACGCATACTTATTTCCGACGAAATCGTGGAAAACGCAAAGCAGCTTTTATGACAATTCATGCATTCACCGACGGTGCGTCTCGCGGCAACCCGGGAGAAAGCGGCATCGGCGTTATTTTACGCAAGAGCGATGGAATCGTCCTGCATTCGGTTTGCGGTTATATCGGCCGGACGACGAACAATATCGCGGAATATACAGCTCTTCTGGTATGCCTGAAGGCCGCAGGAGATTTCGATTGTTCGGAATTAATAGTACATTCCGACAGTGAACTCATGGTGCGGCAGCTGAACGGCCAGTATAAAATACGCAATGAAAATTTGAAAAAATATTTTCAACAAGCACAGACGATTTTGAAAACAGCAGACTATCGGGCCGCGTTCAGGCATGTGATGAGGGAACAGAATAGCGAAGCTGATGCATTAGCGAACCGAGGCATCGATCAGAAAATCCCCCTAACGACGGATTTTCGAATCGAACAAGAATAAAATTTGTTTGAAGAAAGCTGGAGATTATCCAGAAGCAGTACGTGGTGCGTCAGGCAGCCGCTCCGTCCCGCCTCAAGCGGAACGGGGAGGAAAGTCCGAACACCATAGGGCAAGGCGCCCCGTGTTAAACGGGGGTCTTCCGGGCAATATCCCGGAAGAACGGAATGTATCACAGAAAAGATACATCCTGATAACTCCGAAAGGAGTTGACGGGAAAAAGGTGAAATGGTGGTGTAAGAGACCACCGCGCCGGCAGTAATGACGGCGGTCCCGAAAGGGATGGCGCCTAAAAGCGCCACAGGAGAAACCCCGCCTGGTGCAAGGCCATGTAGGTTCTGTTTCGGTACAAACCGAGAAGAGTTGCCCGTTCAACTTTTTCACTTCGGTGGAGAAAACAGAATGGGTAGGCCGCATAAGAGAAATGGCTGCCTCGTCGCGCAAGCGATCAGACAGAATTCGGCTTATCGACAACCCACATACTGCTGCTGATCTGTGCTGTAAGGCGCCCATCTTTCTCAAACTGAGTCGTTTATCCATAAAACGGAAAGGCCTCAGTTGTCACCAATTCGCGAATATCGATGGACTGTTCGAACAGAAGTCGAACCGCTTTCGCCGGAAACGGCCGCTGCAGTAAAAGCGTTGAGTGAACAACTCAATCTCTCCCCTATTCTGGCAGAAATTCTCGTACACAGAAAAATAGATACGTATGAAAAGGCCAGGACTTTCTTTCGCCCTCACATGGAAGATTTGTGCGATCCGTTTTTAATGAAGAACATGGATCTCGCCGTCGACCGCATTTTGAAAGCGGTACGAACGGGCGAACAGATCGTCGTCTATGGCGATTATGATGTCGACGGAACCGGCAGCACGGCAATGTTGTGGTCGTTCCTGCAATCGATCGGTGCGCAAGCCCGTTATTTTGTTCCCGACCGTGTTCGAGACGGGTACGGACTTTCCACCGCCGGCATCGATCGTATTAAAAGTTTCCGGGCAACGCTTCTCATAGCTGTCGATTGCGGCATTACTGCCGTAACACAGGTTGAATATGCGCGGTCACTCGGCATTGAGGTGGTCATTTGCGATCATCATGAACCGGGAAATTCGCTTCCGGATGCCGCGGCCGTTCTGGACGCACTGCAAACCGGATGCAGCTATCCATTCAAGTATCTCTGCGGATGCGGCGTGGCATTCAAACTCATTCAAGCATTGCTGACCAAAAAAGAATTGAGCGAGAACAGAAACGGTCAGGCAGAGCGATTGCTTGAAAAGTATTTACAATACGCGACTCTTGCAACAACAGCTGATATCGTTCCGCTGGTATACGAAAACAGAACCATCGTTCGGCTCGGACTGGAATTGATCAATACCGATCCTCTGCCGGGAATACGGGCAATCATCGAAACCTCCGGGATTCAATCGGGCAAAATTTCTTCAGGACAGATTGTATATGTTCTTGCACCGCGCATCAATGCCGTCGGCAGGCTGGGAGACGCCAACAGAGCGGTTGAGCTTTTAACCTGCATGTCGTACGATCGCGCCCTGGAATTATCCCGTGTCATGGAAGATGAAAATTCAGCGCGCAGAAAGATCGACGAAGAAACTTTTTTGAAAGCTCAGAAGATTGTCGAGAATATGTTAACCACGGAAAATGACAGCGCCATCGTGCTTCATGAAGAATCATGGCATCCGGGAGTGATCGGAATTGTGGCTTCGCGGCTTGTCGAACGGTATTATCGGCCGACAATCCTCATGACAACGATCGATGGAGTGGCAAAGGGTTCGGCGCGAAGCATTTCCGGCTTCAACATTCATGAGGCGCTCAAACGCTGTGAACACAAGCTTATTCAATTCGGCGGACACAAGTACGCCGCAGGATTAACGGTCGAACTGGATAAGGTTCAGGAATTCCGGGAAGCATTCAATCTTGTTGCCGGTGAAATGATGACAGAAGACCTGTTGACCCCCGAGATCCGTATCGACGCTGAAGTTCGACTCTCCGATCTGACGCCGAAATTCGTACGCGTGCTCGGACAATATGCACCGTTCGGGCCGGATAATCCGCGGCCCCTCTTTATGGTACGCAATGTGGAAGTTATCGGACAGCCGCGAATTGTCGGTAAAAATCATCTACGGTTTAAAGTCCAAAGCGGCGGATCTGTCGTAGATTCCATCGGATTTAATCTCGGGGATTTATTGCCAAGAGTGCGCAGCGGCAGCAAGGTCGATCTTGTTTTCTCACTCGAAGAAAACGAATTTTCCGGCGAGGCGGCTCCGCAGCTGAAGCTTCGCGATATAAAGTAAGCAGTCAAAAACCGCAGGCCTTTGACTATGCCGGCAGAGAAATCAAATATTAGAATCCTCGGCGTCGATCCCGGGACGCTCATTACCGGGTACGGCGTTATCGAAGGCCGGCACGGCCGCTGGACAATGCTGGCATGCGGAGCCGTCAAAAATTCTCCGCACGAGAGCATGCCGTTCCGCCTGAAAAGAATTTACGATTCTTTGCAGCTTATCATCAAACAATATCAACCCGACGAGTTTGCCATCGAAACGGCGTTCTACGGAAAAAACGCCCAGTCAGCACTCAAGATAGGCCACGCACGCGGCGTTGCTCTCCTCGCCGCCGTCAACTTTCAAATTCCGACGGCAGAATATGCGCCGCGTGAAATCAAAAAATCGATAACGGGAAACGGCGCCGCTTCAAAGCAGCAGGTTCAGTTTATGGTCAAGGCGCAATTGCATATACGCGAGACGCCGAAATTTTTCGACATTTCCGACGCACTTGCCGCAGCATTATGCCACGCGTACCGGCGCGAAAATATTTCTCCGCAGCAGACAACCGCTTCGTCCAAGACACGTTCATGGGCAAGCTATATCAAACAACATCCGGAAAAAATCGGGCGACTCTCATGATTGCGTTCATTAACGGAATACTGCAGCACAAAACGCCGACAGAAGTCGTGGTTGACGTTCATGGAATCGGCTATGCCGTTCATATACCTCTTTCGACCTATACAAAACTTGGAGATGTAGGCCGGCCGATTTCTCTTTTCACTCACATGCATATGAGAGAGGATGCAATGCAATTATTCGGCTTTGCGACCTTGGAAGAACGCCAATGGTTCCGGCTGCTTCTTTCCGTCTCCGGAATCGGTCCACGGCTCGCTCAAGGGATTCTTTCCGGAATTGACGTTCAGGAACTCCATGCTCACATCGCTCAAGGAGAAGCTGCAGCGTTGACTTCTATTCCCGGTATCGGAAAAAAGACCGCCGAACGGCTGATTGTCGAATTAAGGGATAAGGCATCTAAGATTTCATTGGAAGGCTCTGCAGGAGCGATGACCGGAGCATCTTCTTCAGCTGTGCGTTCAGAGGCTCTTCAGGCTCTACTTTCTCTGGGTTTTACACAGCAAGCGGCAGAAAAATCAATCCATGCTGCATCTTCCGAAAGCAATCCTGCTTCATCTGTTGAAGAACTCATTAAATCTGCTCTTCGGCATGCTGGAAAAAAATGAAGCTCCCTGCCGCAAGCGGCGGCGTGATCAACCCGAAAGAGAATAAATTCGAATAAAATTTTTCTGAAATTATCCGGATAACTTGCTATTTTCTCACCTTCTTGCTACTTTTGCTATGATGAGAAATTCCGATCTAGTGAAACCAGACTTACACGAACAAGATGCTGAATTAGATCGAACAATCCGTCCCAATGTGCTCGACGATTTCATCGGTCAGGAAAAAATCGTCGAAAACATGCGTATTTTTATTATTGCGGCACGCGGACGGGGTGAGGCACTCGATCACGTTCTTTTAACCGGTCCGCCGGGACTGGGAAAAACTACACTTTCGCATATTGTTGCAAGTGAAATGGGAACAGGTTTAAAAATGACTTCCGGCCCGGCTTTGGAAAAACCAGGCGATCTTGCAGGAATTTTAACCTCCCTTGAAAAAGGAGAAGTCCTTTTTATCGATGAAATACATCGCGTGCCTACAAAAATAGAGGAATATCTTTATTCTGCGATGGAAGACTATCATGTTGATATTGTCATCGAAAGCGGACCGGGAGCAAAAACAATTCAACTCATGCTTCAACCTTTTACACTTGTCGGCGCTACGACACGCGCCGGGTTGTTGAGTTCTCCTCTCCGCTCCCGTTTCGGCATCACCAATCGATTAGATTACTATAGTACAGGGCAATTGGAAAAAATAATACGCCGCTCCGCATCCATTCTAAAGATCGATATCGATACGCCGGCCGTAGAGAAAATCGCCATGCGGGCGCGCGGAACTCCGCGCATCGCCAATCGGCTGCTTCGGCGCTGCAGGGATTTTGCCGAGGCCGACCGGCATCTGGCGGCCTACCGTGGAATAATTACGGCAGAAGTCGCGGAATTCGCTTTGAAGGCCCTCGAAGTGGATGAGCATGGTCTTGATGAAATGGACAAACGGATACTGAGTGTCCTCATCGACAAATATAACGGCGGCCCGGTCGGCTTAAATACGCTGGCCATCGCTGTCGGCGAAGAAACCGGCACACTGGAAGAAGTATATGAACCGTTTCTTATTCAAGAGGGATTTTTATCGCGAACACCGCGGGGCCGTGAAGTGACACCGCGTGCCTATTCGCATCTCGGTTTGTCGTTTAAATCAAAAGCACAGCATCAGATAGAGTTTGAAAAATAAATTTTTCTGTCAATGACGGGTCCGACCATGATCAATGCATATCGTGCATTTCTTTTCTCGAAGGGATGGATTACTACGCCCATCGCCGCTGCAATTCTTTTGCTTCACATAGCGCCTGCGGTTTCAGCCGCTCAAGCACAAGAATCTATACTCAACAACTATACCGGCGTTGCTTATGCCAATACGAAGACGCTCTTTGCCGTCGGGAACAACGGAACAATCGCGCGATCCATCGACGGAGGCAAACAATGGGCGGCGGAATCATTCACATGCGGAATCACGAGCGCCTTTAACAGCATTTGTTTCATCGACGTTTCACACGGTTTTGTTGTCGGAGAAAAAGGGACACTGATCGCAACAACCAGCGGCGGAGACTCATGGTTTAAGATTGCTATCGGACAAACGCAGGATTTGCAATGGATTTCATTTTTCGACGACCAGCGCGGAACGATTGTCGGCAGAGGAGGAACGATCGTTCATTCGAACGACGGGGGAATAACATGGAAAGCTCAGGCAAGCGGAACGACGAACGATTTGAATTCTGTCAGCTTTTCGGATCAGAATAACGGCACGATCGTCGGCGCTCAAGGAACGATTCTCAAGACATCGAACGGCGGAGATACGTGGGAAGACATTTCTTCTTCGTTTATCAGCTGCATGCTGTCTTCCGTCGTCTTCTCAGGATTGAACGGACTGATCGTCGGCGATAACGGAACGATTCTTTTCACCTCGAACGGCGGAGCAAAATGGACATTGGTACCGAGCGGAACAGGAAATTTTTTACTCAGCGCAGCGGCAGCTTCGTCACATTCATTCGCCGTCGTGGGTAAGAAAGGATTCATTGAAACATCGGACAACGGAAAAATGACATGGACAAAACGCTCCGCTCCGGATACAAAGGACTTGAACGATGCAGCTTTCATAAATGAGTCCAATGGAGTTGCCGTCGGAGACGGTAATGTTATTCTTACGACAAATGACGGCGGCGCTAAATGGAATACGGCATCGCTTGCGTATGCACCGTTCCAAAAAAGAACAGCAGAGCGAACTTCCTCCCCGCGGATCGTGGCGACCGTGTCGGGAGCAAACGGCCTTCTCATTCAATCCAAAGATTTCGGCGAAACCTGGACCGAACTCAGTGCAAATGCAGACAAGACATTTATGGCCATCGCAGCCAGCGGTGAATCGTTTTCCATCGCAGTCGGCCTGGCCGGACAATGCATTGCATCTCAGGATAATGGAAACTCGTGGATCTCGCTGAACAGCGGCACCAAGAAATCGCTTTATTCTGCAGCCGTAATCAATTCTTCAACAGCAATTGTCGCCGGAGATTACGGCATCATTCTCCGCACAACCGACGGCGGAAAGACCTGGAATTCTCCTTCTCTTAATATTCTCAATCACCTGCGAAGCGTTGCTTTTGCCGATGACAGTGTCGGGTGTATCGTCGGAAGCGGCGGAATGATTCTATTTTCGACCGATCAAGGAACAACATGGACAAAACGGATCAGCCAGGCATTCCAATGGCTCAACGACATTGTACCGATCGATAAATCCAACTGGATCGCGCTTGGCGCCGGAGGTTTCATACTCCAATCGACCGACAAGGGATCGACCTGGCAGACCAGGACAAGCGGTGTGACTGCCGATCTTCTCAGTGCTTATTTTTTCGATACCAAGAATGGAATCGCCGTCGGATCGGGAGGCACTATAATCCAGACACAGGATGCGGGAAAAACATGGTCCCTTCTTACTTCTCCAACAACGAATGATCTGAGGAATATTCAATTTTTTGACGCTGCGCATGGCTTGATCATCGGCGAGGCGGGAACGATTCTCCGGACATCCGATGGTGGAAAAACATGGGATTTCGTTCAGTATTCCAAGCCGTTATCGTTCTTCGGAATCTGTATCAACTGATTGCTTCACATTTTTTTATGCCGAGCTTTTAACGCTATATCAATCGCTATCGGCGTATAAAAGAAAAGACAGCCGATGTCCGTCAAAGCCGGAGATAACCAGCCGTGAAACGAAGCGGCGGTCAAGTATCTTTTACATTCACAATCGCATACACGGCTTGACAATTCTTAATGATTTCAAAATTCCCCTTCCGCATTCTTTTTATTTGCGTCCGGCTCTTTCCGTCGCACAGGAGCTTCTCGGCTGCTTCTTTGTAAAACGCTGCGGAAAAGAATTCCTGACCGGGAAAATAGTGGAAGTGGAAGCGTACAAACAAAACGACCCGGCATCGCATTCATTCCGCGGACGAACGCAGCGCAATAATGTTATGTTCCTGGATGGCGGCCGTCTCTATGTATATTTTACATACGGCATGCACTTTTGCGCCAATGTCGTAACGGGGCCGGAAGGAACCGGTGAAGCCGTACTGATCCGCGCAGTCGAGCCTTTTACCGGAATAGAAACGATGTTTAAAAACCGGTATGGCGCGGTTCAATTTCCCGCATACTCAATCATCCGATTCCCCGATCATCCGATCTCACCATCTTTTATCGGCCTCACCAACGGTCCGGCAAAATTCTGCAAAGCATTTGAAATCGGACGTTCGGAAAACGGAACAGATCTGATGAAAGGCGATCTCTTTATTACGAAAGGACTGACTCTTCCGGCTTCAGCCGTCGGCAGGTCTCCCCGCATCGGCATCAGTGAAGGGCTGGGGAAAAAATGGCGGTTCTTCATTAAAGGAAATCCATGGGTTTCTAAATCCGCTTCCCTCGGGAAAAGTCCGGCTCACCGGGTCATATAAAGAGGTCATCGCATGGAAATTAATAAAATCATCGAATTGACAAAAACCGCCTATGATAAAACTGCATGCAAGTACCACGAAAGTTTTAAAAATGAGATAGAACAAAAAGAATACGACAGACTGCTCCTCGATAAATTTTCGGATATGCTCGAAGCCGGTTCATGCATTTGCGATGCCGGCTGCGGCCCGTCCGGACATATCGGAAAATATTTGCACAACAAAGGGCACAGGATAGTCGGAATAGACATTTCGCAGAAGTGCATCGAGAAAGCAAGTTCGTATAATCCGGACATGGCTTTTAAGCTTATGGATATGATGCATACGGATTTCCAAAATGATTCGTTTGACGCTCTTCTATCTTTCTATTCAATCGTCTATACCCCAAAGGAATATATGAATATGATATTTGCGGAATTTAGAAGGATTCTCAAAAAGGATGGCAAGCTCATGATCGCGGTAAAAAAAGGAACGAGCGAGGGAATCATCGATGATGAATGGTACGAAGGAAATAAGGTATATTTTTCTTATTTTTCCGAGGAAGAATTAAAAAAATATTTACAAAGCCAAAATTTTAGGATAGAATATTTTCACACACGGCAGCCGTACAATTCCGAAATCCAAATCGACCGAATTTATGCCATCGCAGCAAAGACAATCTGAACGCCGCCGTTCGGCACATTTTCAAGC
>PMML01000078.1 GCA_003162695.1 Ignavibacteriota bacterium | reverse complement strand
GAATCTGATGCCCACCTTCCGTGAGCTTCGCTTGTATTTCCCTTACTGCTGGTAGCTTATATTATTTTCAAATTAAATGCAAGTGGTTTATTGTAACTTAGTGTATTTTGATGTACCGTTGTTTTTGCAGCCGACGGTGCCCTGCCCGACTGATGACTCAGTCATTCAGGCGGGTGACGTCAGAAATTCTCCGCGGTCACCGCCCGCGGCTGCAGGGAAGATCATGAGACTCCGTAAAAACTATCCCCCCTGCCTTTTCCCTCCCAACCATTCTTCTTCAACAATATAAAGCTCTACCGATATCATGACGCCTTTTTAAGATTCACCATTTTGTCGATTCGCAGTTTGTCCATCGCGCGAATCATACCTACGACGACTCCTACAATCTTGAAATTCTCATCGTTTTTATCCACGACGATAGGTTTGTACTTTTTGTTTGCAGGTACAAGTGAGATTGTCGAACCTTCCTTTTGAAGCCATTTCACGGTCGGTTCTCCTTCCACCAGCGCAACAACCATCCTGCCGTCTCTCGCCTCAACATCCGGATCTACAAAAAGAAGATCGCCTGTGGCAATCTGGGCATCCTTCATGCTGTCACCCCGAACATACAGGCCGAACACATTATTCGAAGCAGAGATGTATCTGCGTATTTCAAACGTATCGACGATATTCTCCTGCGACATAAACGGATGACCGGCCGGAACAAAACCATAGATCGGGATCCCTTCCGGTTTTGCATGGAGAAGTTCGATGCCGCGCGAAATATTGGGAATGCATCGAAGAACTTGTTTGCGCTCAAGTGCATGCAGATGATCCCGGACTGCATTGATGTTAATATGCAGCGCCTGTCCGAGTTCAGATAAAGTCGGGGGATACGAATTGTTTTCCATAAATTCGCGGATGACATTCAAAACGTTCTGCTGTATTTTTGTCAGTACTGCGTTCTTCTGATTTGTCTGTTGTGCCGTTTTCATTGTATTCCTTTCAGACGTGCTGCTCTTACATGAATCGATGCCAGATGCTCTTCCTGAGATGTATTGGGATCCTTCAATTCGACGAATTTCTTGCACGGTAATTCTGCACACCCGCCGCAGTTTTTATAGCCTCTCTCGTTAACCGCGCAGTTGAATAACGCGCAGGTTTTGCCCGGCAATGCTTCTTTGGCCCAGAAGGTCGATCCTTTGACGGAAAAACATCCGCTGCATGTATTCGGGTACCATGGGCATACGGAGCAATCCAAGCCGCAAGCTGAAATAAGCGATTCCATTTTTCCTCCTCTGTATAAATTTATACTGTAATTATGAATACTGTAATAATATACAGTAATTGAGGATTGCTGTCAAGCGATTTTTTACTCCGTTGCGTAAAATTTAGCGATCAAAATACCCATGCAAAAGATCTGTCCGACTGCGAGTCGTTCCGCAGGTCACATAGTGATGCCTATGCAAACTCCTATGGAGGACTCCACAAGGGAAATTTAAATCACCATGCAGTGACAAAACTCCTTTCTTTTTTATGAAGCATCTCGTATATTCTTCCTCATTATCTATACGGATGAATTCGTTTACTTAAAAACCGATGCCGACGGACAAAGAATGCGGCATGGCATTGTCACGGTATGTTTCATCGCTGTATTGCAGAGAGGAGAATTTAAATGAGCAAGCAGATCGTTCCGATGGAATTGAGCGATATTTTTGAAAAAACATTTACTCTCATCGGTAAAACATTTTTCCGCAATCTCATCATTGCATTATTGTTCCTCGGACTTCCGCTCATCCTGATGGCGATTGCAGCCGATGACTTCTCTTCTTCCATCGCAGATTTGCAGGAAACAATTAAAAATGCACATGGAGAAAGCATCTTTGACGTTTTTATTTCGATGCTGGAAACATTATCGTTCTTTGGCGCTGCATCACTCTTACTGATGCTTGGATCGCTGCTCGCTGAAATTGCCATTAGTGTTGTCGTAAGCGAAGAATTGATGTCCTATTCCATTTCTGTTACGGACGCAATCGATGAAACATTCAGCGGCAGATGGCTGCATGGAATCGGCCAGGCCTTGCTTAAAATTGCTATTGTTGCCGGCGCTGCTATAATCGTAATTATCGCCGCAGTTATGCTTGCAGTCGTTTCAAAATTGCTCATGGTGCTGTTTGTTTTGATCTGTTGTATCGGTCTTGTGCCGCTGATGTTAAATGTTTTTTTGAAATGGTATTTTTCATTGACTGCCGTCGCAGTGGACGATATGACCGCTGTCGAATCGTTAAGAGGAAGCTGGGATCTGGTAACAGGATATTGGTGGAGAACCTTCGGTATCCTGTTTTTATTCTCGCTGATCATGCAGTTGGTCATCACGATTGTATCACTGCCGATCACATTCGGCAGCATGTGGGATGCCTACAGAGAATATTTTACGATTCTGGGAAAAACCGGCGGCAAAATCGATCCGGTGACAATGAAAAACCTTGAAGCTTCATTCGGCCCGGGTATCAGTATCGGCACCGGTGTAAGTGCACTGCTTACACTGCTGATTGCTCCGGTGTATACTGTGGTCATGTATTTTGACCTGCGCGCCAGAAGCCAGGCTCCGGCTCAATCTTATTCGACCCCGGCCTTGCAAGATCCGTCGTCGATTGATTTTGACCGAATGTGACCGTGAATCCGGCGGAGACACAAAACCCGCGGGAACCGCTCGCGCTTGACGGATCGTGGGAGCGGGCCGGACGAAGTTCTGCGGCTGCTGCATTCCTCGGATTTCTGATAGTCGGTGTTGTGTATTTTCACGCTCAGGCAATTATCGGCGTAATATTTTTTCTTATCGATACCGCCGGGCATCATATATCTCTGCACGGAAAAACTTTCATCGAACAATTAACCCGGATGACAATGGCGATGAAAGGACCGATGCGCATCGCCGTTTTTGTTTCTCAATTCCTCTGCATGCTTCTGCCCACGTTGTGGATCGTAAAACACTGGCATTCTACGAATGTGGCTTCATATCTGCGGCTCAATCGTTTTTCCGTTCCCGAGATAATACTCGCCTCTTCGGTTACGATTTGCGTTCTGCCTTTCAACGATTACATCGGCGATTTTTTTATAGAACGCCTGAAAATTCCGGACTTTTTATCGCGCATCAACGAACAATTGTTCACTTCGTACAGCAGCGAAGAATTAATATGGCTTCTCGTTGTAGTCTGCCTTACACCGGCAATTTGCGAGGAAATACTTTTTCGCGGATATGTGCAGCGGACACTGGAACGAACGCTCGGCATGAAAAGCATCTTTATCACCGGCGTGATCTTCGGATTATATCACATGCGGCCCATCAACCTGCTTTCGCTTGTTATCCTTGGCGTGCTGTTCGGATTTTTTTTCTACCGGAGTCGAAGCATTTTCCCCGGTATGGCGGCGCATTTTGTGAACAACCTGTTTGCCGTGCTTGCGTTATACAAGACGCCAGATGACCGTCCGGCATTGGAAGTCTTCACATACAAGCCGACAGCGGCCGGTGTGATTGCCGCAATGTGTATTGCCGGAATTTTGCTAACAGTGTATTATTTTTACACAAAAGAGAATGAAGAATGACAAAATGACAAGATTAAGCCGGTGCTTTATCGGGATGGAGAAATAAACGGGCGAGTGTGAAAAAACGCTTTGTAATTGTCCGACTACGAGTCGGACTCTACGGATCGAACGATGCGAATCTGATTATCCGCAAACTACTCTGCTTTCTTTAATATTTCCAGAAACCGTTCCGGCCCCGCGAAGCCGGTGAGGCGTTCTGCTTCTTCTCCGCGCGCATTTATAACTAGAACGGTCGGCATGCCTCTAATTTTAAACCTGGTGCGCAGTCGTTCCGTCGACGGCGAGGCCGACTGCGTCATGTCTACCTTGTAGCTTGAAAAACGCATCAGTTCCTGCCGGACCAGCGGATCTGAAAAAGTCTGCGCATCGAGTTCCTTGCACGGTATGCACCAATCCGCATAGAAATCTACAACCATACGTTCGTTATTCCTGATCGACGCTTCATACGCCTCTTCGTTGAAACTTCGCCACACCGGCGAAACAGTTTTTTGCGGAATCAATGCATAGACAGAAACGACGATTACCATCACGGAGAATGCTATTTTAAATATTCTAAAACCTTTGACCCCCGCGGCAGTCGAATCGAAGAACAGCAGGATAAACGCAGCCAGAATGCCAAAGGACGG
Organism: Ignavibacteriota bacterium; assembly: GCA_003162695.1. Taxonomy (GTDB): domain Bacteria; phylum Bacteroidota; class Ignavibacteria; order UBA10030; family UBA10030; genus Fen-1254. Next base: position 39,050 of record PMML01000078.1, on the reverse strand, counting down.
AAGCGCATAATGCACAGCCGCCGCCGGAAGGAGCGGACCGATAAAATAGATGGCCATGCCCGTCAGTAAAAATCCGAAAATATGTTTTACACCGACCATCCAGTCCCCTGCACGTGGAAGGTTCTTGATCTTTCCGGAAAAAAGCGCAAGGATCAAATAAGGAAATCCAAGTCCGACAGCAAGAACGAAAAACATTAAAAATCCGTAGAGCGGATCCCCCTTTGCCGCAACATACGTTACCAGCCCGAGCACAAAGGGACCGATGCACGGCGCCGCGACAATTCCCATGGTCAGTCCCATAAAAAAAGCGCCGAAGACGCCGCTCTTTGCCCCGCCGGCTTTAGCAGCCCACGAGTCCGGAAGCTTAAATTCATACACACCGAACTGACTCAATGCCAGCACAACGAACAGCAGAGCGATGCCGATGAGAACAGCCGGCTGCTGCAGCAGCGCGCCGAACACCGCCCCGCTGAGGGCAGTAACGACACCAATGATTGAATAGGTCAGCGCCATGCCGAGAACATATAATATTCCGAGAAGGAACAAACGGCTTGTTTTTCCTTCCGCCTGTCCGCCGAAATAGCCGACGGTGATCGGAATAAGCGGATACACGCACGGCGTCAGGTTCAACGCAAGTCCGCCGATAAAGACAAAGATCAGACTCAGTATCAATCCGCTTCTTTCCAATGTAGAAGCGATCGATGCGTCGTTCTTTGAAATTTGTTCCGCATGTTTTTCAACGGGAAGAGGCTGCGATTGTTGAGATTGCAAAATTTTCGGCTCTTGCATCATCTTTGACGGCGTCGATATCGAAGCGGCGTTCTTTATATCCCCCGTTTTCTTTTGCGCAAAGTCTTCAGGAGTTTCAGCCGATGTGTCTGCACCGGATTTGACCTCCAGGGTAAGTTCGATTGTTTCGCTCGCCGGGGCCGCACACATCCGGTCGTTGCACCCCTGATAACTAAATCGAAGCGGAATGGAATACGTGCCGCCGGTCGTCGTTTTTTTTACGGCAATCGTGGCCTGCATATTGATCTCGTCTTCAAAAACGGAAACCGGTTTTTCGGAGATGCCGAGTTTTTTTTCTTTCGGTACAGGGAAACGGATGCCCGCCACAGGAAACGAAGTATTGCCGGAAGCCAGTACTGCCGGAATAAGAAATTCATCGTTCGGTTTGTTCGAGTTGATATGCCATCCGTGTTCGATTTTTACATGGAGAGCGACTGTAAAATTCGCTCCAGCATTGACCGTCCACTTTTGCTTATTCAGGCTTAATGAAACCAGACTGGACTGGGCATGTACGAATATACCGGATCCGAAAATAATCCAGAATAACACGGCTGACCGAAAAACTTTATTCATCATGACTCCGTCATTTTATAAACTCAACTCTTCAAAATACCATATCTCTTTATGATGAACAAGTCTCTATACCGTAAATTAAGTAAATGTCCCGCTTTACGGCTGCACTATTTTTCGCATGATAACGGTATTGGATGGAGGATTATGAAAATTATTATGATTCCGATTGTTTCAGAGGTTCCGGATGCCTTCGGAAAAACAGCTTACTCTTTTCCAGGATCGTCAGGCACTTCGCAGATATTGTTCCGAGATCGTCTTTGCCCGGGTGAATCCGGGATGGACGGCAACCGGCTGTTCGTCCTCGTCCAGTAAAATGACGGTCGGTACGGTCATAACGCGGTATAATTCCGCAGTTTTTCGATCTTCGAGCGCATTGATTTTCCGGATATCAAACTGTTTTCCGAATTGACGAAGAATATTTTGTGCGGCGGATATTTCCCGTTCCTGCGTTTTGCATTGAGAGCACCGGTCCGACCAAAAATAAAGAAGGACCGGCTGGGAATGATGGACGGAAGTCCTGTGAACAAGGAATGTTCTGCGCATTCGCCATGCTAAAAAGGAAAGGATGATTTTCGCCGCTGCCGACAATGCAGCTATTAAAAAGAACGATAGAACAAGTCTTTCGATCATGATGATATTCCCACCTGGCCGGATTGAGCCGAACGAAATCCGGGGACATTCAACCGGGCAAGCTGAAAGTACACAAAGCAGCCCGCGCAAAAACCGAAACCGACATTCACCGCTGCCAGCAGAATAACGATCCATGCAAGCGTCCAGCCGGCTGCCGCCGAACCAAAAAACAATAAAGCGGTCCCGGCCGTCAGAACAACTCCCCCTAAAAGCTGCGCAAAGTTATGCGGCGCGGACGATTCTTCGGAAATTTCCGGCTTCAAAATGTTTAACGGAACGGCCGCTCGCCGGTAGAGTATTTTAAAGAGAGCCGCCTGCGGAAAAAGGCCGCCGAGAACCATCAATGCAGCAACGAATCCAGGCAGCAGCCGGACATCCAAAATATAACCGAGAAGTGTCAGCGCTATAATTGAAAGCTGGTTGAATTTTAATGCATTCAGATCGACCGAATTCGACGATGCGCTCATAGATGTTCCCTTTCATGTAAGATAAAACATTCCGGAGACCGGCAGTATGATGGAAAAACCGCCGGCTCCGGATGATGGACGAACTTTTCTTATGCCGGGAAAAGTCCGTCTACGGAGAGATACCGTTCGCCGGTATCGTAATTAAATGTTAGAATTCTGCCGCCCGGACGAAGATCGGGAAGTTTCTTGGCAACTGCCGCTAAAGCTGCGCCGGATGAGACTCCGACAAGAATTCCTTCTTCCCGCGCCGTACGCAGCGCGTACTCATACGCTTCTTCTTTTGTAACCTGAATCACACCGTCGATCGCTTCGACATGAAGGTTTTTCGGTATAAAACCTGCACCGATACCCTGAATCGGATGCGGCCCGGGTTTTCCCCCGCTGATAACAGGCGAGAGCGCAGGCTCCACAGCAAACACTTTAAGATTCTTCCATACCTTTTTCAGCTCTTCTGCTACGGCTGTAATATGCCCGCCGGTACCGACGCCAGTAATGATGAAATCAATACCCTGCGGGAAATCTTCAAGAATTTCTTTTGCCGTCGTTTTTTTGTGTATCTCGATATTGGCTGAATTTTCAAATTGCTGCGGGATCCAGGAATTCGGTGTTAAAGCCGCCAATTCTGTCGCACGTTCGATTGCGCCTTTCATTCCTTTTTCGCGGGGGGTCAGTTCAAGCTCCGCTCCGTATGCTTTGATCAAGCGCCGCCGCTCTATTGAAAACGATTCCGGTAAAACGATGATGATTCTATATCCTTTTACTGCCGCAACAAAAGCCAGACCTATTCCTGTATTGCCCGATGTAGGTTCGATGATGACGGAATCTTTGTTCAGAATTCCGCGCCGCTCCGCATCTTCTATCATTGCCAGCGCAATACGATCTTTAATGCTTCCGCCCGGATTCGATCGTTCGAGTTTTATCCATACTTCCTTGTCTCCAAAAAGCCGGTTCACGCGCACATGCGGCGTACGGCCGATGGTTTCCAGAATATTTTTTGCTAATGCCATGGTATTCTCCTTTATGAATTTTTTGTTTTCTGCTAATTTTTGATACCACCTTCGCAAGGTGTCGATATCAGGCTTTTGCGGCTTCAGTTATAGCCTGTTCGAAATCGGCCAGTATATCGTCAATATGTTCGATTCCGGTAGATACGCGAACCAGTTCCGGAACGACGCCCGAAGAACGCTGCTCTGCATCGGACAATTGCTGGTGCGTAGTCGACGCAGGGTGAATAACCAGCGTCTTGGCATCGCCGACGTTTGCCAGTAAACTTGCAAGCTTCGTGCTTTCGACGAATTTCTTGCCTGCCGTTACTCCCCCTTTGAGACCGAAGGAAAGCACACCGCCGAATTGTCCCTGGCGCAGATATTTTTTCGCACTCTCATGATATGGATGATTTTCCAGTCCCGGATACCAAACCCACTCGACCTGTTTATGCTTGCTTAGATATTTTGCGAGCTTTAAAGCATTCTCGTTATGGCGCTCTGCCCGGAGCGACAGCGTTTCGAGACCCTGCAGAAAAAGAAACGCATTGAACGGGCTGAGAGCTGCACCGATATCGCGAAGCTGTTCCACACGCGCACGGATGATGAAGGCAATATTGCCGAACTGACTCTTGGAACCGAAGACGTCCCAGAAGTTGAGATTGTGATAACCGGGACTCGGTTCCGTGAAGATGGGGAAATTGCCGCTGCCCCAATCGAACTTTCCGGAATCGACGATAACGCCGCCTATGGAAGTTCCGTGCCCGCCGATCCATTTTGTCGCCGAGTGAACAACGATGTCTGCACCATGGGCAATCGGATTAAAAAGGTATCCTCCCTGTCCGAACGTATTATCGACGACAAACGGAATTCCGTGCGCATGAGCTGCTTTTGCAATCGCCTCGAAATCAGGAATGTTAAGCCGGGGATTTCCGATGGTCTCCACATAAACCGCTTTTGTTTTGCTGTCGATTAATTTTTCCAGTTCCTTCGGATCGTCCCCATCTGCAAATTTGACGTTGATTCCGAGCCGCGGCAGCGTCACTTTAAACTGATTGTACGTTCCGCCGTACAGCAGGCTGGATGAAACGATATTTTCTCCCGCCTGCGCGATGGTCGAGATTGCTAAAAACTGAGCCGCCTGTCCGGACGCAGTTGCCAGCGCTCCGACACCGCCTTCCAAGGCAGCGATGCGCTCTTCAAAAACGGCGACTGTCGGATTCATAATACGGCTGTATATATTGCCGAATTCCTGCAATCCGAACAAGCGGCCGGCGTGGCCGGCATCGTTAAAAACATACGATGTCGTTTGATAGATAGGCACGGCACGGGCATTTGTCGTTTTATCGACAACCTGCCCGGCATGCAGTTGGAGTGTTTCGAATTTATGCGTTTGATTGCTCATGGGTGAACCTTTCTGATGATTGTTGTGAATTATTTTCAAAAAATATGCAGCCCACTTCCCGGCAATAAGGGGAAGGGAGAAGATGGGCTTCAACGTTAGCGTGTGTATGTGATTTTTTTCCATTTCTTTTTTATCTCTTCATGTTCTTTTTTGTCTTGTTCATGTCCTTCTATGAAGCAGAAGTGAATAAAAACGAAAAACCTCTTCCGGGAATTTTCCGGAAGAGGTTTTCAATTTTCCTCATCTCGTTATTCCCTCAATCGCACGGCGATTGAGGATAATGATCAGCACCATTGGAGAAAGGGCTGGTTATGGCCGCATCGGGCTTTGCTCCGTCGACCTGTAAAAAAGCTTGTTTTGAGAAAATATTACAATAAGGAGGCCGATGAACAACCATTATCCGACATCGTTGCGCGAACGTGCGTCCGACAACAACAACAGCGACAGCAACAACTCTCCGCCATTCCGGCGAACGGCTTTGATGTCTGCATCAAGGATAATGTATTCTTCATCGTTTTCAATTTTTTATCTTAGGTACTGCTCTCTTTTAATATAACTTTTCCTGAGAGATTGTCAAGCGGCGCGAACAACTTTTTTAGATATTTGAACATTATTTTTCTTTAGCCGGAAGAACGCGAGCGATGATCTCGGACTGAAAACCGCAGGTTTTATGCGTACCGTCGCAGAAAGGTTTGTCCTGACTCTGGTTACAGCGGCAGAGCGAAATTTTTTCCCGGCCGCTGAGATCGAACTTCCTTCCTTCAACATCATACAATTCAAAATCGCCTTCAACGCGGATACTTCCGTTTGTTTTAATCGTAATTTTTGCCGGCATACGTTTTTCTCCCATCTTCGGCGCCGCTATTCGGCGCGCAATGAAAAATCAATCGACGCTTCGGTCTTTTCCCACGACAGCCGAAGAAGTCCTTTTCGAGGCCCGGTTTTTTCAATAATAATTGTAAATTTTTCCACAGCCTGAGCAAGTTTTTTTATTTTCATCGGCAGAGCAAGCATGTCGAGCCGGGCGTTGTGCACGGTACCCCATTGTCCAGTCTGCCGATTGATGAGAAGCTTCCATTCTTTTGCCGACGGAATCGTAAAGAGCGTATATGTACCCTTGGGCAAAATCATTTTTCCGATACGGATGTCGCCTGCCGTTGCCAATCCGGTCGCGGCATTTGCGCCTGTGCGCCAGACCTTTCCGTACGGAACGACTCCTCCCATGATTTTCCTTCCGCGCATCGAAGGACGGCTGTAATCGATGCTGACGATTTTGCCGTCGAGATTTACGGATACGGAATCCCGGGGACTCGGCAGCAATCCGTCTTTGCTTATTTGAAATGCAGCAGAAAGTTCGGTTTGTTCCCATTCGATACGGAAAATACCGCCGCCTTCAGATTTCTTTTCTATTTTGAAAGTCAGTGCCTCGACGGAAGACTTCAGGTATTTAACATCAAGGTCGACACGTGCAAGATCGAATTGCGGATTATAAACGGTTCCCCACTGTCCGGTCTGTTTATTGATAATGAGCTTCCACCTGTCTTTTGCAGGAAACGTATAAAGGGAATATATTCCGCGCGGTACCACAGCTCCGTCGATTTCGATATCGGCATCAGTCGTCAATGTGGTTGCCGCTCCATTGCCGGTCCGCCATACTTTATAATACGGGACAAATTCACCGAATATTTTTCGGCCTTCCATCGACGGTTTTCCGTAATTCACGAAAATTTTATTTCCGCCGAAGAACGCCTTAACGGAGTCCCGCGGAGCAATTGCCTGCTTTTGTGCAAAAGACCCGGTTGTCATAAGAACGACCGCTATGCAGATGAAAAATATATTTGAGTTTTTCTTCATTCGTTTTCTTCTTAGAGTATAACTATATTTTTCGACAAATAGTTACATACGGCATTATCTCATTTCCTTTTCCGCCCCGGTGTAAACATCCAGCGTTCGCTGATCGAAGCAAACGACAACAATTTGTTCGATCAGTGAATTATTTTGCAGAGCATGAAATATTTCTTTGAGCGCGATGCGGGAAGCGCGTTCAACCGGAAATCCGTAGACACCGGTACTGATCGAGGGAAATGCGATGGATATAAGTTTCTGTTCAGCGGCAATCTCAAAACAGCGCCGGTAACAGCTTGCCAGCAATTCGTCTTCATGCCGGGAGCCGCCATGCCAGATTGGCCCGACCGTATGAATCACATACCGCGCAGGAAGATTGTATCCATCCGTTATTTTTGCTTCGCCTGTTGCGCATCCACCGAGCGTCCGGCATTCCTCAAGCAGTTTTGGTCCCGCAGCGCGATGAATCGCACCGTCGACCCCGCCTCCGCCGAGCAGTGAATTGTTCGCAGCATTGACAATCGCATCAACATGCTGATTTGTAATGTCACCGAGCACTATCTTTATTTTCGGGTTCATGTATAAGCGTGCTGCAGTTCAATGTTCTGCGGTGCTTCTGTTTATTGGTTCTTTGGTTCGTCGGTTATTTGATTTTATTCTATAATTCACATTCTGAAATCTGTCTTCTGCATTCTATATTCTGTTAAATCATGGTTCTACAGCTCTCATAACGATAATTCCGGTCTGTTTATGATTTTTTGCCAGATTTTCCCAGAGCGGCATCGAAGTGATCTGCACCTTCGCTCCGGGCACAGGGGCATGCAGAAGGCGGAGTTCCCCGTCTTTCCATAGTGCAATCCCTGTATGGGAGCAATCCATTCCATCAAGACTCGTCGTAATGCCGAGAATATCGCCGCTCCGGATTTTCGAAGCGATTGCCTTGACGAGCGATTTGGGGATGTAGAAAATCTGCCTGGAGTTAATTGAATCCTCGATCTTTTTTATTCGATCTGCAAATTCCGGATCATTCTTTAAGGCTGGATATGAATCCGGATGCGCGGACATAAAATCGATTCTCTTTTTGAACGGCACTCCACCAAGTTCAAATGTAATGTCTTTAAGGATTCCCTTCTTCACGTTGTCGTAAAAATAATCGGAGGTATAGTGCAGGCGGCTCGGATATCCGTCGATTATTCCGTCCCGGTACCGTACGTGCTGCAGTTCTTTTTTATAATCGCCGTACGTCGCCGTTCCTTTTTTTATACAACGCGCCAGAACGAGTGAATTTTCATAGAATGTCACGCAATCCAATGTCTGCAAATCGACGATCAGTTTTTCCCCGCCCGCAGACTCCAGCGTATGAGCAGCATAATCGGTTCCGATAAACGATTCCCCAACCTCTGCAATCACATTGCCGATCGGTTTCGTCTGCAGATGATTCGCAGCAGCCCAATGAAATTTCGATATGCAAATAATTTCGTTCGTATCGGACGTCTGCGCCGGCGCAGTTCCTGTGAGGATTACAAAAAAGGAGAATATGGAAAGGAAGTAATTCATAAACTGTGAACTGTAAACGGTGAATAGTAAATAGTGAATAGTAAATGGACAACTAAGAACTACGCATGAAGAACTTCGAACAGCAGCACTGATGCACGTTGAACGATTACAAATAAACAGAAAAAACCATTTACCATTTGCCATTTACTATTTACTGTCGTCAAAAAGGCGTTTCATCCGCCGGTTCAGCAGGCATCAGGGAATCCGGCCTGAACCCGAGACGATTTTCAAACCGGGCATACTGTTTGACGAACTGCAGCTTGATTGTATCGACAGGACCGTTCCGCTGTTTGCCGATAATAATTTCCGCCAGTCCTTCCGTTCCTTCGCCCTGCTGCTCATCGATGCCGTACATTTCGGGGCGATGGACAAAAATAACGACGTCCGCATCCTGTTCGATTGCTCCCGACTCCCGCAAATCGGCAAGAGCCGGTCTTTTATCCGTCCGCGCTTCCACTGAACGGTTCAGCTGGGAAAGCGCAATCACGGGAATATTCAGTTCTTTCGCAAGCGCCTTAAGCGAACGGGAGATAGCGGAGATTTCCTGTTCACGGCTTTGGGAACGCGGCCCCTGCATCAATTGCAGATAATCGACAATAACCAGACCGACATCGTGCTCAGCTTTTAAGCGGCGCGCTTTTGCCCGGAGTTCCAGAATACCAAGGGCCGGCGTATCGTCAATAAAAAATTTAGCCTTGTAGAGACGTCCCACACTTGTACTGAGTTTTTTCCATTCATCTTCAGGCAGGCGGCCTGTACGAACCTTATGCGCATCGACGCGCGCCTCCGCGCACATCAGGCGCATCACGAGCTGCTGCGCGGACATTTCCAGACTGAACATACCGATCGGAATATCGTGTATAATAGAGGCGTTCCGCGCCAGAGAAAGCACGAGCGCGGTTTTTCCCTGGGAAGGCCGCCCGGCGATGATAATTAAATCGGAAGCCTGGAACCCGCCTGTCAGGTTGTCGAGGTCGGCAAAACCGGAAGGGACGCCGGTCACGCCGCTGTGTTTGCCGTGAATGCTTTGCAGCATATCCATCGTCTTATGAACGGCAACGTTCATCGAGACGAAACTTTTTTTCATCCGCTGTTCGGAAATATCGAAAATGCTCTGTTCGGCTTCGTCGAGCAGCCCGAGGGCATCTTCGGCTTCGCTATATGCCTTGTTGATGACGCCGGAAGAAGCAACGATGAGCTGCCGCATGAGCGCTTTTTCCAGGACGATATGCGCATGGTATTCGATATTTGCGGCGCTGGTCACGCGTGAAGTCAATTCGGCAAGAAAATATTCCCCGCCTATCTTTTCCAGTTCTCCGCGCCTGCGCAGCTCTTCGGTCAGCGTAATCAGATCGACCGGCTCGCTTTTTTCAAAGAGTGCGAGCATCGCGCGGTAAATGCTTTGATGCGCCGGTTTGTAAAACGCGCTGTCGTCGAGCACTTCCACCGCCTTTGCGATCGCTTCTTTTTCCAGAAGCATGGCGGAGAGCACTGCCGCTTCCACGTCCATCGCCTGCGGCGGCACGCGCCCCTCGACGGACAGGGAATGCGATAAATTAAAGTCCATTGTTTTTTTCTGTTCAGGCATATTTTATTTATCCTAACGCAGGTGCAAGAAGCAGACCTATTGCATATGTAATCATTGCCTCGCCCAATCCGACGGCGGTCATTTCCAGTCCGCTCTTGATCCACGAGCGCCCGGTCACAAGCACTTTCGACGCGCCGACTGTAAAATGGGCAAGTGTGCTGACGATCAACGAAATAACCAATCCCTTCAGTCCGGTCCAGAAAAAGAAAGGAAGCACCGGCACAAGAGCGCCGATAGCCGTGCTGATGGTTGCGCTGACCGCCGAACGCATGGGATTCGGAAATGTTTGTTCCGACAATCCGAGTTCCTCGTGCGCAAGTGTTTTGAGCAGTTGATCAGGCTGTTCGGCAAGCTTGCGCACCATTTTTTTCGCTTCATCCGGTGAGAATCCTTTGAGCTGATAAAATAGTTCCAGCTCTTCCATTTCTTCTTCCGGTTTTTCCTCGAGTTCCTGCCGCTCCCGGTCCAGTTCCGCCTGATAGACTTCACGTTCGGATTTTGAAGCAAGGTACGCGCCGCTTCCCATCGAAAGCGCGGATGCGATTGCTGCGGCAAGCCCGCTCAATAAAATAAACTGCCCGTTCGCCGACGTCGCTCCCGCCACGCCGCTTACGACGCCGAATGCAGCGCCGAGGCCGTCGTTGACCCCGTAAATCGCCTGACCGATCCATCCGCCTGCAGTCACATGCCAGTGCTCGCGGCCGAGAATCCGGTCTAATCTGCTCTGCGGATGCATGCTCACGCGCGGACGGGACATTTCCTGCAGCATCATGCTGTGAGCATTTTCTTCGCGCTGTGCTTCCAGCAAAGCCTGACGGTCGGAGTCGTTCTCTGCCGCCGCTATCATCGTTTCGTACAGCTTATCCGCTTCTGCTTCCCCTGTCTCCAGCATTTGTGCCGCAGTTTCCGGAGAACTTTTCATCAGCACATGACGCCGCAGCATTTCTGCCGGGGATTCGACGAAAGTATTCGTTTTTTCTCCAAGCTCCTGCAGACGCTTCAGCCACCGGTCTGCATGACGGTCTTCCGCTTGCGCCATTCGATCGAGAATCGCTTTGCGTTCCGGATTTTTTTCCTGTTCCGCAAGCGAGCGATAGTTTTTGGCGCTTACCATCTCATCCCGCCATGCTTTGCGTAAATTGGAAATAAATCGCTTTTGCTGTTTGTCCATTCTTTTAAAGTGCTGACGTGTTGCGGTTCAACGTGCTGCCGTTGTTCGGTTATTCAGTTGTTCAGTTAGTTGGTCTATCGGTTACTTTGTTTTTTTGCTATTTACTTCTATTTACTGTTTGCAGTTTATCCGCCTACTCCTAATTTGAATTACGCTCCCGCGCAATGACATTCTAAGGCCTCCGGCTACCATTTACTGCTTTTTCATTTGTTCGTACAATTTCCGGAACTGTTGTACGTCCTCCCAGCATGGCCTTTTCCAATTCGGATTCCTGAGCAAGGCCGCCGGATGGTAGGTGACCATCAGCGAAATGCCGCGGTAATCGTGCATTTTTCCCCTCAAATCTCCGAGAGAATCCTTGGTTTTCAGAAGCGACTGCCCTGCGATACGTCCTGCACAGAGAATCATTTTCGGTTTTATAATTTCCAGCTGTTTCCACAAATACGGTTCGCAGCATTCTATTTCCTCCGGCTGTGGGTCGCGGTTATTCGGCGGACGGCATTTGAGAATATTACAGATAAAAACTTCTTCACGCTTGAACTGAACCGCCTCCAGTATCTTGGTCAGGAGCTGACCGGCGCGCCCGACGAAGGGTTCTCCCTTTTCGTCCTCATCCGCTCCCGGCGCTTCACCGACAACAACGACATCCGCTTTCGGATTGCCGACGCCGAAAACGAATTTTTTCCGTGTCTTCCCGAGCGAACATTTCATGCAAGTGTTGATCATTCCGTTGAGAGACGGAAGATCCGATGCAGATGCCCAGGCTTCATCCGGCAATGCGGACAGGCCTTTCGGTTGTGCAGCAATATATTTTTCCGGTGCATTTCCAAAAATATCCGTTTCTGCCGGAGGATTAGTTTGTTTTTTTTTCATATTTTCCGTATTGAAATTGACCGGATGCAACGGCGCCTCCGGCTGTTTTATAAATATCGTATCGCCGTATAATTCCTGCTGCTGTTTGAAAAACTTTTCCGTATCGGCAATCAGTATCCGGAGCTCATCTTTATTCGGCATAACATATTCCGTACGTGACGTGAAATTATAAGAATGTTTTTACCGTGTCGAGAATGCGGTGCGCGGCGTCAAATTTGGAAAGTTTCTCGAATGTTTTATTCCCCCCTGTACGGTCGATGAGTGTAACCGTATTGACATCGGATCCGAAAACTCGGTTTTTTTGATTGTATACATTCAAAACGATCAGGTCGAGATTTTTGGACTTGAGTTTCTTTTTAGCATTCTCGATTTCATTTGCAGTCTCGAGCGCAAACCCGACAACGACCGCCTTCCGCTTCTTCGTATCGAGCATTTTCAAAATGTCTTTCGTAGGCAGCAGTCTCAGATCCAGCGGAGCTCCGCCGCCTTCTTTTTTAATTTTGTTTTTTTCTTTCCTGACGGGAGTAAAATCCGCTACCGCTGCCGCCATAACGATAACGTCGGATTTTTTCGCATTCGCTCTAACCGCCTGCAGCATATCGTCCGCAGATTCGACGTCGATCCGCTTGACATTGCGCGGCGTTTCCAGGTGCACGGGTCCGGCAATAAGAATCACTTCGGCACCGCGCTGTGCTGCTGCATGGGCGATTGCGAATCCCATTTTCCCGGAGGACCGGTTGCCGATGAACCTCACCGGGTCAATCGCTTCGTAGGTGGGTCCGGCAGTTACAAGGATTTTTTTCTTCTGAAAATCCCGGTGCGCATGATCCAGAATTGCGGCAACGGCCTGGACAATCGCTTCAACCTCAGGCAGCCGGCCGGGACCCCGCAAGCCGCTCGCAAGTTCGCCCGAGGGAGCGGGAAGAACGAAATATCCGCGTTCCTTTAAAACGGCAAGATTTTTTTGCGTAATCGAGTTCAGGTACATCTCCGCATCCATCGCCGGCGCCAGGACGACCGGACGCGCCGACGCAAGCGCAACGACCGTTACCGTATTATCGGACAGCCCGTGTGTGAGCTTTGCAATGGTGTTTGCCGATGCCGGTGCGATAACCAGAACATCAGCCCAGTTGGCAAGATCGATATGCTGCGTGCTGATATCGGATTCCGAAGATTGGTTGACGGTCCACAAATCCGTAAAAACCGGGTTTCTGGAAAGCGCAGAAAACGTGAGAGGAGCGACAAAACGCGCCGCTGCTTCGGTCATCATGACTTTGACATCGGCTCCCGCTTTCATAAACTCCCGCACGAGGTATGCGGCTTTATATGCCGCAATTCCACCCGTAACGCCGACAAGAATATGTTTGCCGTCGAGGCGCGGCATGGTTATTCTTCTGCTGGAGTTTCTTTGGTTTCTTTTGCTTCTTTGGTCAGAAAATCGATCGGCTCTTTATAGCGATAGGCGATTTTCCCTTCCCTTAACTCATCTAATGCGAGTTCGGTCGCTTTCGGACGTTTTTCGAATTCCAAACTGATTTTAAGCTGATCCGGGTTTGCGACGGTCGTTTCAAGATCGTCTTCCGTTTCCGGCGCCGCGGTCAGCGCTTTAATGGTTTCCAGCCGCTGCGCCAATTCGATTTTCACGTCGTCGTGAATCTGGCGTGCACGCTTCGATGCAACAATAACTGCCTCGTAGACATTGGCTGCACATTCCGTGAATTCCTTAATTGCAACAGGTTTTACTGCCACTGTGATGCTCCTTTGATAATGAACGTTACTCTTTATTTTCTCTCAGTTGTACAGCGAATGATTATGGAATCGATTTCCTCGATCGCCTTCTGCAAATCTTCATTGACGACCTGATAATCAAACGCGTTTCCTTGTTCCAGTTCCATCTGCACACGATCGAGTCTCTGCTTGAGCGCTTCCGGATTTTCCGTCCTGCGTTCTTCGAGGCGATTTTTTAGTACCTCAAAATTCGGCGGCTTGATAAAGATCATCGCCGTGTCGCCGGAAAATTGCCGATGAATCGACAACGCACCTTTGACATCGATATCGAACAGCATTGTTTGTCCGAGAGAGAGCGCACGGTCGATTTCGCTTTTGAGGGTGCCATAATAATTGCCGTAAATTTTTTCCCATTCGACCAGTCCCCCTGCTTCACGACGGCGCAGAAAGTCTTCTTTCGTCATGAAAAAATGATCTTTTCCCTCCGTCTCGCCGATGCGAATAGGCCGTGTAGTAGCGGAAACGGAAAACAGCATATCCGGATGACGGCTCAAAATCTCTCTCGCAATGGTCGTTTTACCGCTGCCGCTCGGTGCAGAAAGCAGAATGAGTTTTATTTTTGCCATGAAAACCATACACCTGATGTTCTTTGAATTCCTCCCGCGGAATACCAAAGAACCGGACGTTCTTATTCGATATTCTGCAATTGTTCGCGAACTTTTTCCAGTTCTTCCTTCACATCAACCACGAGATGGGCGATGGCTGCATCGCACGTTTTAGATCCGATGGTATTTGCTTCGCGGTTCATTTCTTGCACCAGAAAATTTAATTTCCGCCCTACTGCTTCCCCTTTGTCCATGGCTTCGAGAAAAAACTTGTTATGACTCCGGAACCGCACGCATTCTTCGGTGACATCGAGTTTATCCGCTATGAGAGCGATTTCCAGTTCGAGCCGGTTCTGATCGATGACAAATTTATCCTGCACAAGCTCTGTGATGCGGTTCTGCAATTCTTTCCGTTCTTCCGGAATCCGTTCTTTTGAAAGTTTTTCCACCTGATCGACCATACCGCTCATCCATAGTATACGTTTGGACAGATCGGCGGCAAGTTCGCGCCCTTCCTGTTTGCGCATAACATTCAAGTTCTCAAATGCCGACTTTACCGCCTCCTGTATGACGTCCCATTCCTGCTCACCGGTCTCTTCTTCGTCAACCGGCTCGAGAATTTCTGAAAAACTCAGCAGGTGCTCTAATTTCACTTTTTCAGTCAAATGAACGCTCTTGCGCAAATCGTTCAGAAGTTTATAATACGATCGAGCGGCATCTGTATTGACCCTCAAGGCAGACTTGCCGTTCGATTCCCGTTCCAGCTTAACCGTTATATTTATCGATCCCCGGCTCAGAAATCCGCGAATCAGGTCTTTCAGTTCGCGTTCACGCTGCGTATGCTGCCTGGGTAATCTTGACGTAAGATCGAGATAGCGGCTGTTGACGCTGCGAACTTCAACCCCGGCAGTAACGCCGTTTTTGCTGACCTCGGCGCGTCCGAAGCCGGTCATACTGCAAACCACGATATTCCTTTCAATCTGTTTTGACTAAGAAAGGTACGGAAAAATAGAGGGTTCGGCAAGATATTGTTTTTCACAAACTTTTCACATATCTGTTCACGAGTTATCCACAATAAAATTGCTATTTCAAGCAATTTTGAGGATTTTTGTACCTGGTGTTGATAACCATTATGATTGCCCACTATTATACATTGCGCGCGCTCGCGCTTGAAATACAAAATGCCGTTTCCGGAAAAATCCTGGAGTCGCTCTTTACACAGGACCGTGGAGAGCTTGTCGTAACATTTTGTGATTTTCCCGGCGTACTCATCATCAACTGCGAAGGATCTCACAATGCTTTTTACCTTCAAAACAGTTATGCACGAGCGAAAAAAAATTCCGTCGACCTATTCCGGTCGGCATGCGGCTCGACGATCCGCAGCGTTGCGATCGACGAAAGTGATCGTCAGATTTTTCTGGAGTTGGAAGACGGCAGCCGCATCATTGCTCAAATGTTCGGAGTGAAAGGAAACGTCCTGCTGGTCTCGCCAAAGAGCGTTATCGTCGATGCTTTTCTCCGCAAGAATGAAATCATCACAACCGTTTATACGCTGCCGGCAGCGCGGCACATTTCTTTCGACCTCGATTCCCCTGCCCATACACCGGATCAGTATAAAGACCTGACACTGCCGCAATTCATGAAAAAAATATTCCCGCAGTTCGGGGCGCTGCTCAACCGGGAAATTCTTCTGCGCTCCGGCCTTGCCGAAACAGCGCTGCCGGAGACGTTCACCCGGAATGAGATGGAACGGATTTTTCATACCGCTCAAACGCTGCATGAAGAACTCATCGCTGCACCATCCCCGAGAATATATTTTGACGGGCAGATCCCGGTTCGAATGGCACTGATTCCGCTTCGGCAATTCGGAGATTTACGCACGCAGATTTTTTCTTCCGTGTCCGAAGCTGTTCATATCTTTTTATCGATTTCTCAAAAAAGCGAACAGAATGTTCAGGAGAAAGAACTCGTCCTTCGAGCTTTGAACAAGGAACTGGACCGGATAGAACGCACCCTGAAAAAAATATCCGGCGAAGCTTTTCCGGCTGAAGACGCAGATCGGTACGAACGGTTTGGCAAACTTTTGACGGCACATTTATACCATATTCAAAAGGGAGAAGCTGAAGCTCTTGTAGAAGACGTGCTGACCGGTTCCGGCGATGTCATCGAAATTCCGCTGGATGTTCATTTAACGCCGGCAAAAAATGCCGAGCGGTTTTTTCAAAAGGCTCACAAAATCCGAAGCACTATTGAAGAGCAATCGATGCGGCGGGAGGCACTGCAGCAGCAGCACCGGCGCATTCTCCCTCTTCTTGAATCCTTAGAGCAAGCTTTAACAACAGAGGATGTGCACGCCATCCTTCACGAACATGCGCCGCTCTTTGCGGAACTCGGCATACGCATCGACAGGCAGGGGCATACCAAAAAACAAGAACCGGTTCCCTTTCGGGTCTTTACGGTCACAGGCGGATTTCAGGTCTGGGCGGGGAAAAGCAGCGACAACAACGATTTACTGACGACCCGCCACACGGCAAAGAACGATTTGTGGTTCCACGCGCGCGGCGTCGGCGGATCGCACGTAACGCTGAAAGCCGGAACGGGAAAAGGAGAGGTTTCCAAACAGGCCATCGAACAAGCCGCAGGAATCGCCGCATATTACAGCAAGATGAAAAATTCCAAACTCGTTCCGGTAACAATGTGCGAGGGGAAATATGTGCGCAAGCCGAAAGGCGCTCCTTCCGGAACCGTAACGGTCGAACGGGAGAAAACGATATTTGCGGAACCGAAGCTGCCGGTGTAAAAACATGTAACGTGCTGCGGTGCTGCTGTTCAACGTACTGCGGTTCGAAGTTCTTAGTGCTTGGTGCTTAGTTTCCATTTAAAATTTACTGTTTACAATTCACTGTCCATTATGCGTACTTTCAAACTTATTCTCTATGCCTGCCTGATTGCAGTACTTGCTCATTTCACATATTATCTTGCAACGGACTATCAGACATTTCCGGGACGTGCTCATATGCCGTTCGTTGTTTGGACTATCGATACGATCGACCTTTTTATACATGAAGCCGGCCATCTGGTCTTTCGCATATTCGGCGAACTGCTTTATTTTATGGGAGGATCGTTGTTTCAAATTATCATTCCCGCTGCGGCTGTTATAGTATTCGGAAAAAATAATTTGCGTACGCTTCCTTTTACGCTGTACTGGATGGGACAAAGCACCGTCAACGTTTCCATTTACATCGGCGATGCGCCATACCAGCAGCTTCGCTTGATTTCCCGTCACCTGCTGCACGACTGGCATTGGATTTTTCAAAGGCTCGACATGATGGAAGATGCGGAGACAGTCGCCTCATTCGTCAACATTTCCGGCATACTTCTTTGCACGGCCGGTCTTGGTATCGGTCTCTGGTTTGTTTTCAAAGACATACGCAAAATAATCGCTGAAAATTTTAAAAGTTAATTGGTAATCGGTTGTTTGGTCCATCCGTTAATTTGTTTTTAAAGTTCACAGTTTCCCATTTGTTGATCTTGCAATTCCATCAAAGTTTTTCTACAATAGGTTTCCAGTTTGATGCGGAAAGCACTGGCGCGCGAACCTATTTCTCATTAATCTTTCGAGTATATGCAGGCATTTTGGTATTTTTTTTATAACGGCTTTTTCATCGGAGTTTTCCGGCTTGGAGCAGCAATAGCCGGGATAGTCAATCCGAAGGTCCGGCGCGGCATTCAAGGCCGGAAACATCTTTTCGAGCAGCTCGAACGGAACGTTCAAAAACTTACTCATAAACGGCGCATCTGGTTTCATTCCTCTTCGATGGGAGAATTTGAACAGGCAAAGCCGATCATCGCCGCGCTTCGAAGGAAATATACCGACCTCCATATTATTGTCACATTCTTTTCTCCTTCAGGATACGATCACTCAAAAAATTACAAGCTTGCCGATATTATTTCCTATATCCCTTTCGACAGCCGCAGCAATGCAAAACGGTTTCTCGATCTCGTTCAACCTACCGCTGCGGTAATGGTACGCTACGATATCTGGCCGAACCATTTGTGGGAACTGCACGCGAGAAATATTCCGACATTTATCGCAAACGCGACCATGCGGAGCACCTCTTCCCGCTTCCTGCCGTTAATAAAGAATTTCCATCATTACTTATACGATCAGTTTACTTCCATCCTGTGTGTTTCCGAAAGCGATGCCGCGACATTCCGCCGGTTCGATCTTTCTAAACCGCATATCGAAGCGATCGGTGAAACGCGGTACGATCAGGTATGGGAGCGGAGCGCCGAAGCACGCCAGAAAAAGCTGATTTCCGATCATATTCTTGCCGGGAAGAAAGTCCTGGTCGCCGGAAGCACGTGGCCGGAAGACGAAGAGGTGCTGCTTCCGGCGATAAAAAAAATGCTGCTGGAAGATAAAAATTTTCTCGCTGTCATTGTACCGCATGAACCGACCGTCGATGCCCTTGAGCAAATCGAACGGCAGCTGGAGAACGGCCAAAAGCCGATTCGATTTTCAGAAATGAACGCTTATAACGGCGAGCAGGTCATTCTTGTCGACAGTGTCGGCATTCTCATGCCTCTCTACCGCTACGCGCAGGCCGCCTATGTCGGCGGAAGTTTCCGCCAGGGAATCCATAATGTTCTGGAGCCGGCTGTGTACGGTATCCCGATTCTCTACGGTCCCCGCTATATGAATTCACAGGAAGCAATCGAGCTTGTCAGGCGCGGCGGCGGATTTGTTGTGGATGAGACGAATTGCCTTGCCCTCCTGCACCGCTTTTTCGATCAAAACGAAGATCGTATCGACGCCGGAACAATCGCACTGACCCTGGTTAAAGAAAATATCGGCGCCACCGAACGATTTCTTGCACATCTCGAACGCGTTCTGTAATTTGTCTTTTGCACAATCGATGCATTCGTGCATCGCCGCATCATTTTATATTTCCGGACATAAAAAATGAAAACTGCATATTTCGATACAATCGGCGGCGTCAGCGGCGATATGACGCTCGGCGCATTCGTCAGCGCCGGCATCGCCGTCAATGATCTCATTCAAGAACTGAGCGGACTGCAGTTGTCCGGCTTCGAATTGCAAGCGCGCCATATCGAACGCAACGGCATCGTCGCCGTTAAAGTCGATGTTGTAATTTCCGAACAGCCCCATTACCACCGGCATTTAAAAGACATCGAGGAACTGATCGACCGCGGGACACTGAACGGCGCCGTCAAAGAACGTGCGAAGAAAATTTTCCGCACGGTTGCCGCGGCGGAGGCAACGGTTCACAATACGGATATCGAAAAAGTTCATTTTCATGAAGTCGGCGCCATCGACTCGCTTATCGATATCGTCGGCGCCGCCATCTGCATCGAAAAACTCGGTATTCAGCGTATTTATTCTTCCCCCGTAAAAACAGGCAGCGGCGGATTTGTCAATTCGCAGCACGGGAAACTGCCCATACCGACTCCCGCTACGATGGAGATATTAAAAGGCTACCCGACTGTGCTCACCGGCATTCCGTACGAACTTGCGACACCGACAGGCGCTGCAATCATCCGGACTTTGTCTGATGGAATGCTTGCCTCGGAAAATATGACAGTGGAGCGGATCGGCTATGGTGCCGGCGGGCGCGAAATTTCCGAAGTGCCGAACCTGTTACGCCTGCTCATCGGCGAGCTTGCTCCGGAATATTCGACAGAAGACCTTGTCAGTATCGAAACCAATATCGACAATATGAATCCGGAATTGTATCCGTATGTGATCGAGCAGCTTCTGTCCGCAGGCGCGCTTGATGCCTATTTGATTCCGATCCTTATGAAAAAAGGGCGTGCCGGTATGATCCTTTCGACCCTTGTGGAGCGCGCTCGAATCGACACTCTTCTTGCCGTTCTTTTTAGCGAAACGACGACTCTCGGGGTGCGTCTCCAGCCCGTCGGGCGGAAAAAACTGCCGCGTCAAATGCGCAACATCGACACTTCATTCGGAAGCGTCAATGTGAAAGCAGTCCTCCATGAAGGAAAAGAACACCTGCACGTTGAATTCGAAGAATGTAAACGGATCGCCCAGCAGCATAAACTTCCTTTACGCGAAGTGTATGCAAAACTGGAACGGGAAATCCAACAGCAGTAAATTGTAGCCGGAGGCCTTAGAATGTCATTACGCGGCAGCGTAATTCAAATTAGGAGTAGGCGGATAAACTGCAAATAGTAAATGGTTAATGGCAAAGAGCGAGCTGTAAACAGAAAACAGCGAACAGAAAAACAAAGTAACCGGCAAACCAAAGAACTAATTCTGAACGGCAGCCTGCCCGCATTGCGGCGACGCCGACTGCTGACGCCCGCCAAAATGCGCAGCGGGTTGGCAGTCATTCAGGCGGACACATCAGCACATTGAACGGTCTTTTAGCAAATATTGCTCTGCCGGTTCCGTTAGATAAAACGTTTACGTATCTTGTTCCACCCGAGCTTTCTTCTCTTGCACAGCCCGGCAGGCGGGCAATAGTTCCGTTCGGAAAAAAGACACTCACCGGTGTTATCGTAGGACTTCCGGAAACCACCTTAGTCAAGGGACTCAAGCCGATTCAAGACATTCTTGACGACGAGCCGGCGTTTTCGGCGGAAATGCTCTCTCTCACGGAATGGATAGCGGAATATTATATGGCACCGTGGGGAGAAGTTCTCCGCGCTGCAACCCCGCAGGGACTTTCGCAGGAGAGCAAAAGATCGGTTCAACTTCTTGCTTCTTCCATCGAAACACTTTTGGAAAAAACCAAACGCTCGGCCCGGTCACAGCATGCCATCCTTCAGGTGCTCAAAGACACGCCGCATATTTCCTTGTCCGTACTGCAGAAACGTTCCCGTGTCAAATCGATCGTCGGCATTCTCACGGGCATGCAGCAGCACGGATGGATATCTTTAGAAGAAAGCATCGATACACCGAAAGCCAAAACTAAAACCGAACGCACGGTACGATGCACTGCCGAAGGTGCAGAAGCTGCCCTGCAGGAAACCTTGAACGAACGACAGCGCAATTTACTCTTACTCCTCCGGGCTGAGAGCGCAGTCGGTGCGAAAGAACTTGCAGCCGCCGATTTTTTGAAAAAAAATTCCCTGTCTCTTTCGACGCTCAAAACGCTTGTAAAAAAAGGGTTTGCTGTCTTCAGTGAACGTGAAGTTGTCCGTTCCTCCGAATACGACATATTCGGTCCGCCGGAAGATATTACATTGAATCCCGACCAGCAGTGTGCACTTACGGAAATTAGAAAAGCGGTCGATGCCGCCTCTTACAAAGCGTTTCTCCTGCACGGCATTACCGGCAGCGGCAAAACACAGGTTTACATCGAAGCGATCCGGAATGTTCTCGCACTCGGGAAAACCGCCATCGTTCTGGTACCGGAAATTTCCCTGACCCCGCAGACTGTCCGCCGGTTTAAGTCGCATTTCGGCGCCGATGTCGCCGTCATGCACAGTCAAATGTCATCCGGCGAGCGCTACGACACATGGAGGCTTGCACAGAAAGACCGGGTTAAGATTGTCATCGGCCCGCGCTCGGCGATCTTCGCGCCTTTAAAAAATATCGGACTCATTGTCGTCGACGAAGAACATGAAAGTTCCTATAAACAATTCGATGCAGTGCCGCGTTACAACGCACGTGATGTCGCCATTGTTCGCGCGCTGCAGGCTAATGCTGTCGTTGTTCTCGGCTCCGCAACCCCGTCCATCGAGAGTTATTCTAACGCACAGCAAAAAAAATATACGCTTATCGAACTCCCTCATCGTGTCGACACGGCACAGCTTCCGGAAGTCAGGATCGTCGATATCGCGCAGGACCGCAGGCAGGCATACGAAGACCTCAAAGAGGAAATCAAAAAAAGCGGCAAGCCTTTTCCAAAGAAGCTGCCGGATAGATCTATTTCAAAACTCCTGCACGATCAGATCGGGATCCGGCTGAAGAAAAAGGAAGGAATTATTTTGATGCAAAACAGGCGGGGGTTTTCGCATATCATCGAGTGTTACGACTGCGGGTTCGTGGAAAAATGCGGCAGTTGCGAGGTATCCCTGACCTATCACGCGACAAAAAAGCATTTGCGATGTCATTACTGCGGATATACAAAAAAACCGGCGGCTGTTTGTTCGAAGTGCGGCAGCACGGAATTGCGCATGCATGCTTTCGGCACGCAGCAGATAGAAGAAGAGTTGAAAGCCGGGTTTCCGGCGGCAATAATTCTGCGTATGGACAGGGACACGACCACGCATAAAGGGGCGCATCATCGAATCCTCGAACAATTCGGAAGCGGCGCGGCTGATATTCTCCTGGGAACACAAATGGTGGCCAAAGGGCTGGACTTTCCGCGCGTTACGCTGGTAGGTGTTGTTTCCGCAGATACGCAGATGCTGCTCCCCGATTTCCGCGCTTCGGAACATACATTTCAACTTCTCACACAGGTAGCAGGACGAGCAGGCAGGAGCACGCTCGCCGGTGAGGTGGTCATACAGACTCTCCAAACGAATCATTACAGTCTCAAACATGTCGCCACGCACGATTTTCTCGGATTTTACAACGAAGAACTGGAATACAGGCGCGACCTGAATTATCCTCCCTTTTCACGGATTGTTCTGATCGAATTTAACGGAGAACAGGAAAACGAAGTTCAGCGTCATGCGCAAAGATTTAAAGACATTCTCTCCCGGCTCGCGGGCAGCGGACACTCTCTTGTGCTCGGACCGGCAGACGCGGCAATTTCGAAAATTAAAAATCTTTACCGCAAACACATCGTAATCAAAAATCTTAAATCAAAGGATCCCTCCGGCATCGCTCTTCGCACCATGCTGCGCAATGCTAAAAAACAATATGAAGATTCTCCGCTTTTTTTGAAAAAAGTAAAAATGATTATCGATGTCGATCCGCAGGGAATGATGTAATCGGTTCGACGTGCTGAGGTTCAAAGTGTTGAGGTTCAACGTTGATTGGTTATTCGGTTATTCAGTTCTTTAGTTTTACTGTTTAGTGGTTTTTGTTCACCGTTTACAGTTTGCAGTTCACTGCTGTGCAAAATTCCCGCAGCTGGGGAAATTTTAACAGTAAGTTTTCCGGAGCGGGAAAACGCCGGCCGGGTTTTAAAAGGCGTTTCAAGTCCAAACCATTGACCAGGGAATTTATCTTCGTATCGTTATGAAAAACTACATACGTCCGCTGCGTATGATGTTCTTCTCTGAGAATGTGATCGTACAAATTTTCCAATTCTTCTTTTGAATAATCGTAATCGTACCGGCCGCTTTTTCCGCCGGATTTCCATCCCTGTGCATTTCTTCCCATCATACGGAAATATCGTTCTGTTTGCCGAACAGAGGGCTGGAACGGCATAAATTCGGGAAGAGCTGGAAGATCAACGGAAACAAGATGCAGTTTTTTCACCGTGCAAAAATCGTAAAAATCCTTGTTGTCCCACGAACGGTGCCGCAGTTCGATGAATAATCCGAATTCCCCGAACGCATTCTGAAGTTTTAGGAAATAATCCTGATGTTCTTTGGTTCTTGCATAGGAAACCGGAAATTGCGCAACCAGGCATCCTAATTTTTTTGCACCGGCAAGAGATTCAAGTAGATATTGAGTCTTAAGCGCATCCTTTGCGGCAGCATCGAAAGTATGCGTAAATCCGCGGAACAGTTTGACCGTGAAGAGAAAACGTTCATTGGCCTGCACATCTTCGATCCATCGCTGTGCCTGCACGGGAGAAAGCGCGACCGTGTAAAAGGTCGCATTGACTTCAACAAGGTCGAAAAATTGCGCGTAGTATTCGAGTTTACGGAACCCGCGGCCGGCATTCGGCGGGTAAAAGACATTACCGAACGACGGAATCTCCCAGCCCCCCATCCCGATGAAAATTTCACCGGCCGGACCGGAAACAGGTGCGGATTCTTCGTCTCTGCTCATGTCTGATCGGAAGGAGGCGGAAGACGCTTGACGCGGACCGAAGACACCGTATTTTCAACGACCTTCTCTACTATAATTTCCAGATTGCCTGCCCGAAAACGTTCTCCTTTTACAGGAAAATGGCCGAGCTGTTCGATGGCAAATCCTCCGATTGTGCGGATATCGAACGGCGAGAGTTCCACATCGAACATCCGTTCGATATCGTTTGTCGTTATCGAGCCGTCGATCAAGTATTCATTTTCGCTTATTTTTGTCAGATCCGGCGCTTCGCGGTCGTACTCGTCCTGAATATTGCCGACAAGTTCTTCCAGTACATTTTCCAGAGTAATAAGTCCGGCCGTTCCTCCGTACTCGTCGGCAAGAATAATCATATGAACTTTCTTTTGAAGGATCGTCGAGAGCACATGTTCCAATAACGCTGTCTCCGGAAGAAATACAGCATCATGCAAGACGGATTGCAGAGAAAAACCGGTCTGGTGATGGAGGTCCTGTTTAAAGATATCCTTCGTATAGACGATGCCGACAATATTATCGATGCCTCCTTTGAAAACCGGAAAACGGGAATATTTATTGGCACGGATAATCTTCAGATTTTCCTGCCACGAAGCTTCAGCAGATAAAGCGACGATGCCGGTACGCGGAACCATGGCGTGCCGCGCAAGTTTTTGGCGGAAATCCATTGCACGCAGTACGATCATCCGGGAAAGAGTCGAAGCGTTCCTGTCCTGTGCAAGAATAAGCCGAAGTTCCTCTTCCGAATGTTCCACTTCTTTATGAAGCGTCGTGCGCAATCCCACAGCGCGCAAAAGAGCGTTGGATGCCGTATTGAGAAGAAGAATGATCGGACGGAAGATAAGATAGTACAGCCGGAAAGGATAGGAAACAGTCAGGATAATCGGCGCCGCTTTCTGGATAGCGAGGAATTTCGGCGCCTGCTCGCCGACTATAATATGTACTGCAGTAATCAGAGAGAAGGCGATGCCGAAGGATACAGCCTTTATCATCGAAATCTGCGTCATGCCGATTATATAAAAGAGAGGACTCAGCATTTTTGCTGCCAGCGGTTCGCCGATCCAGCCGAGCGCAAGACTTGTCATCGTAACGCCAAGCTGTGTAGCCGAGAGGTACATGCTCATGTGGGAAAGAATCTCTTCAGCGATTTTGGCCCGGCGGTTCCCGCGTTTTACCAGCGGTTCAATTTGCGTGAAACGTACTTTTACGATGGCATATTCGGTTGCCACAAAAAAGCCGTTCAGGAAAACAAAAAAGACGACAACAAGACTATCGCCCAATATTTGCCAGAGAGACACTCAGCATACCTTTCGTTGGACTCTTGAATATAATCGTTGATTGGTCGTCGTTCAAGCAGAACGAAGCGAGGCTGCTTTAATCCGGAGGAAAAAACTCCTCAGCGGCGAATCTGCTCTGAAATCCATGCAAGATACGTCTCGATGCGCGAAAGCAGACAGATATAGGCGGCAGACCACTCGCCGGGTGTACCGGGCTGGTTCTTCCCGATCATTTCCTGAAAAATACGGGAAATTTCGGATGCTCTTTTTTGTTTTCCATCCTGCAGAATCATTTCAATGTCCGATGAAAAAAATGTATGGATCTGATGGATATCGAATCGGATCCGTGCTTCGGGTGTCTTTTCTGAAAAAAAAGAAGATTCCGGATTTGCATTGCCCGTCAATGTATAGAGCAGCAGGTTCCATTGTTCGAGAGCGCTGCGGAAAGTTTTTTCATTTTCACACGCATAGAAAGGCAGCCGCCGGGCAGCCATGAGAGAGGAAAATGAACTCTTCATGAGCGTGGAACCACCGATAAATTGCGAAAGGAGGTTGATGTCAAATCTGTACCCGAGCGAACGACAGACAGCGTTGTAGGTATCCTTTTCAACGGTTCCGGTATGCGGATGCGATTGCCCTCCGCTTTTTTTAGCCGACATCATTTTCATATGAATCGCCAACTCATGATCTTCTTCGATGGGAGCGCTTTTTTCCGGCGGAGGAGTATGGATATTCCTTTTCCCGTTCGAAAATAGTTCGGCATACTGCTCTATTCCGAGTGCGTCGTATTTTTTCTTTACGCTTGCAAACGACGGCTGCAGCGCATCTGCAGATGCCTGCAGAAGGATCAAGAGACGCGTGATGAGACGATCTTTATACACGGTCCTAAAATGCGTCATGTCGGCGATAATATAAAGATCTTCGGATGCACAGGAAAGTATTGTATTTAGAAGCTTGATAATTTTATGTTCGCCGACTTTTTTATCATCGAGAGAGCGCATGGTATAGTCGACACCGGCCATCGTTGTATCGAAAATTATGGCCGGTTTTCGGCGGTCGCAAAAACTCTGCGGTGTGCCGATTTCAATGTTGCGCATTCCAAAAATCCGCGCCTTCAGTTTGGTATAGAGCGTGGGACCGACAAAAGGCACGATGACGCCGATTTCATCCGCCGATCGATGTTCATCCAGAAGCGCATGAATGATACAATCCAAAACGATTTTTGTCTGCTGTTCATTATACGGCGATATTCTTTTCTTGCCTGCATACTGTTTGCATGCAGACCCGAGACCGGAAGTGTCGATAAAATAAATTTTCCCTTTCGGATTTGCCGGAGGAATAACGCCGATCGTATTGTCATATAAAACAGAAGCCATAAATTCCGATATTTTAGGCGCCGATGCATAATGGGTTTGGAGCTGGATGGACCATTGCTGGTTTTCTTTCGACCAATCGAACAGCCGGTGGAGTTCTTTTGTATTGGCGGCATGAAGAAAAACATCCGTTTGCAGCCACCGCTGTGCGGCTTTCGTGTTTGTAATCGAGTCGGATTCTACCTGGAACGGGTCGCCGGCAGCAATGAACTTTTCTTTTGCAAGCGAAGCGAGCGCAACAAGCGTCGGCATATCAACACGCTGTGCTTCTTCTAAGACGATCATATCATACCGGCGGCCGCGGAGGGCTGTATCCGTAAAGAGAGCGGCAGTGCTGGCAGCAGTCAACTGTTTGGATTCCAGGAGAGCCTTTTCGTCGACGGCAATAAATTGTTCGACACTTTGTGTAACTGTCTCGACACCGCCGAGTTCATCGATGCGTTTGTGTGCCTCCCGGTAATGCTTCCATTCTTCTGCGGAAATAGGAGCTTCCAGCTCGGCCGCCGTAATATCGTTCGTTACAGTTTGTTCGAACGAACGGATTTGTTTCAAGCGCTGCTGGCAGGAAGCGAGTTTCTGCTGTGCCTCGAGCAGCTCTTCGTTCGAAAATCCCGATTTGACGCGCTCAAGAAAAGATGCATTTCCTTTACTGCCGATGACGGCTGTCCACTGCGTTATTTCTTCGCCGATTTGTTCGGCCTGCCGGCGTGCATCACCCAGAAGAGCTCGAAGGGATTGGATCTTCAAATAAAAATCCTCATGCAATGCTTCCTGCTTCCGCACATTCCAATATGTCCGAAGGAGAGTCGTCCTCTCTTGAAAGATATTCCTTTTTTCGTTTTTCAGCTGCTCTCGTTGATGCGAAAAAGAATACGGCATTACTTCCTTAAAAAATCCGGCCGAGGGAAGACCGAAACGGCAGGCGATTTTTTCCATCGGCAGGCCCAGCGATATTCCATGCGATATGGTTTTTAAAAATGCAGCATCGATATAATCGTTCGCCGGGGCTGCTATAAGAACGCTTTTTCCCATTAAAAGGTAATTGGCGGCAGCAAGGGCAACGATATGCGTCTTCCCGGAGGAAATCGGTCCCCAGAGCATAGTCACTCTGTTATCGAAAATTTTCCTTACCGCATCGCATTGATGCGGAGGCGTGTTTTCCGGAAAGTGCGGCTGTTCGAACCCGACAAAATGCATATTTTCGGATGAATTCGGATTTAAGAGAAACGATGTCAGGGGGGTTTTGCAGTCAGGCCCGGAGAGAATGTTCAGAATCGGACGGATTTCGTTTTCATATTGCAGCAAACATCGAATTTCGGGAATGACCGGACCGAAGTCTTGCGGCAATGCCACCGTGACGAATTGATTGTCCGTTTCTATAATAGTCCCTGGAATTTGGAAGGAATGTTTTTGACCGAAGGTAAAGACGGCGTGTTCTACCGGCCGGAAAAAAATTTCTTCCGGCGCTTCAAACCGATAATAGGTCCAGCCTGCAAAGGTTCCTCGACACTCCCCTTCACACAGAACAACGTTTCGCTGCAAGGAATTCAGCTGATCGATTTCACCGTGCAAAGCCTCAGCCAGTACCGCAAAAGTCGACTCCATCGTATCGTATTCCGAAAAATAATCATCTCTACGTGCAGAGTCGAACGCATACCCGGCTTGGCCGCAATAAAGACCATTTTAATGGAGCGGCGCAAGTGTGCTTTTTCTCGTGCACAAATACCAACAAAAAGATCTGTCATTCTGAAATGAATCGTATTTCAAAGTACCAGAAATGTCGGTAAAGTCAAGGAATTATGATCGTCGCCCCGCCGATTTCCTGTCCTTTTGGGAAGTCTTTTTCCCTCTTCCCTGAACGATTTTAGAATCGAGACGATGCAGTTCTTTTTGCAAATGAAGATAATGTTCATGCCGGCCGGGGGAAAGCGATCCCTCTTCGACGGCACGCCGAACGGCGCACAGCGGTTCGTGATTATGTGTGCAGTCGCGGAAACGGCACTCCTGTGCAAGCTGATCGATATCGTCGAAGGTTTCCTGAAGACCGGAACCCGTCTCCCAGAGACCGATTTCCCTTATTCCCGGAGTATCGATAAAAATTCCTCCGGCGGCTCGGACAAGAAGCTGCCGGGCCGAGGTCGTGTGACGCCCCTTTGCATCGAAGGAGCGAACCTCGCCGGTCGGAAGAATTTCGCTGCCGATGAGAATGTTGATCAATGTCGATTTTCCGGACCCGGAAGGACCGATGAGGCAATATGTTTTTTTTGGCCGGATAAGCAAGCAAAGATCGCGAAGTGAGCCGGCATCAAATGCACAATATGCGATCAGGGGAATCCGGCCGCAGGCGGTCTGCGCTTCCGTAAGAATGGAGGGGAGCTTTTCCGGGGGACAGAGATCTATTTTGCTCAACGCAACCACAGGCAATGCCCCGCTTTCCCGGACAAGAACGAGTGCGCGCTCGAGTTTACCAGGATTGAACGTTTGATCGAGAGGAAGAACGATAAAAACTTCATCGATGTTTGTCGCTATGATTTGATTTTCCGTCCGCTTACCCGGTGCTTTTCGCTCGAGAAGAGTTGTGCGGGGAAGAATATACTGAATGACTGCTTGCTCCCGATTTTCATATCCGGATGCAAGGACCCAATCTCCAACGGCAGGATAATCGTTCCGGCTTTTGGCACGATACATCATGCGGCCGGCGATGCGGGCGGTCATTTCGAACCGTTCATTCTGAATGCTGTAACGCTGCCGGTGCTCTTCCACAACGCGGGCGAGTGAGAATCCTTTTTTAATATGTTTCTCTGCGTGCTGCAGAATTTCCGGAGTACATCCGAGTTCTTCCAAAGTCGACATAAAGAAAGATAGGAGAGTAGAGTGTTAAACGCAACAAAGGCTGGCAGCGGCCTTTTCCAGCGGTTGTTTTTCAGAAAGGTTTTGCGTAGTATAACGTATATTGAAGGCAATAAGGAGAGAGTTATGCCCGCCCAATCAACACTTCAAGGCAAGAAAATTCTTGTCGTAGAAGATGATTACGTCTATAGAATCTTTCTGCAGTCGGTTCTCAAAAAAGCGGGTGCGTTATGCACTCTTTGCATTAATGCCGAATACGCTAAAATAAAAATCGCTTCAGAACAATTCGATGTGTTCATGCTTGATTATCTTCTTCCCGGGAATAATGCCCTGGAGATCATCAAATGGATAAGGGAACAGAACATACTAACACCGGCCGTGATCGTTACTGCGTATCCGTTCGATGAGATGACGGAAAAATGCAAAGAAGAGGAAAATATCGCTATTATCATAAAATCGAAAATTACGATTGATAATTTTTCCAGCCTGCTCATCGGGGTATTAGACAGCATGACAACAAAAGCAGGTTTGAAAAAATCAAGTTAGACAACGAAACCGGCAGGAAGGCCGCAGTCGAGATAATAGCTCCAGAAAGTTACATGAACTCGGAACACCGGATGAATCAATATACCACGTGGAATTCGCTTTTGCGTTTGTACTCACGCGAAGATAAAAAACCGACCGTTATACTGCTCCTTGCAGCGCTGCTTCTGACAACGTGGAAATATTACGGCTCACAGGCATTCTATTTCCGGCATCTCACTTCCGGCTTTCTACTCTTCAGCAACATCTCCATGACGGCAGAATGGTATACGTATCTCTCCGCGTTTTTCCTCATGGGGATCGTTTCGATTATCGTCGTGAAAAAGGTTTTCAAAGAGAACCTCTCGGATTACGGGCTGCAAATCGGGGATTGGAAATTCTGGATTCCTGCAGTTGCCGCAGCAGGATTGATCATGGCTGCGCTCTCGTATTTTTCCTCAAAGGATCCGCAATTTATAGCGGAATATCCGCTGTTTAAAGGCGCAGGAGAATCGGCTTCGAGTTTTGCATTTCATGCAGCAGGGTATCTGCTGTTTTATATCGGCTGGGAAGTTTTTTTCCGCGGCTTCATGCAATTCGGGCTCCGTTCCCGATTCGGCGATTGGGGCGCAATCCTTGTTCAGATGGCGCTCTCCTGTATCGTTCATATCGGAAAACCGGATGTTGAAATTTACAGCGCCATTCTCGGAGCTTTTTTTTGGGGGATTCTCGTTTTTCGCTCGCGCTCTCTCTATCCCGCGATCCTGACACATTGGATCCTCGGCATTACCCTCGATTATTTTATCCTGTTTCATTAGATGTTCTCCCCTATGACAACTCAACGGCTTCGTATCGGCGCGGTTTCGCTGCGGGCTGCGGACGCCCTTATTCTCGGATCATTGTTTTTCTTTTCTCTCCTTTCCGTCCTGTTCTTCAAGCGGGTGGAATCGTGGTGGATCCTGGTTCTTAAAAACATCACTGTCGGTATCGTTTACATTGTATTGAACCGTTTGAGCGACCGTACTTCCGGAGAATTCTGGAAATTTTTTCTTCGCATGATGCCGGTCATGCTGGCTTATGCCTATCTCTTCGGTGCCGTCGATAAACTGCAAATGATTTTTCACGACCGCTGGTTCGATGACGATATCCTGGCATTCGAGCACATGCTGTTCGGTGTGCAGGTGAACGTGTGGCTGCAGCGAATATATTCAGCCCCGCTGACCGAATGGATGATGTTTTCCTATGTCGTGTATATCCCGCTCTACCCTGTTCTGTGCGGCATCATTTATATGCGGCATGGAGAGCGTGCGATGGAAGATTATTTCTTCACGCTTGGACTGACGAATATCCTTTGCGATATCGGATTTATCCTTTTCCCGGTGGCAAGTCCGATGTATCATTCAGTACGGAATTCCTTTACAGTACCGCTGGATGGCTATTTCTTTACCTGCCTCGGCGAATTGATTCGCGCACATCTTCATTTTGCCGGCGGATCGATTCCGAGTCCGCACACAGCTGCGGCAACTATCATGTGGGCTATGGCGTACCGGTATCACCGGACATTATTCTGGATTCTGTCGCCGGTTGTTTTAACGCTCTACTGTTCCACGTTCTACTGCCGTTATCATTATATAACGGATGCTGTTGCAGGCATTTTGACCGCTTTTCTCGCGCTTGCCGCTGCGCCGCTGCTCATCAAGTGCTGGGATGCGCTTGTAAAAAAGCGTTCCTCATTGCGTTCGTAGATCGAGTTTGCTATTTTTGTGATCATTTATTGAGCGAGGTCATTATGCATCGTATACATCGTATCGTCTTCTTCCTTCTCGCTGCAGGAACAGCAGCGGCACAGCAGCCGGCAGGAGATCGGCTCACCGTCGATCTGACTATTTATAATCAAAATCTTGCATTGATACATGAAGTACGCAATGTCGATTTATCTCAGGGCATGAACGAAGTCGTTCTTCCGGATATTCCCGCAACGATCGACGCGACGTCACTCCAGCTTTCGAGTCTGCCGGACCGTTCGGGCATCAAGGTTCTGGAACAGAGCTACCAGTACGACCTTATCCATCAGGCAAAGCTTTTGGAAAAATATATCGGCAAGCAAGTGGAGTTCATCCGAATTGCGCCCGACGAGAAAAAAGAATACAGCGTCAAAGGAAAACTATTGTCGACCGGCTGGCAGGCGCTGCCGGAAAACGGATCGTACGCTGCCGCGGGAAACATGATTGCAGAGATCAATGGAAAGATCGAAGTAAACCCGGATGGAAAGCTCGTCCTGCCGGCTTTGCCCGAAGGATTAATTTTGAAACCTCAACTTCGGTGGCTGATGAAAAGCGAGAAATCGGGAACGCAAAAAATCGGAATCAGCTATCTTGCAGGCCAGATTGCATGGCATTGCGATTATGTTGCATTACTGGGAGAACACGACGATGCAGTCGATCTCAACGGATGGGTGACGGTGGTCAATCATTCCGGGACGACATTCGAAAATGCAGGATTAAAACTCGTCGCCGGCGATGTCAATATTTCCCGGGAATCCAATGCCGCTCCCCGGCAGAAACAGGCATTCAATGCAATGCTCGCACAGGAGGATCAGCAATTTCAACAAAAAGAATTGTTCGAATACAAATTGTACACTCTGCAGCGGCGGACGGATATTGTCAACAACGAAACAAAGCAGATCGAGCTTGTCACTGCGCCGCACGTTTCCGCAAAAAAAGTTCTTGTGTATGACGGGATCGCAAATCAATGGCGCATGTGGCGCAATCAGCCGTCATATCGTGAAAAGACGGCATTCGGACAGCAGTCGAATCCAAAAGTAGGTGTTTTTGTAAAATTCATAAACAGCGAAGAATCCGGACTCGGCATGCCTCTGCCGAAAGGAAAAATCCGCGTGTATAAAAAAGACAGCGACGGCAAGGAACAATTCATCGGCGAAGATGAGATCGATCACACGCCGAAAGATGAGGAAATACGTATCTACCTCGGTGATTCATTCGATGTTGTCGGCGAACGCGTACAAAAAGCACTTCAAGCCGTTGTGACGGGTCATATCGAAGAAGAAACGATTCAGATCAAAGTGCGCAATCATAAAACGGAACCGGTCGAACTCCTCGTCTATGAACATCCATGGCGATGGAGTACATGGGATATTGTACAAAGCAGCACGGCGTGGACAAAAGTCGACCAGTCAACGCTCCAATTCCCTGTTACGCTGTCGCCGGATGAAGAAAAAACCATTACCTATACGGTCAGGTACACTTGGTAAAAAGGGCAGAACATATTCACGCATTTCTTTGACGAGAAAAACACGGACCGTATTGACATGGAAAGGAAGAATCCTGATTCTGCTTACAGCCGGTGAAAGAAGTCACGTTCAAAAATTGGACGGCGACATCGAACGGCGTGACAACGGCGTTTGAGGAAGTTTCTTTAAAAAACTGCTGCTATATTTTAGTGAAAATTGAAAAAGCCGTCTTCAAAAATCTGAAAACGGCTTTTTGTTTTACACACGTCGTTTGCCGAGTGTTTTCGTCCAGAACACTATCTGTTTCCTGACCTCATGCGGATTCGTGCTTCCCGCCGATTGTTTGTGTTCCACGCTTTTCTGCGGAAGAATCACTTCAAAAATACCGCCTTCAAATTTCGATGAAAACTGTTTGAGCGTCTCAAGATCAAGATTGCCGAAATACATTTTATGTTCGATGCAATACTGCACGATCTTTCCCGTTATCTCATGCGCTTCACGGAACGGGATTCCCCTTGTTACAAGGTAATCCGCCATATCGGTCGCAGTCAGAAAATCGGTCCGCAGCTCTTCATTCAGGTGTTCTTTTGCAAATGCCGTATGAACCAGAACATGCGCGAAAATGAAAAGACATTGCCGCGTCGTCTGGACGGCTTCGAACATAGGCTGTTTATCTTCCTGCATATCCCGGTTGTAAGCGAGCGGAAGAGCTTTCATGGTCGTTAAAATATTGAACAGCGATCCGTACAGCCGTCCGGTTTTTCCGCGGACCAGTTCCGCCATGTCCGGATTTTTTTTCTGCGGCATGATGCTGCTGCCCGTTGTATAAGCATCGCTGATTTGTGCGAAAGAAAATTCTTTTGTCGTCCAGAGAACGAGTTCCTCCGCAAAGCGGCTCAGGTGCATCATGGTCAGGCTGCAGGCGGAAATGAATTCGATAATGAAGTCGCGGTCGCTCACTGCATCGATGCTGTTTTCAACGATACCGTCGAATTGCAGTTTATCGGCAACCATCTGCCGGTCGATCGGGAAAGAAGTACCGGCAAACGCCGCAGCGCCGAGAGGAGATTTATTCAAACGTTTGCGGCAGTCCTGCAGGCGTTCAAAATCGCGTTCGAGCATGAAGATGTACGCCAGCAGATGATGGGAAAGCAATACCGGCTGCGCCCGCTGCGTATGTGTATATCCCGGCATGAGAACACCGAAATATTTTTCCGCCTTGTAGAGAAGAACACGCTGCAGATTGACAATCAGTTTGCTGATTTCCCTGATAGAGCTGCGGAGAAAGAGCCGTTCATCGAGAGCGATCTGATCGTTGCGGCTCCGGGCGGTGTGAAGCTTGCCCCCAAGGGGGCCGACTTTCTGCGTCAGGCGCTGTTCGATAGCTGAATGGACATCTTCAAATTCTCCGGTCAGCTGAAATTTTCCCGTTTCAATTTCTTTTTGAATGTTTTTAAGAGCTGTTCGAAGCCGGCGCATTTCCGAGGATGTAAGGATTTTACATGCGCCGAGCATTTCCACGTGCGCAATGCTTCCGCCGATATCTTCCGCATAAAGAAGTTTATCGAGATCAATGGAAGAGGAAAAATTCAATGCAATTTCCGCCAGCGGTTCTTTAAAGCGTCCGCTCCAGAGAGTTTGATGAGGCATACGATGAATCCCCGTATAAAAATGTTTGATATTTTCTTTGATTCCTATATTTCAATGTACGGAAAAAACAGTTACCAATGAACTCAGGAACCTGCAAACGAACGAACACCGGCGCAGCCGTATGTTGCAGGCCATTGAATGCAGCTGTTCGAGGAAGGCAGGAACCGCGCACAAAGAACTACGAACGAATGAACATTCGTTCTTACCACCGGTACGTGTATTGAATTCCGAGATTCGGCAGGAAAGGAAGCGTGTTGTACACTGGTGTCTTTTGCGTATAGTTTTCACTTTGTTCGGAAAATGCGCAGGAATAGTAGGAAACGTTCTTTGTCCCGAAAACAGGTCCCAGAGAACCGGGAGACGTTTGAATGTCATGTGACGAAAGAATCCCGGAAGCGGAGTACGTGTCGGGTCTTTGCCGCACAACCTCGATCGTATCCAAATGAACCCGGATAGAATCGCTCGATGGAACCTGCGAAGCACAAGTATCCCAAATGGCCGGTAAAAGAAATACCGATAATAAAATGCGAACGGATATTCTCTTTTGCCAACCGGCGCAATATATGGAATGGTTAAAAATTTTTAGAAATGAAAGCATAGAAATATCGAGCCATACTCGCTGCAGGAGGCGTTGAATTGACACGGTGAATCTTAAACTGTGAACTAGCCGGAGTCCTGAAAATGCTGTTACGCGATAACGTAATTCAAATTGGGAATAGACCGGCGGCCAATAAACCGTAAACAGACAAACAGAGTAACTGACAACTAAAGAACATCAGCACGGCAGCCTGCCCGCATTGTGCGGCAGGCACGTTGAACCTCTCAACGTTCTTTTATAACCGCATTATTCCGGAGATATTCCTCGACTCCGGCAGCGATGTGTTCCGCAATATGCCCGCGGAATGTATCGTCCATAAGAAGCATTTCTTCTTCCGGATTGGAGAGAAATGCGGTCTCGATAAGAACGTTCGGCAGCTGCGTAAGCGAGTTCAACATAAAATTGAAATTCCCGACCTCGCCGAACTGCGGCAGCGGCAATTCGAGCATCTTTGCATAAACCGCATCAGCAAGCGGTTTGAATCCGATATACTTATAATAGGCGCTTGTACCGCGGATTGCAATCGGGTCGGATGCATCCCCGCACGAATTGCAATGCACGGCTATCAGAAGGTCGGCTCTGGAGTTGACGATCCTGTCAATCCGATCTCCCATCGCCGGCCCTTCGGTCCCTGTGCGCGTTAGTACAATTGAGGCTCCTTTCGAACGCAGGAGCTGTTCCAGCCGGCGTACGACGGCAATCGTAATATCTTTTTCTAGCGACCCGGTAGCGCCGATCGCACCATGACTGTCTCCGCCATGACCGGCATCGACCGCAATCCTCAGTCCGGCAAACACGGAATCGCGCGAGACAAGAACGGGCGGTCTCCGAATTTTGATTCGCATAGTTGTCCCGGCATAATCGATGTCGTACCCCCAATGCGGGTGCGTGAGCCCAATAAGCAGGCGGTAATGATCGGAGGCGATCTGCCTGCATGTGACGTTTTTAATTCCTTTTGCAGAAAGATTATTTCCGATCCAGTTCGTGTTGGAAGCGGATCCGTATATATCCACAGTAAGAATGTTCGGATCCGTCAATTGCTCGCTGGTATAAGGAAGTTTTTCGCCAAGATTCAGAGTCACAAGATCAAAATCGGAATGCCCGGTAACGGTAACAGTGCCGGCGGCGGAGTGCGGCTGCGGGGTGCCGGACGGAAGAAGTTTTGCAAATTCCTCCGGAAGCCATCCCTGCAGTGTCTGCGTCAACTGAACGCGATATTGCGAACCGCGCTTTCCCGTAATGATGAGCCGTATGCCCGGCTGGAGAAATCCGAGTTTCTCACCGCCAAGCCTGTCCGTACCGAGACTTGCATTGATAAACGGTCTCTTTCCCGTGAGCTCTGCGACACGGGGAAGTTCTTTCGGCAGGATGGAAATTTTTCCTTTTGAATATGCACGCTCTTTGTGCCAGAAACTTTTTTTCAAATGAAAAATAATCCGCGCGTCGTGAACTTCGTCCTGCGGCGTTATCAAATAGCGCCCGCAATACACTCCGGTAAATCCGTCCGCTTCCTTTACGGACAATTCATGCATTGGAATATCGGATTGAACGTCCGGAATTTCAAACCACGCTTCCCATCCGGGACTTCCTTTGAACCGCACTTCGAGCATATCTCCCGCCATGAGCCAGAAGTCCTCGGAAGGCTGCATGAGGGCACTATCGATGACCAGTGTATCATGCGGCGAATCCTTCATCGGTTCCGGACGGTTGATGACAAATTCATGCCAGAGAGAATCACCGTTTGCGGATCGAACTGTCAGACGCAAAATATTCGTTCCGAATGAATAATTTTGCAGTCCGGCAAATGCTCCGCTCGCGTACACTTTAAGCTGCTTTCCGTTAACGAATGCTTTTGCATCGGGGCATGTGCATGCGGCAAAACGCAGCTTAGGGCCGTACCATTGCGTTGTATCCTGCGCCGGCATTTGCACGTTTAAAAATAATGCATCCCGGGCCGGCACGCGAACGGTATCGGCATACTGTGCGAACAAGCGTGCGGGAAAGAAAAGAAAAAAGAGAATGAATAAACTGCGTTCTATCATAATGAATGAAATTTGGGACAATTCCCGAATAAATGCAAGGAAAGAGGGTGCGAACTCATCTTTTATGCTTTTAGCTGCTTTTGCTGCCGGGTGGGTGCACTTTTACCCCTCGCGGTTTTGCGTAAAAAATCCTGCTGCTGCGCCGCCCGTTCTCTGATTGCAGCGGTCGTGTTTTGGAATGTCCGCGTAGTTTAAAACGAAAATCCGATATACGGCAAAATGAGCGATGTGCTCTGCGTATGGGAAATCCTTCCGCTCTGAGAAGAAGTTCCCATGCTTGTCGTATACGGGATATCGTATTTCGGCTCACTATATATATATCGAACTCCCAGAACCAGATGTCTCCAAAACGTAAATTCCAATTCTCCGCCGTACACCAGAGCTGTACTTGGAGCGGACTCCAGTTTAATTATATTTGTCGTTCCGGATTCCGAGATCGTTGCCGTGATGTTCGGGCTCGTTGCATATATTGCGCCGACAAGGGGTGCAACAAAGAAATTAACGGGCGAAGAGTTATTTGTTCCAATTGTTATTCCGGTTAAGACAAGAAGTGACGTCCATTTATCGGTTTCCAGACTGACCGTCGTGTAGCTTGACTGTGAAGTCGGAGATCTCCAGTCGGGATTGTGTGAAAGATTGTTTCGTGCGTATACGGCATTGATGACCCAGCCGACCGCTCCGCCTGTACAAAATTGCAGACCAGCTGCGACACCTTCCCGTGCACATCCGGTTCCAGGAAAACCGGGGTTTTGCAAAGGGCCGGAATTAAGTATGTTATTAATCCATGCAGGAAAGGTCGTTCCTCCTTCAGCTTCAAAGTTTCCTGTTCCCGCTGCGGGACCACCGAAGAGACTGAACGATGCCCCTTTTCCCGGTTCATCCGCTTGTGCGGATTCTTTATTGATCTTGTCGATTTCCGACATTTGATAAACAAAAATGCTGCCGTCTGCCGTTTCAATTTTAATCGACTTTTCCGGCATGATCTCGATAATGTTCCCCCTGATGATATCGCCGTTTTTGAGAAAGACGACATCGTGTGTGGATGGCTGCGCCGCTGAAACGGCCGAACAAAGGATGAATATTACTGCAAGAAGAGAAACATGAATTTGCATTGATAATTCCTTTCCGATCCGTTCCGAAGCCTGACTTCTGGCGTCTATTGGGAAACTCTGTCTGTATGCAATACAATGCCGTTTAATGCTTTATAGATACGCTTTTTCCTGTGCACTTTCAAGCAGGAAGTAAAAGGGCATGTTAAAAACAGAGAAGAACGCCGCCGATGGCAGGTTGTTCATCGTACTCAGGAAAATATAGAAGAAGCC
>PMML01000013.1 GCA_003162695.1 Ignavibacteriota bacterium | reverse complement strand
TAATCAAGCTCTTCCCATACAACATCGGCTAAAAACTGATTGATGACCTTAGAGCGCATTGGCCCTCTCCAGATCAGCGGCTGTCCTTTCTTCAATAGACCGGCCATGGAAATCATTTTTACACCATGTTTTTCAAAGGGAATCATGTAATCGTTCAAAACAATAGGATCCTCATCCACGCCGAGCATTTTAGGCACATTGGGGCCAGTTATGTCTGCATCGAGAATTCCTGTCGAGAATCCTTTCAGATGAAATCCGTATGCGAGATTGACAGCGACAGTTGTTTTTCCAACTCCGCCTTTACCGCTAAACACAGCAATGCGGTGTTTTATTTTTGACACTGTGTTTGAAATTCGTTTTGCTTCTTCTTCAAATGCTTTTTGTTTTTCTCGTTCGTCCATTATGAATCCTTGAATATGAATGATTTGTGTGTCTAAGAATAACTTGGAGCAATTGAATAAAAACTGTTTCCGTTAAATGGAATGAGTAATATCTCTCCGCTCTCTATCATTGGCCG
The DNA here is from genome assembly GCA_003162695.1 of Ignavibacteriota bacterium. Lineage (GTDB taxonomy): Bacteria > Bacteroidota > Ignavibacteria > UBA10030 > UBA10030 > Fen-1254. Next base: position 6,831 of record PMML01000013.1, on the reverse strand, counting down.
CAGTGTATGTATTCCCCCGCCTTTGCTTGTAATGAAGTTCTTTACAGCTTCTTCTCGCATGGGCTGTGCAGACAGTACTGCCAAAAGTTCATTTTCTATTTCGCCTGCACCGTAAAACATATCTTCTACGGATGCAAAGAGTATTTCAGAATCTAGAATATTGTTTGTGATAAAATCTGAGATCTGAGATAGCACATGTGAATCTGGAGGTACCGCATAGGATTCGATAGGCGGGCGAGTTGGAATAGCAAAGTATGATTTGTTTCTTTTTATCTTTTTCAGAAAAGTGCCTATTGCTTCCACTTCCTGAAGAGAGTCGTTTATATCTTTTACAAGCATAGTCTCGGTTGTCAAAATACCTTGATAGGATTTTGAAAATCGTTCTATCCCATCGAGTATTGTCTGGAACCTTAATCTTGAATGAGGCCGATTGATGGTCTGCCATGTTCCCTCGTTCACGGTGTCGATTTTTATAGAGACATAATCTGCAAACATCAAGTCTTCCTGTACCTTGTCGTTCCATATCACGGATGAGTTTGTAAGCACGGCAATTTTGTAACCGAATTCCCGAAGAAGCGATATATCTTTTGCAAGGTTGGCATTTAGCGTAGGTTCCCCATTAGGCATAAACGTGATATAATCGATGGGAATATTCTGCGCTTGAAGAAGTTCAAGTTTTTTCCTTACAACACAATATAATTCATATGATCCAAGACAACTTTCTCTGCATGTTGTGCGGCAGGAAGTTTGCCCAACCTGACAATAGACGCAATCATACGTGCACATTTTGCATTTCATAGTATTGATGCCGAGACTATAGCCCAATCTTCGTGATTTCACAGGGCCAAAGACAGCTTTTCCTTTGAAACATGGACTTTTGAGCATTGCAATATCAAGATTCCTGCAGAGTGCTTCTATAATATTGTAGAATGAGCATTTGATTCTATTTCGTAACTGTGTCATTGCGGACATCTCGAAATAAGTGAGAGTGTACCATCATTTGTTTTCAATTATTTTTCTGAAATTGTAAATGCACCGCGTGCACGGGCAAAGCAGACACCGGAACTTAGCAGTTCTGCATCTGCAAGCATGATTCTGCCTCTTTTGCCTTTCCTACAAGCCCTAACCGTTATATTCTCACCGGGAGGAACTGCACAAAGGTATCGAACCTCAAGCCGGCAGGTCACAGGAGCATCATTACTCTTTCCTCGGAGACTATGTACCATTGCAGCATCGAGCATAGTGGCAACAATGCCTCCATGGACAACGCCTTCATAGCTTTGAAAATGTGGAGGAATCGAAACGTCACAGCTGCAGCCATTTGTATCATCTTTGAATTGTAGGTGCAAACCGAAATCATTTTCTGTACCACATGCGAAGCATGTGCTATGGAATACTGTATCGTCGTCATCTTTCATGTTTTCTGCGCTCCTGAATTTACTGGAGTAAAACTGCCATAGCTACGACAGAAGTCCACTTACCCTCTTTATCACCTTCAGCAGATTGAGTAACGTTAAATGTTCTGACTATTTTCCCAGACATCTTGAAAATTTTTTCCCGTTCATCCCACGCTGTGTTATAATCAAACTCTACGCCGAGAGTCGATGCTAACATAGTAGCAGCCAAATCTTCTGCATATTCACCGCATTTTTCGTCAGTTTCGCCAACCGGATGATGCTCAGAAAGGTATCCGTATTGACTTGCTTCCGTCGGAACCGCTGCACCAATAGAAGATGCAATGAGACGATTGGGTTCGTTGGTTGCGTTGCGTGCCATGACAACGAAGGTAATTTCACCTGCCGAAATATTTTTTAATCCATCAGAGACAGAAATCCTGCGACACCCTGGTGGAAGAATGCTGGAAACTGTTACGAGGTTGCATTTTTCTACACCTGCATCACGAAGCGCTAGTTCAAATGACTGTAAGTAATCTTTATGACGGCCAACGCCTTTCGTGAAAAACACTTGTTTAGGAACAAACATAGTTTTTATGCCTTAAATGAATGGTTGATCGGCTTATAGTGCAACTCGTACCGTATATTTTCATATTCCATTTTAGTACTAACCGCGGTGCTGATGAATGCGATTCGGATCGCTATCCAGTGATCCAGATGCTACCGCTTCAATAACTTCTTCAATCGTATGAAGTCCTGTGAGAACAGGGAGAAGATTCGATCGGCGCAGATGTTCGACAGCACCTTGTCCCATCCCGCGAACAATCACTGCCTTACAATCCAGAACAGGCGACACCATTGTTTGATGTCGTTGCTCATGTTCTTCATGGTTGTGCTGTCCATCGTCATGATGTGTATGCTCCCCTTCTGCCGCTCCGAAGGAATGATGACCGGCTTTTTCACGTCGTTCCCTTTTGGTTACTTTTCCATCAGAGAAATTCAGTACTTCATAAAAACGAGCACGGCCAAAATGCGAACTCACTGTGGTGCCATCATCTGTGGCTATTGCAATTGCTGAATTTTTAAAATCCATTTTACTACTCCTTATTATTGATTTTGTGAATTTTCATGATTGATGCGATGTCCCTTGTTGCGGTTCATCGCTGTTTTGCAGTGGCTGGCAGCATCGCCTGCATTCCACGTGTTCCCTTTCACCCATCTCTCTCGACTGCCGTCGCCTGCAACGAGGACATTGTAGATGCTTGCCCCTTCCAAACATAAATGCACCGCCAGATATTTCTAACCGATATCCATAGACAAGCGCCTTTGCTACTTTCGATCTTCCGGACTCAACAATTCTCCCGAATGTAGCGCGTGAAACACCCATTTTTTTTGCTGCTTCTTCTTGAGAATGACATTCCAGATCCGCGAGCCGCAGGGATTCAAATTCATCCATCGATAATACGACGAGTTCCTGCTGATTCAGACATCGTTCTCCGTCAGCGGGGTGAAAAGAGTGTGCTGGAGGCGAAAAGGCAAGCCTTCGTAATCGTTTGGGTCGAGCCACAGTAAATCCCTCGATATTTATATATTGCGTTATGAGCGAATGCTCATTATTAATATACCGACCTTGTCTGCAAATGTCAAGCAGCAGAGAATATTTCATGTTCGAGTATGGATTGCTATTAGACGCAAAAGTCTTTATTCTTTTTTTATAGAAGAGGGGTAATGTTTTTACGGAGATTGAACATTCATGGGAATTAATACGGTTGGCATAAGCATCCTGGTAGACAACAAAGCTCAATCCGGTTTGAAAAAGGAACATGGTTTTTCAGCATGGATTGAAGTTTCGAGTCATAGAATATTGTTTGATACGGGTCAGGGTGAGGCTCTTATTCATAACTCCGCCGCACTTGGATGTGACCTCTCCCTTGCTGAAGCACTGATTCTCAGTCACGGACACTACGATCACACTGGCGCCATCGTGCATGTATTAAAACATAACCCAGTTATTAAAATATATTACCATTCTCATGTAGTTCATACTCGATACGTTATACGGGATGGTACGGTGCCAAAAGACATTTCAATGCCCCAAATGGCAAAGTCAGCAATTCTCAGCTTGCCTGCAAATCAATCCTACTGTATTGCTCATTCGGAGAAGATTCATCCCAACATCGGATTGTCAGGACCTATTCCTCAGTCGCATCTATTAGAGAATACAAGTGGACCGTTTTATCTTGATCCCGAAGGAACACGTCCGGATACTCTTGAAGATGATATGGCTCTATGGATTCAGAGTGATCGGGGACTTGTCATCATCACCGGCTGTTGTCATTCGGGATTAATCAATACTGTAAATCACGTCCGTCGAGTCAGCGGACAAAAAAAGATTTCTGCTATTATCGGAGGCTTTCATCTTGCGCATGCATCACACCTGCGTCTGGAAGCGACCTGTCAAGCATTACAGGAATGGAACGTCGATACAATCATTCCCTGCCATTGCACCGGTGATGAAGCGGTTGCTTTGATGCAGAACAAACTGGGTGGAAAAGTTGTTCAAGGATATGCAGGTTTAGTTTGGGAACAATAAATAGCGAAGGTTTTTAGTCTAATTATAGGGTCTGTGCAAAGCAGGCAAACATGACTGAATCCGGTCAGAGCCACCGAGAATAGTAACTATGCAAAAGCCAAAAAATAAATCCGAAGCTGAGCCGACGCCATCAAAGCCAGAAAACGCCAAGCCCCCTGACATCGCTTCTGCATCGGTTCCCTACACGCTCACCGCACTCCATGTGAATCCCGACACGGGACTCACGCATACAGAGGTGGACGTCCGCCGGAAGGAGAACGGCTATAACGAAGTGGCTGAAAAAAAAGGGCATCCGGTCATCATGTTTCTCGGCAAGTTCTGGGGCCTGTCGGCGTGGATGCTCGAATTGATTATGGTGCTGTCGGCGGTGCTCGGAAAATACTCGGATCTCGTTGTGGTGGGCGCACTGTTGGTTGTCAATGCCGTGTTGAGCTTCATGCAAGAGCACCGAGCCGCTGGCGTCGTCGAAACGCTGCGGCGAAGATTGCAGGTCAGTGCGAGAGTGCTGCGAGATGCAAACTGGCATGTTATTCCCGCCCGAGAATTGGTTCCGGGTGACATCGTCCGCGTGCGTCCCGGTGACATTATTCCAGCGGATGTGAAACTCCTCACCGGAGAATTGAGCGTTGACCAGTCAGCTCTCACTGGTGAGTCGAAGGATGTGGACAAAGCTTCCGGTGACGTACTCTCGTCGGGGTCCGTCGTTCGCCGCGGCGAAGGCAACGGCGTGGTCATGCTGACCGGGGCAAAGACCTACTTTGGCCGTACCACCGAACTTGTGCAGCAAGCGCGACCGAAACTCCATATCGAAGCTGTGGTTGCGAAGGTCGTCCGCTGGCTCTTTGTCATCGTTGGTGCGCTGTTAGCCGTGGTGATCGTGTTGTCTCTGATCCATGGCGCGCCGCTTCTGGAGATGATTCCGCTCATGCTCATTCTGTTGATGAGCGCGGTGCCGGTCGCTCTTCCTGTTATGTTCACAGTCAGCATGGCCGTCGGGTCGAAGGAGCTAGCAAAACGAGGTGTGTTGGTAACGCGCCTCAGCGCCGCAGAGGATGCCGCAACAATGGACGTGCTCTGCGTGGACAAGACAGGTACTATTACCATGAACCAACTGGCTATCACTAGCGTAATTCCGCTGGAACATGCGAAGGAAGCCGATGTATTGTTCGCTGGCGCACTCGCTTCTCAAGAGGCCAATCAAGATCCAATTGACCTCGCGTTTTTAGCCGCGGCAAAGGAGCGGCACATTTTCGATAACATTCCCAGTGTTACAACCGTATCCTTCGCACCGTTCGATGCGAAAAATCGGCGGACAGAATCCGTGATCGAACAGAATGGACAGCGGCTGCGTGTGATGAAAGGCGCCGTGCGAACCGTCGCCGAGGCATGTAGACTTCAGCCTCCCGCAATCGAAGCATTAGAAGCGCGGGTCAGTGAATCGGCACTGAAGGGATATCGGACGCTGGCGGTGGCGCGCGGCCCCGAGACAGGTACCTGCGCATTGCTCGGATTGGTGACGCTCTATGATCCACTCCGGCCGGATGCCAAACAACTTATCGCAGAACTCAGGGACTTGGGTGTTCCGGTAAAAATGCTCACCGGCGATGCGTTAGCAGTCGCGAGTGAAATCGCACGTGGAGTTGGATTGCCCAACATCCGACGCGTGGCAGATCTAAAAGCCACGAGCGCAAAAGCTGGTAACGAAGCAGTTGACTTGTTGGCGGATGCCGATGGTTACGCTGAGGTGTATCCGGAGGACAAGTACATAGTTGTACAGCATCTGCAAGCCGCGGGACACGTGACCGGCATGACTGGCGATGGCGTCAACGATGCGCCTGCGTTGCGCCAAGCTGAAGTCGGTATAGCCGTCAGCAGTGCGACTGATGTCGCCAAAGGTGCCGCGAGCGTTGTCCTTACCGAACCGGGGTTGACGAACATCGTGGCGCTGGTCGAGCAGGGACGGACTATTTACCAACGCATTCTGACATGGATCATCAACAAGATCAGCCGGACAATATTGAAAGCTGCTTTCGTGGCAATCGCTTTCGTTGTGACTGGTAAATTCGTTGTCTCCGCCTTTGCGATGCTCCTGCTGGTTTTTATGACGGACTTCGCAAAGATCTCCCTTGCCACCGACCACGTTCGGCCATCCAAAAAACCGGAAACATGGAACATCGGCGGCTTCATCGCAGTATCCGTGGTGCTTGGTGTCGCGATGGTTGCTGAAACGCTCCTGCTATTATGGATCGGTTGGTCGCATTTTGGCTTAGCAACCAACAACAATGCCCTCTACACCTTCAGCTTTCTTATGCTGCTTTACTTTGCCGTATTCTCCATCGTGTCTGCTCGAGAACGCCACTGGTTCTGGGCGACGCTGCCCAGCAATACTTTTTTGTTTGCCCTCGCAGCCGATGCGCTCACGGGCACCATCCTGACGTTCGTAGGTCTCCCGGGACTTTTGCCATTGCCCTGGTGGCAGACGCTCGCGATATTTGTTTATGCCATGGTTGCGTGCCTCGGCGTGAACGACGCCGTGAAGGTCGNNAACGGGAGATTCGGAAAGATGAATCCCACAAATAAAGAGATATGAATATGCATTTGGACAGAAGCGGTGAATTCCCACAACCTAAAAGAGATACATAATGTACAAAGCTGTAATTTTTGATTTTGATTATACATTAGCTGATTCTTCACAAGGTGTTTATCAATGCATTCATTATGCATTAGAAAGATTAGGTTTTTCAAAAGTAGCTTACCCTGAAGTATGCAAAACAATTGGATTATCTTTAGAAAATACTTTTATAGGCTTAACTCATAATAATGAAAAAGAAAATATTGAACAGT
>PMML01000047.1 GCA_003162695.1 Ignavibacteriota bacterium | reverse complement strand
GTAAAGAATATCGGTCTTGTGAATATCGTTGCCGGGGAAAGGATAGCGCCTGAATTTATTCAGCGCAGCGCTTCGGCTCGTTTATTAGCGCGTGAAGTTCTTGCCATGCTGGGAAATGCCGCGGCGCTTGCCGATATGCGGTCGAAGCTTTCCGGCGTCCGGGGAAAACTCGGCAAACCCGGAGCATCGGAACGGGCGGCAAGGGCTATTTTGACGTTGAACAAGGTTTAAGAAGATGCGAAAACTCCTGTTGCCGTTCTCCTTTATTTATTGGATCGGAGTAACGTTTCGCAATTGGTTCTTTGATATAAAAATATTCCGGACATTGTATGTCGGTGTGCCGGTTGTTTCTGTGGGCAATATCTCATCAGGCGGATCGGGTAAAACTCCGTTTGTGGAAATGCTGATTCGACGTTTCTCGGAAAGCCGCAAGGTTGCAGTTGTGAGCCGCGGTTACAAAAGAAAATCTTCAGGTCAGGTTGTCGTGAGCGATGGAACAGGCATACGTGCTCAGGCAGAGCACGCCGGCGATGAGCCGTCGCAGATTGCTCAAAAATTTCCCGGAATCATCGTGATTGCGGATACACTGAGGGTGAGGGGCGCTCAAAAAGCGATCGATCTCGGTGCGGAAGTGATACTGCTGGACGATGGCTTTCAGCATCGCTCGTTGGGCCGGATCTCGAATATTGCGGTTGCAACGGCTGAAGAACTCCTCAAGGGCGATCTCCTGCTTCCGGCCGGCAATAGGCGGGAACCGCTGGCATCTTTGCGCAGGGCTGACCTGATTGCAATTTCCAGCTGCACGGGAAAGGAAGAATTCGAACGAGCCCAAGGCGTTATCGCAGGTTTTCGAAAGCCTGTCGTCGGCTTACAGATAAGCGTCAGTGCTCTTCGCGATGCAGCAACAGGAAAAGAGATCGAGCGGCGTTCGGTCGTACAGAAAAAAGCCGTTCTTTTTTCCGGCATCGGAAATCCGAAGTCGTTTGAACGAACGGTTCAAGAATTAGGCATTGTTATACTGGATTACAAAGTTTTTCCGGATCACCATTGGTATAACGAACATGATGTGCATGCCATTATGGAAAATCCGGCCGGGCGGAGGGTGGATCTGTTTCTGACAACCGAAAAAGATTTTATGCGATTGCGCGGACATTCCGGAATGTTTTCCGCCATAAACCTGCCGGTTCTAATAGTTGAAATAGAACAGCGCATTTTATTTGGAAACGAGATTATAGATTCTTTAATGCAGCGCATTGGATAGGATATGAAGATAGGAATTACCGATACATTAAACGGAGATNNGGAGGCGATGTCGATCCCTGTTTGTACCATAAACAGGACGATCTGGCAAAGGCGAAGGGAGTCGATACGCGCCGGGATAGTTTTGAGTTCGGGCTTCTTGACCGTGCTCTTGATATCGACTTGCCTCTTCTCGGGATATGCCGGGGCATGCAGCTTATGAATGTCTATCTCGGCGGTTCGCTCGTGACGGATCTCGTTTCTTCGCGCTTTGAAGACCATGATGCTCCGGAGAATGAAATGAAAGAACATCCTGTTTCTTTCGTTCCATTGACGCTCATGTCTGCTTTGACGAGTGTTGCTGAAAGCAATGTCAATTCGTACCACCACCAATCGATCGACCGGCTCGGACGGGGGCTGATGATCACAGCCGTCTCGCACGATGGAGTTCCGGAAGCGTCGGAATGGTCGCTGAAAGACGGAATGCCGTTTCTTTTATTGACACAATGGCATCCGGAAAGAGTCCCGCAAAATTTGTTATCGGAAAAAATAGCACGTTTGTTTTTACGCGAAGCAAACATTTATAAAAAGAACAAATAATTCACAACTGACAACTGAAAGGATTCACTCGATATGGCAAACAATAAACATGTATATTTCTTCGGCGCACGCAAAGCCGAGGCAAAAGGTGCCGAACTTTCGAAAGAAGTTCTCGGCGGCAAAGGCGTAGGACTTATGGAGATGACCTCGATAGGTCTTCCCGTGCCGGCCGGATTCACAATCACAATTCAAACATGCGCGGAATATTACAGGATCGGCCGCAAGCTTCCCAAAGGCCTCGAGCAGGAAGTTCTTATCGCATTGAAGAAGCTCGAAAAATCGACCGGTAAAAAGCTGGGCGATTCGAAAGATCCGCTTCTGGTTTCCGTACGGTCCGGTGCTGCGCGTTCGATGCCCGGTATGCTTGAAACCATTCTCAATCTCGGTCTCAATGATCGATCCGTGGAAGGCCTTGCCAAAAAAACGAACAATCCCCGTTTTGCGTACGACAGCTATCGCCGCTTTATTCAAATGTACAGCACGACAGCCATGGGACTTTCCAAAGAACCGATGGAAGAAATGCTGCATCAGGTGAAGCATAATCTTGGTGTCAAGACGGATCCGGAAATTCCTGCAGAGCAATTAAAAGAACTTTGCAATCGTTTCAAGGCGTTTTATCAGGAGAAAAAAGGCGAACCTTTCCCGCAGGATCCATTGAAGCAGCTTTGGGGCGCCGTCATGGCAGTCTTTAACAGCTGGGAAGCGGATAAAGCCGTTACGTACCGCCGGGTGGAAAAGATTACAGACCTGATCGGGACAGCGGTGAATGTCGTTCAAATGGTATTCGGAAATAAGGGCGATAATTCCGGAACGGGTGTATGCTTTACACGAGACCCGAACAGCGGTGAAAATATTTTCTACGGCGACTGCCTTATTAATGCGCAGGGCGAAGATGTCGTTGCAGGAATTCGTACACCGATGAAACTGATCGAACTGCAGGATCGTCTTCCGGTTGCATATAAGCAGCTGACAAAAGTACGGAAACAACTCGAGTCGTATTATAAAGAAATGCAGGATCTCGAGTTCACGATTGAAGACGAAAAACTCTATATGCTGCAGTGCCGAACCGGCAAGCGATTGCCGTCTGCGGCTTTCAAGATGGCCGTCGATATGGTGAATGAAAAACTGATCACCAAAGAACAGGCGGTATCACGCATTACACCGGAGCAGATCGAAGGAGTATTTTATCCGGTAATCGATATCAAGGCAGTCGGTGCACAGAAATTGAAAGAACTCTATCTGGCCAAAGGCATCGATGCCGTTCCGGGCGCCGCCGTAGGCAAAGCGGTGTTCACTGCCGCTGAAGCGGAGGTTATGGAAAAAGCGGGCAAGAAGGTAATTCTGATTCGAAAAGAAACTTCCCCGGAAGATGTCGGCGGTATGCATGCCGCACAGGGTATTCTGACTGCGACAGGCGGAAAAACAAGTCATGCAGCCGTCGTTGCACGCGGATGGGGCAAATGCTGTATCGTCGGATGTGAAGCTCTGGACATCGACTACAATACAAAGCAGATGAAGGTCGGCGGAAAGGTTATCAAACAAGGAGATGAAATTACACTCAACGGAACGACGGGCGAGGTGTTCATCAGCGGTTTACCCTTGATCAAACCCGAACAATCGGAAGAATTCCGCACGCTGCTGAAATGGTGCGATGAAATTCGGACGATGAAAGTTCGTACAAACGCAGATACTCCGTATGATGCTCAGAACGCAATAACGCTGGGCGCAGAAGGCATCGGTCTTTGCCGGACCGAGCACATGTTCTTTGATACCGAAGAACGCCGTTTGGCCATTCAGGAAATGATCGTAGCAGAAAATCTTGAAACGCGCAAAAAGGCGCTTGCGAAACTGCTTCCCTTCCAGCGTGCGGACTTTGAAGGCATTTTTGAAGCGATGAACGGCAAGCCGGTAACGATTCGTTTAATCGATCCGCCGCTTCATGAATTCACGCCTAAAGACGATGCAGGCGTCAATAAGCTGTCGGCAGTTACGGGATTGAGTCCCGAAAAAATTCGCCACCGCTGCGAACAGCTGCACGAAAGCAACCCGATGCTCGGTCATCGGGGCTGCCGTCTGTGCATTACGTATCCCGAAATTCTGGATATGCAGGTGACCGCCATTATCGAAGCGGCGATCAATTGCGCAAAAAAGGGAATCAAGGTTGAGCCGGAAATTATGATTCCGCTCACCATCGATCCGAAGGAATTCAGAATCCTGGAATTGCAGACGCGCGGCATTGCCGATTCGTTGATCGAACATGCCGGACTCAAAGGTAAATTGAAATATCTTGTCGGCACGATGATCGAAATTCCACGCGCAGCGCTTCTGGCCGATAAAATTGCCGAGTATGCGGAGTTCTTCTCCTGCGGCACAAACGACCTGACGCAGATGACCCTGGGGTTGTCGCGCGACGATGCAGGCCGATTCCTGCCGGACTATGTCAAGAGCGAAAAAGACGGCGGCAAAGCAATTTTCAGCGACGATCCGTTCCAGTCACTGGATCAAAGCGGTGTCGGTGCGCTCGTCAAGATGGCGATTGAAAAGGGCCGCTCCACACGCAAGAACCTGAAAGTCGGAATTTGCGGAGAGCATGGCGGCGAATCGAAGAGCGTCAAATTTTGCTATCGGGCCGGCATGAACTATGTGAGCTGCTCACCGTTCCGTGTTCCGATTGCCCGGCTGGCTGCAGCACAAGCAGTTCTGGAAGATAAAGCCGAAGCAAAGAAGGCTGCTGCAAAGAAAACAACGCGAAAAAAGAAATAATCTGCGCGTTTATTAATTAACGGGAGGCGGTTCTGCGAAGCACCGCCTCCATCTCTTTTCTTCATTAACGAAAGGATATGAGCATGAAGCTCTCCGATTTCAAATATCCGCTTCCACGCAATCTTGTCGCGAAGACACCGGCGAATCCGCGTGATCATTCACGGATGATGGTAATGAACCGGGCCGGCCAAACGATCGACGATCGGAAGTTTTATGAAATCGCTAGTTTTTTCCAGCGAGGCGACTGTTTAGTTGTGAACGAGACAAAAGTTTTTCAGGCGCGGCTTCTCGGGAAAAAGGAAAAAACAAACGCAAAGATTGAGGTGTTTCTCCTGCGCGAACTGAATGCGGAAGAAAATATCTGGGATGTCATTGTCGATCCGGCGCGAAAAGTTCGAATCGGCAACAAAATCTATTTCGACGACGGAAAACTCTGGTGCGAAGTGATCGATAATACGACTTCGCGCGGAAGGACGGTACGGTTCAATCATAAAGGAGATTTTTTCAAGATTATCGATCGTATCGGACTGACACCGCTGCCGCCGTACATCAAGCGGGATGCAACGGAGAAGGATAAGGAAAGTTATCAAACCGTCTATGCAAAAACGGTGGGAGCAGTAGCAGCCCCGACTGCCGGGCTGCACTTTACAAAAGCTCTTCTCAAAAAACTCGAAGCCAAAGGAGTGAAAATTGTTCCCGTGATTCTTCACATCGGCATAGGAACATTTCGTTCTGTTGAAGTCGAAGATCTGACAAAACATAAGATGGATTCCGAATATTTTGAAATACCGATCGATACGGTCACGACGGTCAATAAGACCATCGATGCAAAAAAGAATGTGTATGTCGTCGGAACGAGCACATGCCGGGCGCTGGAATCGAGTGTAACTGCAGACGGCCATTTGAAACCGGCCAAAGGCTGGACGGATAAATTTATTTTTCCTCCGTACGATTTTAAAGTAACCGACAGACTTCTTACCAATTTTCATCTGCCGGAATCGACGCTCCTTATGCTTGTGAGCGCTTTTGCAGGACATGATTTTATGACCCATGCCTACAAGAAGGCCATTAAGGACGGCTATCGCTTCTATAGTTACGGCGATGTTATGCTTATCGTGTAAGCGGAAACTGTTCTTTTTGGAAGGGGAGCCGGGCATTGCGCTTCGCTCCCTCTGGTTTATTATACTATGAAACGAATACGATCTAAAGTTTATGCTGTAATTCCCGCTGCGGGATCCGGAACGCGAATCGGCGGAGATATCAAAAAACAATTTCTTCCGCTTCAGCATAAACCGATTCTCATCCATACGCTGCAGAGGTTCGAACGATGTCCCGACGTCGATGAGATAGCTGTTGCGGTTCCGGAATCATCGATTGTCGAGATGGAAAAAATCCTCTCGCAGTTCCGTTTGCATAAAGTCAGCAAGGTGATTGCCGGAGGTGCAAAACGTCAGGATTCGGTCGCCAATGTTTTGCTGTGCCTCGATTTGAGGGACAGCGATATTGTTCTTATTCATGACGGTGTACGTCCGTTTATCGAACAGAAACGTATTTCCCATCTTGTGAAGATGTGCAAGGAACATGATGCTGCGGTACTGGCGGTGCAGCCGAAAGATACGGTAAGGCGTTCGGCCGGAGGCGGATTCTTCGACAGTACCCTGGACCGGACCGCACTCTGGCTTATTCAAACGCCGCAGGCATTTCGGGCTTCCGTCCTGCTTCGGGCTTTTGAAAATGCCCGAAAGGATAGATTTTCTTCTACCGATGAAGCGGCGCTCGTCGAGCGGCTGGGCATTAAAGCACGTATTGTCGAAGGAAGCTACGATAACATCAAGATTACGACGCCGGAAGACCTTGAACTCGGCAAATTGATTCTTGAGCGCTGGCAGTCGAAAGGGCTGATATAGCTTGCTTTTTGCCCGTGAAGTTCATATTATATCAGATGCAGTTTTGTTTTTGTTTGTGAAAAGGAAAGATATATGGTGAATCTCGCGATCGTTGTTCTATTGAGTTATATCATAGGATCTATTCCCACTGCCATTATTTTTTCAAAGTGGCGGCATGGATTTGATATTCGTACTCAGGGAAGCGGCAACGCCGGAGGAACGAATGTTTTTCGAGTTCTGGGCTGGAAATCCGGATTATTCGTTATGGCGGTCGATCTGGCAAAAGGATTGATTGCCACATCCGTAATATCGCGCTTGTTTTGGGATCCGACGCTTCCTTTTTACAATCATACGCCGTTCGACGATTTAACGATCATTCAAATGATTTGCGGCGGAGCTGCTATTATAGGCCATGTGTGGACCGTGTTTGCCGGTTTTAAAGGCGGCAAAGGAATTGCTACAGCTGCCGGCATGCTGCTGGGAATAGCTCCGACTGAATTCATTGTTTCCGTGCTTGTATTTTTAATATTTTTTTTCGCTTTTCACTATGTCTCGCTCGGTTCGATCATGGCTTCTATTGCTTTCCCATTAACCCTCATCATCCGGTATAATATTCTTTCGGACGAAATTCATAGCTATAAAACGCTCGTTTTTTTCAGTCTGGGAATTGCTGTTTTTCTTCTCTATTCACATCGCGAGAATATTAAACGGCTGATTCAGGGCAGCGAGAAGAAAATTACCAGCTTAAAAGGAAAAACCGAAGCTGCTCAATCGACTGCCGATTCCAAAGAATAATAGTTTTTAAACCGATAGATGCAGGCAATTCAACAATGAAAGTGACCGTTCTTGGTGCCGGAAGCTGGGGCACAACTCTCGCGCTCGTATTGCTTGATAATCATCACGATGTCAATTTATGGACATTCAGCGCTGAAGAAGCGGAATGGCTGCGCGAAAAACACGAATGTCAATTCCTCCCCGGGATCAAACTTCCCCAAGAACTTTCTATCTCGACCGATATTGAAGAATCATGCATCCGGCGCGATATGATAGTAGCTGCCGTGCCTTCTCAGTTCCTCCGTTCAGTTCTTCAGCGAATTTCTCACCTCGATTTAACCGATACTATTATATGCAATGTTGCAAAGGGAATCGAAAACGGTTCGCTCATGACAATGTCCGAGGTTCTGCTCGATGTCCTGATGCATGAAAGAAAAGAAAATCTCGCCGTCCTTTCCGGGCCAAGCCATGCAGAGGAGGTGAGTATTAAAATCCCAACCATGGTTGTTGCGGCAGCATTTAAATCGAAAATTGCCCGTGTCGTTCAGGATGCATTTATTACCGACTATTTCAGGGTGTACGTAAACGAAGATCTCCGCGGAGTAGAACTCGGCGGTGCGGTTAAAAACGTAATAGCAGTCGCCGCGGGATTGAGCGACGGCGCCGGTTTCGGGGACAATACAAAGGCCGCCATCATGACACGCGGTATTTTCGAAATAACACGGCTGGGTGCAAAAATGGGCGCACTTCCGGTGACCTTCGCCGGACTCTCCGGTGTGGGGGACCTGATTGTCACATGCATGAGCCGGCACAGCCGCAACCGATATGTCGGGGAAGAAATCGGCAAAGGAAGGGCGGTCAACGACGTTTTGAGCGAAATGAAAATGGTCGCAGAGGGAGTCCCGACAGCAAAATCAGTGCATCAATTGGCAAAAAAGAATGATATCGACATGCCTATGGCAGAAGAAGTTTATAAAGTTCTCTTCGAGGACAAGAACGCCCGGCAGGCGACTCTCGATCTGATGGGACGCGACACACGGGGAGAAGGATCTCACTGATTTTGACATCAAATGTTTTCCAACCCATGATTTAAAAATTCCTTTCGGACCATAGGGCGAACATGATGCCTTTTCCGAAAAGACGAATGCCTTGAGACATTGTTTCATGATGATTCTCTTCCCATTAGTCTTTTTCTCCTGCGGGGGAAAGGAATGAGGCAAGCACCTTGATGCATTTGTGCTTACATATTTTCGGCTGAGAGAGAGCGAAAAAAACGAGCAAAAAATTTTGAACCTCATTTCAATGAATCATCAGCCGGGATTGCAATAAGTGAAGATCGGCATAAATNNCAGCCGGCGACCTGAAAGAATTCCGGAAGATGGTTTTTTTGCTGAAAATGGGATGAACAAATCTTCGAAATCCGCAGAACAAGCGGAATACGCTTATTTGTTTTTTAAACAAGTTCTTTACATTTTGTAGGTAAAGCAGCCGTATTTCCGTAAAAATACAGGCTGAATCTGATAAATTGATGCGTTTATAAGGTGCAGCGCTGTTTAGGAGAGAACGAGAGCGATCCGGAACTGCAATTTTAAACCCGGATGAACCTCAAAAATGTGTTGTACTATAGAAAGGTATGTAGTTGAAGAACATTAAAGAAGTACTTATCGGCAAACCGCGCGATATTCACGATCCTAAGCTCTTTCATAAAATTTCTCTCATTGCCTTTCTTGCATGGGTCGGCCTTGGTGCCGACGGGTTAAGTTCTTCTGCCTATGGTCCGGATGAAGCATTTCGTTCACTTCTGCAGCATCCGGAAATGGCGGTTCTTTTGGCTCTTGCTACTGCATTGACGGTTTTTATTATTTCCTATGCCTATAGCCGGATTATCGAACATTTTCCGAGCGGCGGCGGCGGATACGTCGTGGCGACGAAATTACTTGGACCGTCATTCGGTGTGGTATCCGGATGCGCGCTGCTTGTCGACTACATCCTGACAATCACCGTTTCCATCGCGTCCGGTGCCGATCAAATATTCAGCTTTCTGCCGATGGCATGGATTTCGTGGAAAGTTCCAACGGAAGCGATTGCAATTCTTCTCCTCATTATATTGAATTTACGAGGCGTTAAAGAGTCGATTACGGTTCTTGTGCCGATTTTTTTATTATTCCTGTGTACTCATATAACTGTTCTCATAGCGGCTCTTATTAATCATATCCAGGATATTCCGCGCATAACCGCCGCTGCTTCCTTGAATCTGCATCATGATGTTTCCACTCTCGGCATGCTCGGAATGTTTTTCATATTTGCAAGGGCATATTCACGCGGTGCAGGAACGTATACGGGTATCGAAGCCGTATCGAATGGAATTCAGATGATGCGCGAACCGCGTGTAGCGACTGCGAAACGTACCATGGTCTATATGGCAGTTTCGCTTGCTATTACAGCCGGTTCGATTCTTTTGCTTTATTTATTGCTCGGTGTTACAGAGGAGCCTGGAAAAACGCTTAATGCCGTGATGATTGAGCGATTAAATATCGGCCCGTGGTTTATTGTGCTGACATTGATTTCGGAAGCCGCGCTTCTTTTCGTTGCAGCCCAAACAGGTTTTCTGGATGGTCCGCGTGTTATGGCAAACATGGCGAATGACCGGTGGCTGCCCCATCGTTTAAGCTTTTTATCGGACCGCCTGACGATGTATTATGGCATTGTCATTATCGGTGCAGCCTCTATGGCAACACTCTTTTATACCGGAGGCAATATCGATGCGCTGGTGACTATGTATTCCATCAACGTGTTTATTACTTTCTCGCTGACTGAGATCGGAATGGTACGCTTCTGGATAACGGAGCGGAAGAAATATCCGGAATGGAAAAAATCCTTGCCTGTGCATATAACCGGCCTTATTCTTTGCTTGTCAATTTTAACGATTGTCCTTATCGAAAAATTTCAGATGGGAGCGTGGCTCACTATTGTAATTACGACGGCTTTAATCATGCTGTGCATTCTTATCCGCCGCCACTATCAGACGGTTCTCAAAAAACTACGTTCCCTGGAAGATATTCTTACCGGCCTGCCAGTGGATGAATCGGCGGCTGCATCGTGCGGAACCATCGATGAAAGCAAGCCGACGGCAGTCTTGCTCGTTCAAAGCTATGGCGGTCTCGGCATTCACTCATTGCTGACAATTATAAAACAGTTCCCAGGATATTTTAAACAAGTTGTTTTTGTTTCGGTTGCCGTTCTCGATTCGGGAAACTTCAAAGGTGCAGCGGAAGTGGAGAAGATGGAAGAAAAAGTACAGTCTGATTTGCTTCAGTACGTAAAACTGGCCAACGGTCTCGGTTTTCCGGCGGCGTCAAAAATGACTATAGGGACGGAGCCGGTGGTCGAGGCGGAAAAAATATGCGTAGAATTATCCAGGCAATATAGACAGTCTGTCTTTTTCTCGGCAAAACTGGTCTTTCAAAAGGAAAAATGGTATCAGCGCATCCTGCACAGCGAAACTGCTAATGCGATTCAAAACCGGCTTCAGTTTCTCGGTCTTTCCATGGTCGTTCTGCCGATTCGTGTCTGGAATTAGAAAAACATTTCAAGCTCAATTTCCTCAGGAGGCGAATTTATCGATTCGCCTCTTTTTGTTGGACCGCTATGGATGCCCGCAGAGTGAGCGGGGGATTAAGTGCCCCATGCCGTTGCTTGATTGACCTGTATCAGGCGAAAACCGGTGCATGTGTGATGCGGCACACCGGAGGCGGGAAAAGGAAAAAAATAAATACATGCTTTTCTTGACACAGAAAATGAAAAAGTGTATTATCGTATATAGTTGACAATACTGTTTCTTCAAAAAGAAGGTCTTTATATGCCTGAGTATCGTATTGAAGGAGTAACTCTTTCGGGGAAAGTAGTGTCAGGTTCCATTACTGCCGATACGAAAAGCGTCGCAAAAAAAAGAGCGCATGAATTAGGACGGGACAAGAAGTTTAAAATCACCGACATTCATGAGCGTGTCGCTTATATTTACCGGGTGCAGAAGGGTACGGACAAACCCATCGACGGGGAACAAAAAGCTTTTACTGCCTCTGAAGTCCGTACTGCGCTTGAAAAAATGGGCTTCAAAGTTCTTTATGTCCGAAGGAAATTATTCGGCACAAAACAAAGAGCTGCGCCTGCAACGGATATTATCACGTTTGTCCGTGTCAGCACCGACTTGATGCGGCAGAAATTGCCGTTTAACGAGGTGATGCAGCTTCTTATCAACGATATTACAAATTCCACGCTGCGCGAAGCAGTGAAAGAAATTAACACGGAGCTCAAACAGGGAAAAGACAGCGAAAAGGTTTTTCAAAAACAGACAACCGTGTTCGGAAAGTTTGCAGCAAATATGCTCGGGCTGGCATCCAAGAGCGGCAATATGGTGGAAATCTATGAAAGCACGGCAAAGTTTTTGGAACGAAATGCGGAATTCAAGCGCAGTCTTAAAAGCGCGCTCGTAACTCCCTTAATTACATTGTTCGTGCTTTTTCTTGCAGTCCTTTTTTATGTCGCATATATATTCCCCAAGACCGCGGAGATGTTCGTAAAGTTTCACATCAAGCTTCCTCCGATGACATCAGCGACGCTCAAATTCAGCAATTGGCTTATGGCAAATGTAACGGTTCTGACGATATTGACCGTAGGTCCTCTGATCGGCTTTTATATGTATATCAAGACCGAACGAGGACAGTTTTACATGGATAAGTATATGATTAAAATTCCTGTTCTTGGTCCATTATTTCATAAAATGGCGATCGAGATATTCTGCAGGGTTTTCTATGCGTTGTACAGCGGCTCCGGAGAAAATATAGAAATTATTCGCATGGCAGCGGAAGCTTGCGGTAATCGTTATATGGAGCATCAAATTAAAACGGTCGCCATACCTATGATGCTGGAACGCGGCCGCGGTTTGACGGAAGCATTTGAAGCATCAGGCGTATTTACAAGGACTGCAATTTCGAGATTTAATTCCGGAGCGGAAACCGGAACGGTTAAAACGACTGCGCTCCAATTGGCGGAATATTATGAGAAAGAAACTTCTTATAAACTTAAAAATGCCGTCGAAGCAATATCGTTGTCCGTCAATATGGTCATTATGATCGTTTTGACGGCGTTGACACTGGTCTCTTCGGAAACGGCAACGGTCAAGGTGGAATCACCGCATATGATCATGCCTGTCGGAATATTTCTTCGATAGGGCAACCTTTTAGCGATAAGGAAGAGGATATGCCGGAAATAGATATAACTGATAAAATCGGTTATACACTTCTAAAAAAAGGAATCATCGATTTTGAGACGCTGGAAAAGTCTCTTAAGATGAAAGATTCCGAGGAAAACAAGAAGAACCGCAAAAATCTCGGTCAAATTCTTGTCACTGAATTTGGAGCCGATCATGACGCGGTTTTTCGTGAAGTCGCAAATCTATATGCTTTTCGTGAAGTTTTTCTTGCCGATGAGAAAATAGACGATACAAGAATTGCATTCATTAAAAAAATTATAGATCAGCTCAGCGATCAGCAGCGGGAGATGATGACGCAGTCGAAAGTGCTTCCGTTAAAATTCGATGAACGTCAGACCGATAAGCTGATCATTATTGCCGCAGATCCGACCGACCGCAATCTGCCGCTGGTTGCACGAAGCTTCAACGTTAAAAAATATGAAATCTGCTACGTTCGCCTTAAAGATTTGCAGATGCTCATGGAGCGTGTTGCCCCCGCCCAAAATGAATTTCTCAAGCTGCTGGAAGATAATAGAATTACGGTCGACGATGCCGGCGGCACCGATGATGAAAATGTAGACGAACAAGCTCTTGAAGCGGAAATAAGCAAAAGCGCGCTTGTCAATCTTTTCGAAGGTTGTCTTGTCGAAGCCGTACGCCGGGGCGTAAGCGACGTTCACGTCGTTGCGGCTGAAGGCAATCGAACCAATTTTCTGTTCCGCGTCGACGGAAACCTTCAGGTCTGGCATTGCCAGGAAAATACAACTCCCGAAGCGGTGATGGCTGTTGTCAAAGACAGAACAAAAAACGTCGACCGGTTCGAACGGGAAATGACGCAGGATGGATTTATTCAACGTGTCATCGACGGGCACCAGCTGAGGTTTCGTGTTTCTATTATGCCGATTGTTACCACGGAGTTTAAGCATAAGTTTGAAAGCATCGTCATTCGTGTTCTTGACGACCGAAAGGTTATAACGGATTTGGAAAAGCTCGGTCTGCAAGGGCCGGCCCGGGCATTTTTTTACAAGGCCATCAACAGGCCGCAGGGAATAATTATCCTCACAGGACCGACAGGATCGGGGAAATCTACAACGCTTATCGCAGCACTTTATCAGGTCATCGATCCTACAGTAAACGTACTGACAATCGAAGAGCCGGTCGAATATATCATCAAAGGCGCCCGCCAGCTGAAGATCGGGCCGAAAATGGGATTTGAGGAGGCAATTCGCGGCATACTTCGTCACGACCCGGATATCGTGCTGGTCGGCGAAATGCGCGATAAAATAACGGCGGAAACTGCTATTAAAATGGCGAACACAGGACATCTTGTCTTTTCCACGCTGCACACAAACGATGCGCCGAGTGCAATTGCCCGTTTGTATAAAATGGGAGTAGAACCATTCCTGCTGGCCTATGCGATTAATATTATTGTAGCGCAGCGGCTTATCCGGACACTTTGCAAACTATGTAAACAACCGCTGGATAACGATGAACTTGAACATTTATTGAAATTTGGATTTTCTGAAGAAGAGACGAGAAATCATACATTTTACAAGGCGATCGGATGCGAAAAATGTAATGGAGGATATAAAGGGAGAGCTGCCATTCATGAAGCGCTTTATTTCTCCAAGGCTATTAAAAACATTATCTTGAATGCGGGAGAAAAAGTGGATGAAAATGCCATTCGTGAACAAGCTACAAAAGACGGTATGTGGACATTACGCCGTTCCGGAATGGAACGCATGATGGAGGGCACTACGACGTTAGAAGAAGTGGTGTCGACGACAACTGAGGAAGATTAGGGTAAAAACGTAAACAGAATTGATATTCGGTTATTTTTGATGATTTTCTTTAACGATTGAAGAATTTGATAAGGCGATAAGCCACCGAATTTATTGGATCTATGGAATTTTTTGAATTTTCTTCTTGAAGTGATTTGCTTTTTGTGTTGTAGTTCATTATAATTTATCCAAATCATTAGTGTTTCTTGAGCTTATTGTGCATAGGAACGATGCGAACGATTAAGTAAGAAAGTATGACGGCTCAAAACCAATCCATTCCAAATAATAATACTCCTTCGATTACCGCACCGGATGACCATCCGAAAGCCGTTCTTGAAGCTCAAAAAATCCTCAAAGTCATCGCCGATGGAATTTCATCGACCGTTCAGGGATTGGAACGGCAGATGTTCATCAGTGATATGATATCGAGAACCGATGAGACCGTCAAGGCGAAACTGCAAACGCTCTCGGATTATTTATTAACGAGAATGCTCTCGATCGGCGCATCGGACATCGATATCGGAGGATTCGGATCCCAGGGATGCATTTGGTATCGTATCTTCGGATCGAAGAAACCGGATCCGTCGCTGGGGACCTATTCGTCCGATGAAACAAATATTCTTATCCAGAATATTTTAGGAGAACGGCAGCGTTCTTTCCTTTTTGAAAATCGAAGCCTGGATTTTTCGCACATGCTCTACGGAGCGGGAGATGAATTCCACCGCTTCCGGGCCAATGCATACTTTGATCTGGATCAGCTTGCTATGAATATGCGGGCGATCAACAATGTCATCCGTCCATACAAGACACTGGAGCTTCACGCCAATGTGACGAAGGTTTTGAGCCTCGCGCATACGAAGGAAGGCCTTTGCCTGGTTACCGGAATTACCGGATCCGGAAAAAGTTCGACTCTGGATTCTATCATCGATGCAAACAACCACACCGTGGAAGGTCACATTGTCATCATCGCCTCGCCTATTGAATATGTTCACAGGTCGGATAAATGTATCCTGCGTCACAGAGAAGTCGGGCGCGATGTGCTATCCTTCAGGGATGGAGCTATACAGGCTCTCCGCCAGGATCCGGATATTATTATGCTCGGAGAATTGCGCGACCCTGAGACGATTATGACGGCTTTGGAAATTACAGACTCCGGACATAAAGTGTTTTCGACTCTTCATACCGGATCTGCTGTAGAAAGCATCGACAGGATTATCGGAGAAACGCCTCCCATTGAACAGGAGCGTGTTCGATTTCGATTGGCCGACACACTGCGGTGTGTAATTTCGCAGAAACTGGTGCCGAGCTTCGACGGCAAACGTGTTCTTGCAAAAGAAATATTATTAGGTACTCCGAGCGTTCGTGCAGCGATTAAAAACAATAATACAAGTGAAATTTATCAGATGCTGAATGAAGGTTTCGAACACGGCATGACAACTTTGGAACAGGATCTTAAACGGCTCTACGTGCAAAAAAAGATTTCACTCGAAAACGCCATAAACTATTCGAACAACAAACGACGGCTGCAGCAATTGCTCCAGATTCAGCAGACTGATTAGCAGAAAGAACGGACTTCGATAAAAATGCCTATTCGATCAAGTGACGGTAAAACTGCGGTAGCTGTATTTGTAGATGGACTGGAACTCAAGTACGTCCGTATGTCGATCAAAGGCGGAAGAACAATTCTCCGTGATTGCAAAACCGTTGCACTTCAAAAAAAACTTGAAGAAAAGAATGCAATGGCTGCCGATGAGAGCGGCCTGAGTGATCTTTCCATTACGGATGCTTTCTCGACACAGAATATAAACATGGCAGGCGATACGGATGGAACGACCAATTCTTCCGTTCTTCTCGGCCTGCTGAGTGATCTCGGATCTTCCAGAAAATACACCCTCTCCTATGCTATTTCCGAGCCGGCTATAACGTATCAGGAAATCGAAAGCAATTACGGCCTCAAAGGCGAAAAGCTCAAGAAACGCATACTCAACGATCTTAAAACATCGCGCACGTACATACCATCGATCGATGCTGTGGGAACAATTCCGACCTCAACCGACGGTTTGTTGACTCTCATACGCGAGGACGGGGTTCATATCTACAACCTTCTGTCGGAGTTGAAGCCTTTTATGGGGGGCAGAGTTCCGACCGTTAAGTTGGTGGAAAGTTCCGATGTGGCGCTGCTGGAAATTGTTCGCTCCCAATATGAATTGCAGGAAGAAGAAGTAAGCGTTATCGTCTACGTCGGTTATGATTTCAGCCGCCTGATTTTTATGCAAGGCGAGAACTATCTCCATTTTGCTCCGATCATCAGCGAAGGTTTCGGGTCTCCCAATATTGAAAATACATTATACAGCCGCATTCTTCTGGAACAGGATAATATAGCTCTGACGCGCATCGATCGGATTCTGCTCATCGGAGAAAGTCACAAGGTCAACCTTTTAGACTCTCTTGCGCCGCAATTTTCAAGCGCTCAGGTGGAATACCTGAAAGCACCGACGATAGAGCTGGATGAATTCGAGGGAGCTTCGGGAGAAATTGTCTCCGAATATGCAATTCCAATTCTGACAGCATGGAAGACACTCGACCCGAAGAATCCCAGCTTCTACGATATTAATCTTCTTCCTCAGAGAATCATAGAGGGACAGCGAGTACTCGCCATTGCATGGCACGGAGCTCTTGTCGCGCTACTTATCATTGTTGCCATTGTTTATTATTGGACAGCCATTTCCAACCGCGAGACGGAAATTCACAGGGCCAATGAAGAATCAAAGAGGCTGCAGGGGCGCTTGACGGAGCTGGATGTCTTCCGTCAAAGAAAAGATGCGCTGACCTCCGATATCAACCGTTACAGCGATGCCACGACGGTGTACGATGAACTGGCGCCGGGAAGCGATCGTTGGAGCCGCATACTTCATTATATCGCCAACAGCGTGGAGGATTTAAATTCTATTTGGATCTACAGCATCAAGCCTGATAATTCGGTTCCCGGATCGATTATGATTTCGGGAAGAGCTATTTACAAATCGCGCATTCCCCGTCTGGCCGGCGTCTTTGAGAAAGCCACGTTGAAAGAAGTTCGGACAGTAACGGTTCGCAGCAAAGTCCTTTACGAATTCGATATTCTCATTGAGAAGATCGATAAATACGACCAACATTAAGAAGAGAGATGATTCGTGACCTTTAAAGTTAAAAATACGATCTATCTTGCGTGCGTATGTATTGTCGTTATCGTGCTTGGATTCCTTATCCATAATATATGGCAGCCCAGGCAGATCAAGGTCATCAATAAAAAAACGATCGAGATAAATCGCCAGCTCGAAGATCTTCCGGGATTAACGGAAGAAGTACAGCAGCTGACTGAAAAATATCAGGATGTCAAGCGGCGGTACGATTCGCGCAGCAAAGAAATTCCGCTCACGGATGCATCTTCGCAAACGTACAGTTACATGAGCAATGGGATGGATCAGTCGGGTAATATTAAGTTCGATATGAAATTTACCGGCGGAGAAAACAAAGACCGCTGGGGGTACAACGTCTACAAATTAACGTCGGGAGAATCGACATTCGAAGATCTTTTTAGATTTGTCTACTTCCTCGAAAACGGAAGGCGGCTCTATAAGATTTCGTCGATGAACATCGATACCCATGAGACGATCGATGAATTGACAAAAGAAACCATTCAAAGTGTGACGTTTCAGATGGACCTGCAGGCGTACTTTGTAAACAATATTCCGGAGTTGGGCACATCGCTCGCAGCAAAGACACTCACAATGATTCCCTCTATATATAATCCATGCAAGCCTATGGTTTCACAGGTAATGGCCACAGCACCGCCGGAAGGTGAAATTGATGCGGATAATTCCGATGTCAAAGCCGTTTTACATGGGAAAGCATTTGTTCTGGCTAACAGCGAACTGCTGATACTTCATGTCGGCGACAAAGTATGGCGCGGAAGCGTCACTGCGATCGATCCGGCAACAAGTTCTGTGGAATATACACTCGACGAGGGCGGGATCGTTCGGAAACTTAATAAGCGGATTAAATTCGACAAGAAAGTAAAGTAACGAGGTATTTTATGGGCAAATCTATTGTTCTTCTCATCGGTTGCATAGTTTTTTCGATGCAGCTTTTTGCTCAGTCTGATCAAGCGATCATTCGTGCGGCACAGACCGGCAAGGAAGGGGCTTCAGCTGCTGAACTGGTATCGTTCAAATCCGATCTGCCCTATTCCCGTGCCATGCAGGCTCTATCGGAATTGTCAAAAAAGCTGTCGAATAAAATTATTATAGACCGTTCACCCATGCGGGATAAAGAAACGGGAATAGGCATTAACATCGAATCGATGTATTGGAAGGATGCGTTTGAACTTATCCTGCGTACCAACCAGCTGTGGTATAACGATAATCCCGAATATATGGAAATCATATCGCTGGCAGATTTGAATAAACCTTCTTCCGGAGATCTTTCGGTCAATAATCAGGGTAATAAAAATTCGCAGCCGGGTCAGCAGGAGTCTCCGCAGGCTTCGGTTCAGCATCTGGCTCTTCCGGCAGCATTTCCGGCCCCTATCGATTCCGGCCAACTTGTCAGTCAATTGCGCGAGGTTACAATCTCCTCGGTTTTCTTTGAGATCGATAGATCGAAAGCCGATCAGATCGGAATAAGCTGGAGTTTTTTCCGTGGAAATAATGCAAATCTCGGTGTTGCGTTCACCGGAGCCAACCTTGTAACGCCTGCAGGAGTATCGACGATCAATGCCACTTCTGCAAGCACAGTGAGCGCGACAAATACGGTCTCTGCAGGTGGTAGTTCGACCGGCACACCCCTCTTCGGAGCAACCGCGGCGCCGACCGGATTATCCGTCGATATCAACGCTGCATTGTCGATTTTCCAAAACGAACAGATCGGCGAAATTATCGCGCGTCCGGAAGTAACGGTTCGATCGGGAAGCACGGCGAATATTCAAATCGGGCAGGACTTTTCCGTCAGAGAAAAAGATTTTTCCGGAAATACGGTGGAAAAATTCTATCCAAGCGGCACAATTCTTTCGGTCACACCACACGTTATCAAAGCGGGAGAAATGGAATTTATTGATCTCGATTACCACGTAGAGCGCAGCGCGGTAACCGTAGGAGACGTCAGCACTATTATCAATAAAACATTAACATCGGGACGCCTGACCCTGCTTGATCATGAAGAAAGCTATATAGGCGGTTTGTACGATAACGATGTTACGATCGTGCGTGAAGGTATACCGATTCTCAAAGATTTGCCATGGTGGGTATTCGGTTTGCGGTATATCTTCGGCTATAATTCGAATACCTCGACGCGGAAGGAATTGATCGTCCTTTTGAAAGCTGATTTCGTCCCGACATTAGAAGAACGGGCAGCGTCTTTATCAAAACAACAGGATGTTATCAAGGAAAAACTCGGGGAAATAAGAAAAGATTTAAATAGCAGAACTACGTTAAAATAACGAAAAAATAATTTTAACCGGTCTTTTAGACCGGGGAGTTTAATATGAAAAAGCATATCATGAAAAGCAGCTTGTATTTTAATCGGGCATTTTGGACCGTAAAGCACAATATAAAAATGCAAATCGTGCTTTTTCTCAGTGTGATAGCAGGGATGATCATTCTTTATTCCTGCCAGGAAGCGCCGACAGAAGTCGCTTCAGGATCAACGGCGGCGACCATTGTCGGAACCGTAACGTTTAACAATCAAGCACTTCCCGGTATCAAGGTCGTCGATGCTAATTCGGCAAATCAAACCGCGTATTTTACAGATACAACCGGAACCTTTACTATTTCACTCAAACTAACGGCTCAATATACGGCATCTCTGATCATAACGGATCCGGCGTTAGTGTATAATAATGACACGGTTTCCGTTACTCTTAATCCGGGCGATACAAAGACACTTCCAACGATCGTATTAACCAAAAAGCCTAAAGTAACCACAACCATATCGGGTGTCGTAAGTTTCGGCGCTCAACTGCTTCCGGGCATGAAAGTGGTCGATGTAAATTCGGCAACTCCTGCAGTCTATTATACGGATTCGACCGGAAGTTTTACCANNACGGTAAGTTCGGGCGGCCAGGCTCTCATCGGTGTAAAGGTTTCCGATATAAACTCGCTAAGCCCGACAATATATACTACTGATTTAACCGGAAGTTTTACTATTCCATTTCAATTGACAGCTCAATATACGGCATCTCTGGTTGTTTGGGATTTAGCATCGGTGTATAATCCAGATACCGTTAAAGTTACTATCAACCCCGGCGATATAAAAACGCTTCCGTTGATCGTATTAACAAAAAGTACAACTCCAAAAACTCTGACGACTGTAAGCGGAAGTGTAAACTTCGCTGGTCAATTGCTCCAGGGTTTGAAAGTTGTCGATATTAACTC
>PMML01000102.1 GCA_003162695.1 Ignavibacteriota bacterium | reverse complement strand
TAGATATATGAAGTTGAATTTTTCGTACGATAAAATCAACGATGTTCTTTATGCAAATATTGGTAAGCCCAAGTCCGCCTTATCGGAAGAGGTGGGCGGTGGGATAGCTATAAAAATAGACATAAAAACACGGAAACCCATTGGCTTTATTATAATTGATTACATGAAAAGGGTAAATAAAAGGATATTAAAGCCCATTCCTAATTTCAAAGACATAAAACTTCCGCAATATTCTAACAAGCAATCAAATTGAAGGGTAATTGATTGCTTGTTACGCCGCTTTTTGCTCTCTTTTCTGCATACCTAAGAATTCAGACCAATTCCAGATATGATTAGAGATTCCCGCTTGCATTGCGGGAGTGACTCTAAGGCTTTGATGAATCCGCATGAAATTGTAGTGGAAGAAATGCAGGGCAATGGCGGCCTTGTGGTTCTCTAACTTCTTACTGAATCCGAGGGTTAATCTTGTGAATCTTCGCATGTTCATTCTCATTGTTAAATTCTGTCTTTCAATGTGACTTGTACTAATTCTGTTTTTCAATGGTTCACCTAATATTATTTTGAGAGAAGTCGATACAATCGTTGCCGGACTGTATCTTTTCTCTGCCTTGAACTCCTCTGCATAATTCTTGTGAATCTGCCCATAGTCAATATCATTACCGAAAACACTGTCAACGGCTTCGTTGTATGCTCCAAATGCGTCTGTAGAGAGCTGAAAACGATTAGACACCCTGAACTGTAAATCCTTTATGATCGTTTTAGCATTCTCTAAGCTTCTTTTCCCTGTAAGTGAGGAAATGACAAGTTTAGAATCTGAATCCATCGCAACAAATACGTATTGATCGCCTACCTTGCCGTATGCCTTTTCTTCGTCTGTGCATTGCTTTTGTTTCTTCTGTACATAGCTCCAGATTTCATCCATCTGCACAAACTTGCAATTTAAGTTCACGATTTCACGGTCTAAAATCTCTTGCGCTCGTTCTCCGGCTTCGCATAAGATACGCAGGACGGTTCTTTTGTTTACTCCGGTCATGCGTACAACGCTACAAACGGAGGAACCTTCGACAAGTGCGTTTAAGACTTGGATTTTTTTATCGAGAGGGAGAGTATTCATCGCGCTTTCCTTTATGTTTTGGGTCTTGACATTGAACCCGCGATGAACGATATTTGGAAAGGTTCGTTGNNTAAGAAGCCGTTTAGTGTCGAAAGCACTTTACGGCTTCGTTATTATTCTTGCATATATTGTGCCACGTATTTGTGGCGGTAGAGTATTATTTTTAGCATGTAACTCATACACCTGTACCTTTCATATTAACTTGGTTTTTGTTTATTGCGCCCGCTTCGATTGCCACCGACGGCGGGCTTTTTATTGTATGCAAGTTAATATGAAAAAAATGGATTATGCGGATGTCTAAAATAAATGCATTTTGCGGATGTTCAGAGAAGTTGGACTTTGCGGATGTCCAAAAGGATTGGACTTTACGTAAAGTCCAATTTATTTAGGTTTTGCACTTTGTCTATTTTGCCACTTTTTGAAAGATTGGTAGAGTTTTTCGGATGAGTGATCATATTTTTTAGCAACTATATTGGCGGCAGTAACATATCCCACGTTTGCACCCTCAGCGTTCAATTCCTCGTATTTCTTTTTAATTTCCTCATACATTTTCATTCTTGATTTTTTTACTCTTTTACCCCTGAATTTTTCATCTCGTTTCATATATTGTGTTAAATCTTTCCATATCAATTCTTTTGCATATTCAACCTTTGCCTTTTCATATCCATCCTCTAACCAATTTTTGGCCATGAATAAAAGGCCTTTTTCTATATATTCGACATACTCTTTTATTGAAACACTATCTTTTTCCTTTTCTATAATATCACATAGATTTTCAAGGGCTTTTTTAANNGTTTTTAATTTTTTGATCTTGTTCGTTCATAGAAAAGACTTCCCTATCTGCGATGAATCGGAGTAAGGCTAATTTATGGCATTTTTAGGGATTCTACAACACAAGAGCGGAAAATCTTGACGGGGCGGGATGGTTTGAATTATAATTTAATTTTAGGCATATTCGAGACAATCAAAGATTGTCATTAATGTTAAATAATTGTTCTGGACGATTAATATATAAGAACCTTATCGGAAAATAAGGTTTGGATTAAGAAGCCATTGAGAAAGAAAAAAAAACAATATCGCAATAGAGAAAAAGATGAGTCGCCGCCAGATTTGTTTATAGAAAATAACCAAAAACAGGAAGCCAGCCCCCAAACAGCTACACAGCCAACCCATGAAAAAGAAAAGATCGCATGTAATTGGAGAAAAACCGCAGAGGTATCTCAGTTTATAGTCGCCCTTGTCAGTATAGGGACGTTCGCGGTTATCGCTTTTTCGAGTTATAATNNTCAAAGTGTTCAAACCAGAGAGTCTCTTGATAAAACCGATACCTCTAATATGCTGACCCAGCGAAGTATAAAACTTGCCGCCGATAATTCCCGAATTGAAAATAGAGCATGGGTGGGGATTGAATCGCCTCCCGTCACCAATAAACACATTTACATTAGCGGTGTTTTCAATGGATACGAGCTTAATGTCCCCATAAAAAACTTCGGAAAAACTCCGGCAGAAAGTCTCCGCTTGGGATGCGGCGTATTCCTTTATAGCGTTCAACGCCCTCAAGTTTCTTTTAGTGTACCCGCTCCTATGTCCCCTAACGAAGCATTCCCCATGTCTATAACCGTTCACGGGCTTAGCGATTCCACGATTGAAAGGATTAATGCGGGTAAAATAAGGGCATATTTTTACGGAATCATTACTTATCGGGACATTAACGACGGATTCGATACGACAGAATTTATGTTTTTGTTTAACAGCAGAAACCCTTTCGTCTTTGATCGTATCGGCATCAACAGGATGAATTAATATGCCCAAACTCAAAACTAATCCGATAAAGTAAAAATAAGCGGTCTTTACCCCTTCATTTTTCATAATGCACCACCACCGGAAATTTTCATTGCTTTCTCCCTCTCAAAAAAAGTGTTATACTAAAAAAGGAATAGCTCCTCGATCTTACGATCGAAAAAGGTGACCAGCCTTTACGGGCATTCCGATATGAGCGATGGTGCTCGTTACACCATCGCTTTTATTATTTATTTGACAGACTACGAAAGTCTTACTCCCTTTCACCTATTGCAGTTTTCCGTGAATTATAATTTTATTATTACAAAGAATGAATATATCTTGTTGAAAGACGAAAACGTCATTAATAAAGAGATTAGTCGGATAGAGAGTTACTAAATCGGTTCCGTTATAATGTGTCAGTCCGTTCGATCCTACTGTAAAGAAATCTATTTCACTTCGTNNCTTTCCATGTTGACAATTGATCGTTTTGGTACTTATAAATAATTTGTCCAATGCAGACATAGGCATTATCTTCCATTGCATTCACACTCGCTTTCAATTGCCCACTATAAAATTCTTTTATAACATTTCCATCATACTCGAATATTTTATCCGTGTCCCCAAAACTTTCAAACCGTGTCGCCATTAGGCAATATTTATTACTTGCACTTGACGCCCGACGCATGCTTGCAAAGTCGACACGATAATCAGGTAATGACATAAAACTCCAAGTGCTTCCATCAAAATGCATTATGGCGCCTTTATAATTTCCATTAGCAATCGTATCAATGCCACCAACGGCAAAGATATTATTGTAGGCATCTCCCCATACATTATTTAAATAAAGATATGTCCCAGAACCATTATAATAATAGATATTCGACCATTGCTGTCCATTATAGTAATAAACTCCATTGCCCGGCGCATCACATGCCCATACAGCGTTTTGTGCAAGTCCATATATGCACTGCAAATTATGTGAAAGTCCGGAAGTGTTTCTACTCCAACTTACTCCATCATAATGCCATAATGAAACAAGTGAAGAACTTCCATAGCCAACGGCCCAAATATCCGTTGGGCTGCTGCCCCACAAACTGGACATATAAAATAAATCGCCATTGTTCACTTTAAGCGTATCTGCAGTCCATGTATAATCACGTCGTCCTGGAGTATCCTCCGGAGGTGTTACGGGATTATGTTTACAATCCGTGTTGGTAAATACAAGAAGCACAGAGAGAATAAACGGTAAATATTTTTTCATAAATAGATCTCTATTATCTTAAGTTTTAAGATTATCCCTCGTTCTATGAAGACTCCATAGAAATTAGCACGAAAAAATATGAAAGAGTTGTTGGTTTATTAAAGTAAAGTAAAGTAATGCAGGATAGTAGAATAATTATGGAATAAAGTCAATATGCAGTTCGTAGTTATTTTCACAATAATCGTGTCGTAAAAACACCAAAAGCTTGTCGTAAAATTGATAAAAGCGCATCGTAAATTCACTGCGGGCTTGTGACAAAAACAAAAGTATATGTTTTTCCACTCGCACACTCCTTTTTTTTAACCAAAGAGGGATGATCCAAATATTGCCTTGACCGGGCAGATAGCTTTCATGAGCAGTGTTCGGATACAGGTTCGGAAAAATTGTGAAATGTGCAGTCGGGTGTAATATCCTATTAAGCTCACACACCTTGGAAAGGTGTCGGAGCTGAGGGTGTCTTCTTTTGGGTTGAATAGATATGTTTGAGAAAATTATTAGGATTGAAGCTGGGGAAAAACGTTGCATCTAAAAGAAGCGCGCTAAACCGGCCGCAAGTTGGCGTATTTAACGACGAGGCTTTTTATGCCGACGCGGTCGAACTGCACGACGACTTTCTGGGCATCTCCTCGGCCCTGGACTTCGGCAACACGTCCCCGCCCGAACATTTCATGCTGAACGATGGAACCCTTCTTTATCTCGAACTGCACCTGAGATTCCGATTCATAATCTGGCATCGTATCGTTAAATTGATGTTCTTCACTTTTACGTGCCTGCATCGATTTCAGAGCAGGCGGACGGACATTATCGGAAGCAAACAAGGATTCGGCAGAAGCGCGTTTTGGCTTGCCCATAATCACGCGTTCGATATTTTTCCCCCCAAGCTCGGAGAGGAATCTGGATTCCCCCGGATACGCGACTTCGCCGTAGCGATAGCGGAGTTCCGTATGCGTTATGTAAAGCTTTTGCTCCGCCCGCGTGATCCCGACGTAGAAAAGCCGCCGCTCTTCTTCGATATCTCCGGTTTCAATAGTGCTGGAATAAAAAGGAAGCAGACCCTCCTCGAGTCCGGCGATAAAGACGACGGGAAATTCCAATCCTTTGCTTGCATGGAGCGTCATCAGGGTAACGGCATTTCGCTCGCCTTCCCATTTATCAATATCGGAAACGAGCGATACCTCCTCGAGAAATTGCTCCAGTGTCGATTCCGGCCGTTCATGGCTGAATTCCGATATGGCAGAAAGAAGTTCGTGAACATTTTCCCACCGGCTCATTGCCTCTGCCGTTCGTTCTTCTTTATACATGGGCAGGATGCCGAGTTCGTCGACCAAAGAACGGGTCCATTCGCTCATGGACATTTGCTTCCGCAGCGCGCTGTACTTTTCGATAAACGCTTTGAATTGCTTGATGCTGGATTTTGCACGTTCAGTTAGATTCTCTGCATCATCGACCGCAGCAAGGATGTCGAACAACGGTGTCTTATTTTTTGCTGCATGCTGCTGCATGCGCTCGATCGAAGTATCGCCTATTCCGCGCGCCGGATAATTAATAATACGCAGCAGGCTTTCCTCATCGTTCTGATTGGAAATGAGACGGAAATACGCAAGTACATCTTTAATTTCCTTTCGCTCGTAGAACCGGATACCTCCGACAATTTCATACGGAATGGCGTTTTTCCGCAGAGCATCTTCAATTGTCCGGGACTGTGCATTGGTGCGGTAGAGAACCGCAAAATCTTTTAAGTCGAGCTTCCGTTTGTGGCTTTCCAGATGAAGAGCACGGACAATGGTCGCCCCTTCTTCACGGTCGTCCGAGCACCGCATCACGGTCACCGGTTCCCCCTGCGGATTCGACGTCCAGAGATTTTTCTTCAGTTGCTTTTTATTGAACCGGATCAAGCAGTCCGCAATGCCGATGATCGATTTGGTCGACCGGTAATTTTGTTCCAGCCGGAAGATCGAGCATTCAGGATAATCTTTTTCAAAATCCAGAATATTGCGGATATCGGCGCCCCGGAACGAATAAATACTCTGCGCATCGTCACCCACCACGGCGATATTATTCTGCGGCTCCCCGAGCATCCGTATGACCCGATATTGGGCTTTGTTGGTATCCTGGAACTCGTCGACAAGAATAAACTTGAAACGGTGCTGATATTTTTCCAGCACATCCTTCTTTTTCTCGAACAGTTCGATCGGTTTCATAAGCAGATCGTCAAAATCCATCGCATTGCTCTGCTGCAGAGTCTTTTGATATTCTGTATAAATAGCAGAAACTTTTTCCGAAATAAAATCGGCGGCGAGAGCTCCCGCCTGATCCGGTGAAAGATATTGGTTCTTCGCACTGCTGATGCGCGAGCGGACCGCCTGAGGGCTCAATTGCTGAACCGATATATTCAACCGATCCATCACCTTTTTGATGACACTGAGTGAATCGTCCGAGTCGTAAATAGTAAACGCAGGAGTAAATTTCAAATGCACGCATTCCTTGCGCAATACACGGGCAAACATCGAATGGAACGTTCCCATCCAGAGATTGCCGGCATCCTCTCCGACAAGCGCGGCAATTCTCTTTTTCATCTCCTTTGCAGCTTTATTGGTAAAGGTCAGGGCAAGAATCTGATGTGCCGGCACACCACAGGCCATCAGGTAAGCAATGCGATAAGTCAGGACACGTGTTTTTCCGCTTCCGGCTCCGGCAATAATCATAACCGGACCGTTTGCAGCTTTTACAGCATCCTGCTGAATCGGATTAAGATCTTGAAGAAACTTCATTCGCACGCAATTAGAACTTTTTAAAAAATGATACGGTAAAAACGATCCCTAAGGAGCAACATTTCGGAGAATATGAAAACCGGAGTTTTTGATTGGAACGTTTTTTTTAATATCTACGCTTATTATGATAAGGAATAATTACTGCGAGGGCAAATGCAGAATATAGAATTTAAGAGACAGGAGTCAGAATTTAGGATTTAGAATACAGCTTTATGCCGGAATAGCTCCTTCGAGGCGGAGAAGAAATTCCTTTGTTTTTAATCCGGCGGCGTAGCCGATCAATTTTTTATCGCTGCCGATTACCCGATGACACGGTATAACGATCGGCAGGGGATTCGATCCGTTAGCACGCCCCACGGCCTGGAAAGCTCCCGGCTTTCCGATGCGTTTCGCAAGGTCTTTATACGAGATCGTCGATCCGTAATGAATACGTTTCAATTCCTTCCAAACCATAAGCTGGAATTCTGTTCCGATAGGATCCAGACCGCTGTGAAACTTAACCAGCCGGCGTTCAAAGTATCTGTTCAATTCGTCCATAACCTGGCGGTTTCTCGCTGCCGATTCGATCAAATCGGCGCCGTTAGTGTGACGGTTCATCCAGAGCAGGAATTCTTTTTTGGTCTGGGCCGGAATGGCAATCTTACAGACACCGCGTTCTGTTGACGCTACGTGGATTGTTCCGATTTTAGAGTTGAATGAAGTATAATATATTTTTTTCATTCTATATTTTTTGGATCGCTCCTTCTTCGCCGGGCTTTCAAAATACTCCGCGCTGCGGCATAGCACCGCTTCAACTTTGATCGATACAACGAGGATTCTAAAATTAAGGTTTAAAAAAATTAATGAAAAGGTCAACGAAAGGCAAGAGAATTTCGCGTATCCTTGCGAATTTATTATATTTTCTCTTTTTCACTCAAAAAAATGCCCGTGCCTCCGCCCGGAACGTGTGCACGATCTGGTGATCTCCTTCTTTCCTTCCGTCATAATTCAGCGAAAGCTGAAAATTTGCGGCGATATGATAGTCGAACGCTGCAGTCCACAGATACGTTCTTCCGACAACCCTTCCTTCCGTGAATTCAAAGGGAAGCGAAGTCAAAGAATCTGCCGGCACATTTGTCAGGGCAGCTTCCTGCCTTTGAATATCGAATTTTATTTGACCGGCCGTCGGAAGTGAAAAAACGATCCGGACTTCCTGCCCGTCAAGATCTGCAATCCAGTTGCGCGCATGGAGCCGGTCGGTAATTTCAGATCCACTGAGAACGAATCCTACTTCAATGTTCCGTTCAGGCCGGTATGAAAAATCGGATTGAATCCCGTTCGAAAGCAGATTTCTTTCGTCCGATGAATAGGAAGCGGCGGTCATTTGATCCGTTTTGTTGATAAAATCCGTCTGATTCCCGATTTCGGGAATCAATTGTGACTGCATACGCACAGATCTTTCTATTAAATGACTTTCCTCGACTCCGGAGACATATTGGGTCAGTCCGTTTTGCATATTAAACCGGAAACGGAACGAAAGATCTTTTTTGCCTTCAAAGAGGAATACATCCTGCAGAATCTGATTCGACCCTGCAATCGTGGCGGCAGGATCGAGAAATCGGCTGAAATCGAGAAGATAGATTTGCTTGCTGTCCGGACTGCTGTTTTTTTCATCAACACGAAGGTATGTTTCCGTTGTTATCGCCTGCAGCATTTTTTCGAATGCGGTCGACGGCTTTCCCATTATCCGCGAAGGCGTAAATCTCCAGCGGGTACTTGCTTTCAGGCTCGAGACCGGATAGAGCGTATCGCTTTGAATGTATGTAGCCGTATAATCGCCGTCATAAAGGACTTTCTGGAACTCGTCTTCATCGGCAATACCATTGTTGTTAAGATCCCCGAGGTAGATATAATTCCCGGTTCCTTTCGGCACGCGGACAAAAACCCGTTCCAGCCGCGCCGATCGTTGATTTGAAAATTCATAGTACCAATCGGTTTCAAGTCCGTGTTCAAAAGGCGAATACCGCGATTGTGAACGGACAAGAATTACGTCATCATCGGCATTGCCCCGTTGCTTAAATTCTTGGGTAAAATCGGTTCTATGGAGCGAGAGTGTCAGGTCGCTGCTCAGGGTATTCCATTCGTGCAGCTGCCATGTATACAACTGCGTGAGCGATGTAAAGGCACGATCCAAAGAACCGGCAGCGGCGCTATCCTCCGATCGGATTTGATACTCAGCCGAAACAGACATTCTTCCGATCCGTGGAAAAGCAAGCTTCGGCGATACTTCGAGGAAATCGAAACTTCCCGGCTGTAATGAGTCGGAACCGCCAGACTGAATTATTTCCCGTTCGGCCTCAAACCCAATCCCGGGCATTACTCCATACCGCTCGTACTCCATCGATCCTTTCTGTCGGATCCATGAAGACTGATCCGAAGACGATGCAGAGGAGGAATTAATATTTTCGATTTGGTACTGCATCACCGGAAGTGAGGAATCCTGCATGGACAGATTCGCCGATTCCCGTGTCGAGTGTTCCACTCCGGCGCGATCGAGCGAACCGTACGTAAAGCCGGTTTGAACTGTTTTTGCCGGGTTATAGATCATTGAAAACTCGCGCATTTCTTCGTTCGCAGAATCGGCCGACGTTATATTCCATTTTCGGTCATATTCCACTTCGTTTATGCGGTCTGCAGAGACAAAGTCCTTATCGACAAAGTGTTCCGTAAACGACAATGAAAGGTCGCCGAAATTTTTTCCCCCGATTGTGATATTGTGCGGATTATACCGGAGCGCAAAACGCATTGCTCCGCCGGTCTCTACCGGATCCAGCGTCGACAGCCTATTGAGATCCAGTCTGCTGACCGCATATTCGCCCGAAACGTCGAGATCTTTCATGAGCTGTGCTGAAGCATTGACATCGAATACCTGATGAAGCTGCGGCATCGGAAGAAACTGCCGGGGCAGGTAATTCCCTTCCCCGATACCGGCAAATTTATAATATCCGCTGATCATCTGAACATAACCGGCGGAATCCGGCGGCATAGTTGCAATAAAGGAAAAGGTTACGGAGAATAAGGCAGCCGAATCACCCGGAGCGAACACGTAAACCGCATATTTTTTTCCTGAAACAATCGTGTCTCTTTTTATATATTGTCCGAGACCGTAGCCGTTTGTCGAATCAAGAGGAGCCGCAGTCGCGCCCGATACCGATGCCTTGAATGGATCCGAACCACCCGCGGCCAGAATCCCTTTGAGAGAATCGGTGAGGGTCGCATTGACCGGTGCATCCGGATCGTCCGCTTCCTGCATAAACGATACATTCAATTTTAATCTCTTGCCGAACGACTCTGTAGAAACGAGTCCGGCAACAAGATTTCTTGTATATTGCTCGTCGCTGTATTCAAAATCGACCGTAATCCGGGAAGCGTTTGTAACCAGTCTCCGGCTTGAGAATGTTACTTCGCCGTTCGTATAATCGATTGTATAATCGTTCGTTTCACCTCGCACCATCGTATTACCGTCGATATACACATGCTCGCTCCCGGCGATCACGATGAATTGCTGTTCGCCGTTTTTTCCGGTCAGACGGTACGGTCCTTGCACGCCGTCCATGCCTTGAAATTGATTGGTATTAAATTTTCCTTTTGCAGTTGCACCGGTTACCGAAACAGTCCCGCCGATATCCGCATCGCCGGCCTGTTCGAATTTTGCACTGCCGGTTCCGCCGAGAAGTTTTCGCGAGAGCTGCCCGAATTCTCCCCCCTCTTGAGGACCAACTGTTAAGGTGAAATCGCCCAATGTCGCTGCATAAGAAGGGTGCTTGATTTCTATGAAAACCTTATCGACCTCGCGCAGCGTCTGCGTTGTCCCTTCCGGCTGGAGAGGCGTATTTTCATCGGTGAGAGCGGCATTCACATCAATATCGGAGGATAGTTTTCCGGCCAATTGCATGCGAAAACCTGAAGTGAGAGCAAGATCGTTATTGCTGCTGATGGTAAAGCCGCGAACCAGCGAACCGCTCTTTTGGAATCCCGAGCCAAACATATCTTCGCTCCAGGCAGGGGACGGGGAAACGAGCAGCGAACGCTGTTCCCCGGAGGGTTCCTTCCTGACGGAGATCTGATGAAGAAAGTATTCCCGCTGAAAATTGAGCGGCAGTGCGCTGTAACTGACCCGGACAATATGCACGAGCGTATCGTTCAGCAAACGATGCCACGCCGGAAGAAGAACGATTTTCCCCGATCTTTCATCCAGAGAATAATACCCGGTCTGCGGAATCGAACGAAGCGAATCGACTACGATATGTTCGCTTCCCGAAACGATATACTGATCCGGAAGCTGAAGAACGGAATCCGATGACGCAGCGAGAAAGACCTGTGAAAGTTGACCGGGAAGAATGATGCTTCCTCTTTGCCCGGATTGGGCAAAAAGAATGCCGAGCGGCAGTATTGATATGAGGAATAAATAATGAGATTTCATGAATCGCACTGAAGATACGATGATCTGCACATAGTACCATTAGTTCATTCGTTTTCTCCAGCAATGCAATTCGTTCTTATCATCCTTGCGTTATGATCTTCTTTGAACATACGGAAATTAGAAACGACAAACAATCGTTCGGGCAAATCTCTCACTCGAGAATTACCTGTTGCGCGCGGTCCTCGCTTCCAGCAAACGTTCCACATATTTGCCTAAAACGTCGAATTCGATATTGACCGATCTCCCTTTGTCGTACTGAGGAAATGCGGTCACTTCCATGGTCAGGGGAATAATCGAAACGGCAAAAGAGTTTTTGTCCAGACCGGAAATCGTCAGACTGATACCGTTGACGGCCACAGATCCGACCGGTATGAGATAGCGCGCAAACTTTTTAGGTACACGAATCCAAAAGACCTTACTGCTTTCCCGGTTTTGAATGTCTGTGATAACTCCGGTGCAATCGACATGTCCCAGGACAAAATGCCCTCCAAGCCGCCCGTCGGGAAGAAGCGGCCGTTCCAGATTGACCGGATCTCCGATCTTCAGATTCCCGAGCGTCGTTTTTTTCAACGTCTCCTCAACCGCCTGAACATCGAATGTTGTCTTGGCCCGTTTGATAACGGTCAGGCAAACGCCGTCGACCGCTATACTGTGATCTCTTTTCAGTCCCCGTAATGTTTTCTGAGACCGGAGAGTAAAAACGATGCTTCCCTTTTCCTTCCGAAGAGATGCGATCATTCCTGTTTCTTCAATTAATCCTGTAAACATATTTCCCTGAATATTAAAGTGAACCTTCAATCAAATGATCGTCTCCGAATGCCGTCAAACGAACATTATTGAGGCATAGTGCTTTGCGCAGCGGACGTACGGGCAGGAGAAACGCCGGCATGCCCGAGCCGAGAATTTTGGGCGCTGTAAAACAATATATTTTCCGAACTGAATTCTTTTGAAGAAACAAAGCAATCGTCTCAGCCCCGCCTTCGATCAGCAGAGACGAAACCCCCTCTGAAGCAAGAAATTTTAGAATTGAGGCGGGACTGAGACTGCGGCTTTTTCCGACAGCAACCACGTCCACTCCCTGCCGCTCCAATAAAGCTGCTTTGTGCACATGCGCATGCAATGCCTTCGAAGAAGTCAGCAGTATTGTCCGGGCATGATCCGTCTGAAAAATTTTTCGATGTACCGGGGATGTCAGCGAACCGTCGAGGACAATGCGGACCGGACTGCGGCCTTTTCCATGCCGTACGGTCAATTCGGGATTGTCGGCTTTCACCGTCCGCGCACCGATGAGAATCGCATCGAAGTTCGAGCGCAGCCGGTGCACTTCCCGTCTTGCCTCTTCAGAAGTAATCCACTTCGACCGCCCTTGCGTATCGGCAATGCGGCCGTCCATTGTTTGACCGACTTTGACCGCCACAAACGGAATACGGTGTTTCATCCAGTATAAAAACTTTTCATTCAGCCGTTCCGCATCTGCCTTCAGTATTCCGCAGCGGACCTGAATGCCTGCATTTCTTAAGGCGCGGATTCCGCCTCCAAAGACGAGCGGATTCGGATCTTTTACGGCAATAACGACCTCTTTGATATGCGCCTCGATCAGCGCTTCCGCACACGGAGGAGTTCTGCCGTAATGGGAGCATGGTTCCAGATTCACATAGACCGTTGCATTCCGCGCCAATGCTCCGGCACTCTGCAGTGCGTACACTTCCGCATGCGGACCTCCGAGCGTCCGATGGCAGCCCTCGCCGACAATCGATCCGTTCCGGACAATGACGCAGCCGACCATCGGGTTCGGACTGACGCTGCCGGATCCTTGCTGTGCAAGTTCGAAGCAGCGGCGCATGTATCGAATATCGTCGTTCGTTTTCATTTCCAGTACATTTTGAGCGGCGTATCGAGTGAAATGCTTAAAACGGCTGAAGCTTTTTTATTCTTGATGGATATTTCAACCAGACCGCTGCTGCCTACGATAAGGCATGGAGTGTTATCTAAAGCATCTGCATACGCCCGTATCCAGCGCGAGACAAGATTGTGCCCGATACCTATAGCTTTGACCGCCCTTTCCGCCTCGGCCTGTGCAGGGACGCGGATATTCGTAATAATATTTCCGAAATGATCAATATGTAAAATGCGCGGCTTGACTGTTTCATCCCGAAGGTGCATGAATAAAGGAACGGCCGGCGGAAGTTCGGTCCGGTCTCCAAATTCCTCGATAGAAACGCCGAGCGAGAGATGGGCGGCCAGCGGCGCAAAGATATCGCGGCCATGAAACGTCGTGGAGATCGGAAAATGGAAATAGTCGGCGGATTTTTTAAGGTCTATCTGAACCGCATAGAACTTCGGCTCTTCGTTGAGAACAGCATTTACAAGACCGTTGTGAGGAATAATAAAAGTATATTCCGGACTTTGAATTGCCAGAATAGTTCGTTCCGTACCAACACCCGGATCGACAATGCCGATAAAA
The DNA here is from genome assembly GCA_003162695.1 of Ignavibacteriota bacterium. Classification (GTDB taxonomy): domain Bacteria; phylum Bacteroidota; class Ignavibacteria; order UBA10030; family UBA10030; genus Fen-1254. The sequence continues at coordinate 4,444 of PMML01000102.1, read as the reverse complement.
ATCGTTCCCCTGGGGAAAAAACGATAGGCCGACCACAAAAGATATTCCCCTTGCCGGACATTATGCGGCTCCACCGCATGCGTAATGTCGACAATGGCAGCCGACGGATTAAGGGAGAGAATCCTTCCCTTCATCGCCGCAACATAATGATCCTCCGTTCCAAAATCGGTCAGGAGAGCGATGATGTTTTTCCCCGGCTGCGGAATGTTTTTTTTTGTTTTCATAGCCGATAGACACTCTTAGCTCTGCACCGTGATAGCTTTCCCTCGCTTGGCGGATTTGTAGATCAGATCCACGATCTTCATGCGATGGACGGCTTCTTCACACGTTGAGATAACCGGATGCAGGCCGCGGAGCGAACCGATCCAATGTTTCAATTCGTTCTCGTATGATTTTCGATACAATGTTTGCGGCGTCTCGTTGGATACAGGGGCTACATTAACCAGATTATCGTGCATGCGTTTGATAATGCGGAACGGATTGAGAGAACCGCTTCCTTCCGTTCCGAAACAATCGCAGTAAAAAAAGTCCGACGTCGACTCGAACGACCAGCTCGATTCGATGCTCATGATCGATCCGTTTTTCATTTTGAGGAAAACGATCGAAGAATCTTCGACGTCTTTTGTGTGATGTGAATAATTCGTCGCCATTACTTCTTTCACTTCAGGATATCCCATCATCCAGAATGCAAGATCGAACATGACAATTCCAAGATCGAGAACGACGCCGCCGCCCGATTCGGCTTTTTTCGTAAACCAATTGCTCCCCTCGCTGAGCTTCCGGAACCAGCCCGCCTTCGCATAGAATATTTTGCCCAGAGCATTATCTTCCACAAAACTCTTCAGGATCATAGAATCGGGACGGAAACGGTTATTCATGCCGACCATTAATTTCATGTGCATCTTCTTAGCTGCAACGGCGATTTCTTCCGCTTCTTTGGCCGTCCTGGACAGCGGTTTCTCCACAAGCACATTCCTTTTGGCTTCCATCGCTGCAATCGCCATTTCTTTGTGGAATTTTGTCGGAGTGCAGATATCGATGCCGTCCAAATCCTGTTCGACAATCAGCATTTTTTCGAAACTGTTGTAATACCTGCGTACTTTGAATTTATCCGCCACATACTGCGCTTTTGCGCGATCCGCATCGCACACAGCGACAATTTCCACATCGCTAAAACGGCTCAGGACAGGGAGATGGATGGTCTGGGCAATGCTGCCCAAGCCGACGATACCAATACGAGCTTTTTCCATAGGAGTGTTTTCGTCAATGTTCTCGAGTTATTTTTTCCGAACAGCTTGCTAAAAAATTTTCCGTTATTTCCGCAACACCTGCAGCGTCGAGTTTTACAAGCCGGTAGAGTTCCGCCGGCGAGCCCTGTTCTATAAATTCATCTGGCAGTCCGTGTAAACGAACATGAACATCTGTAACGCCGAGTTCACTGAACGCTTCAAGGACACCGGCGCCGAAACCGCCTTGCACGACATTATCTTCAAGTGTTACCATCACCTTAATGCGCGAGGACAGTTCGCTTAAAAGCGCTCGATCGATCGGCTTGACGAATCGCATATTGACGACTTCCGCATCGATTCCCCGGGCCGTTAGAATGTCCGCCGCTTTCTGCGCCTGCTCGACCATAGCTCCTACGGCAAGAAGTGCGACGTCTTTGCCTTTGCGCAGGGTTTCGCCTTTGCCGATTTCAATCGGCGAAAATCCATCCCGGACAGGAACGCCAAGCGCGGCGCCCCGCGGATATCGGAGAGCGATCGGTCCCCCTTTTCGCTCTATCGCCGTAAAAAGCATGTCCCGCAGTTCCTGTTCATCTTTCGGCGCCATCACGACCATCCCCTGCACGCAGCGTAAGAAGGAAAGGTCCAAAGCACCGTGATGCGTAGCGCCGTCTGCACCAACCAGGCCGCCGCGATCCATAACAAAGACCACGTGAAGATTCTGAAGAGCGCAGTCATGAACAATTTGATCGAATGCGCGCTGAAGAAACGTCGAATAAATTGCGACGACCGGAATATAGCCCTGGGTCGCCATACCGGCAGCAAACGTCACTGCATGCTGTTCCGCAATACCGACATCAAAAAATTTTTCCGGAAGCTCTTCCTGAAGATGAATCAATCCCGTCCCATCGGGCATAGCAGCCGTAATGCCGATTACTTTCGGATTTAGTTTGCAGATTTCGACCAGTGTCTTTCCAAAAATGGTCGTATACGAAAGTGCGGACGATCCCTTTTTATGTTCCTCTCCCGTAATTTTATCGAACGGGGTAACGCCATGAAGCCGAGTTGCATCCCGTTCCGCAGGAGCGTATCCTTTTCCTTTTTGCGTATTGATATGTATGAAAATCGGTCCTTTGAGATCTTTAACGTGCTGGAAAAGCCGTACGAGCTTGATAATATTGTGACCGTTGACAGGTCCGAAATATCTGAATCCCAAAGACTCGAAGAGCATGCCGGGGGTAAAAACAGCTTTGATGCCGCGCTCCATATTCCGCGCCACAGATCGAAGCCGATCGCCGAAAGAATCCAGCTTGCCGGTCAGGTCCCATACATTCGCCTTGAACCTGTTATAGGTGGGACGCGTCAGCATCTCTATGAAATAATCTTGAATAGTCCAGCCGCCCGGTGCGTGCGTTGAAAGTGAAACCATGTGATTATCATTCAAGACAACGATCATATCTTTCTTCAAGAGACCGGTATTGTTCATCGCTTCGTATGCCATGCCGCCGGTCATCGATCCGTCTCCTACGACGGCGATCACCTTGTATTGCTCATGCGCCAGATCGCGCGCAGTGGCTATGCCTAAAGCGGCTGAGATCGCCGTGCTTGCATGTCCGGCGCCGAAGGAATCATAATCGCTTTCCGATCGTTTCAGGAAACCGCTCAAGCCCCCGAGCTGGCGGATGGTATGCATCCGGTCTTTTCGGCCGGTCAAAATTTTATGCGGGTAGGCCTGATGTCCCACATCCCAGACAAGTTTATCGTCCGGTGTATTGAAAACATAATGAAGCGCTACCGTCAATTCAACGGTGCCGAGGCCGGCTCCGAAATGCCCTCCGCTTTTCGATACGCAATCGATCAGGTATTCCCGCACTTCATCGCACACCGAACGCAAATCCTTTTCTTCTAATTTGCGTAAATCCGCAGGCGTATCGATATCTTGAAGAAACTTAAAATTCATATCCGTCATGATGCCTCAATATCTTCGCTCAACTCAAACTGCCCGTCGATATTCTTTGTCAATTTTTTTATGCGAAGTTCCGCAGCCTTCAGCCGTTCCCCGCACTCTTTGGAGATACGGATTCCTTCTTCATAAAGGTTCATGGATTCATCCAAAGACACAGAACCCTGTTCGAGCGCTCCGACAATTTCTTCAAGCCGTTCGAGCGAATGTTCCAGTGAGTCTTTGGAGTTCTTTTTTGCCGTCATTGCTGCTCTCTTTCTACGCGTGTAACGACGATGCCGTCGTGGAATTGGATATCCGCCGCATCGTCCCGGTGAAGCTGTTTTGCGCTCTTTATAATTTTGCCGTTCTTCCGGATAATCGTATACCCGCGCTGCAAGACGCCTGTCGGATTGAGCGCTTCAAGATGCTGCATCACTGCAATTTGCCGCTGCCGGAGCAGCTTCGTTTGATGCAACACCGCCAGACCCGCTCTCCGTTCGAGTTCATCGATATGCTGAGAATACTCGCGAACGGCGTCGCGCGGACGGTTGAACGAATAGCTCGTAATCATGCGGTTTAAATTGCTGCTTGCCGCTTCCCATCGAGCCGTCACGGCGCTCCGCATAGTATAACACAAGTTAGCAATTTCTTCAAGAATTTCCGTGCGGTCGCGCACAGCTAATTCTGCCGCTGCAGAAGGGGTCGGTGCACGCAAGTCCGCCGCAAAATCAGCGATACTGAAATCGACTTCGTGGCCGACAGCGCTGATAACCGGAATTTTCGATGCCGCTATGGCGCGTGCCACAATTTCTTCGTTGAATGCCCATAAANNTTGCCGAATCGATTCGAATCCGTTATCGCCGCGGCAATTTCTTCCGCTGCTCCTTCTCCCTGCACGCGTACGGGAAAAAGCAGCAGTTCGACTCCCGGATTCCGGCGCCTGATGACGCTGACAATATCATGGAATGCCGCCCCTGTCTCCGACGTGACGATGCCTATGCGTTCCGGGTACGGCGGTATGGATTTCTTCCTATCCACATCGAACAAGCCTTCATCTGCAAGTTTTTTCTTCAGGCGTTCGAATGCCAGCTGCTGTTCGCCGACACCGAGCGGCTGCATCTGTTCCGCATCGATCTGATAACTGCCCCGCGGTGGATACACTGTAAGAGATCCGTGCACGACAACCTTCATGCCGTCTTCGGGAACAAATCCGAGAGAAGGAACGCGGCTCCGCCACATCACGCCGGAAAGCTGTGCTCCTTCATCTTTGAGG
>PMML01000053.1 GCA_003162695.1 Ignavibacteriota bacterium | reverse complement strand
ACGAATTTCACCGTTGTATTGAAAGGTATCATGAATCATATAAAGTTTATACGTATATTTTATCATTATATCATTGATGAAAATTCAGTACCAAATGAACAGTATCATGAGTAAGGGAATAAAAGTTGCTTTTGCTTGTATGGGGCTAACAATCGGAAGTGGTCTTTTACAAGCTCAGCATTTATACACACTTGAAGAATGCATCTCAATTGCACGTAAGAACAGTCTTGCGCTACGAATTTCTGCATCATCAATTCATTCAACGCGGTCTGCGCAAGAGGAATTAAAAATGACCGCAAGGCCACAGCTTAAATTCAGTGCCGGTACAATCTATGCCCCAACGAACAAGTATTTTGGCTATGATCCCGCACTTAGTAACGGCGGACAGATTGCAGGCCAATTGATTCTGCAGCAGCAGATTTATGATGGAGGAATCCGCGATCTAAAATCAGCACAACTTGATCTGGAGCTATCGCATCTTTCACAAGAACATTATGCAAATGATCGTGATATTATCTTTGGAGTTAGGGAAGCCTATATCGAACTTCTCTTTGCTCAGGAGACAGCCGTCTTACAGCAAGCAAGCACTGAACAACTTTCTGAGTATCTCGATCTGGTAAACCGGATGTATCATGGCGGTAACGGATCATATACCGATGTTTTAAAAACGACGATACAACTTGCTTCAGCACGCATCGATGTCGAGCAAGCTTTAGAATCCCAAAATATTGCCAAACTTTCTCTCGCACAAGCAATGGGGATTCCTGGTGATACTGCAATACGTGCATCAGGTACTCTTGAACATTTGACGAGGACAACTACCGATAGTCTCGGAATCGTCGTAACTGATTCATCTTTCACAAATCTCGATCTCCAAATGGCTCAAATAGAGATTGAAAAAGACTTGATCGATGTCCAACTCGCTCAATCCGAACGTCTGCCTACTATTCTTCTCAATACGGATGCTGGGATCCTCACTTCTTATGACAACCTTCATCTTCCAATCGGCGAACGTTCGTCAATGCTTGGCGCATCAATCGGTATATCGATTGAATTGCCGATTTTTACTTGGGGAGCAATTGACCTGCGTACCGAACAACGAAAATTGGCTGTTGAAATTAAACAGGATCAGAAGGAACAACTTCGACGGTCACTTCTTATAGAACGACAGAAGACACTGATTCGACTTCATAAGGCATTAAATGAGCTTGTTGCCTTAAAGCGCAACATTGTTGTAGCTGAAGAAAATTATTCTCTCACAAAATCAAAATACGCTGCCGGTGGGTCACTTGCGATCGAAGTGCTTTCTGCGCAACAATTACTTATCGAAACCCAAACAGCATCACTCCAATCAGAATCGAACATCCGTTTGCTGCTTGCTCATCTGGAACAAATCTCGGCATATCAATGAAAAACATTTTTCTTATTCTCTCTTTCGTTTTTGGTGTAATTTTTATCCAATCATGCAAGAAATCATCACAAGATGACAATGAAGAACAACAGCCCAAAGCAACTGTAGCTGTCCTAACAGATCGGGTAAAAACCAGTGATGTCGCCGTTACTGTTAATGCCACAGGAATGACCGATGCTTCGAGAAAAGAAAAAGTTCTCGCTCCGGCAGCTGGCTGGATCGCTTCTTTAAAAGCGTTGGAAGGAACAGCCTTTACAACCGGCCAAGTTATGGCAGTCATTCGTCCCAAAGAAGCCCAAGCAGCAATTGTCGGTGCAGAAGCTCTCTTACGCAGTGCGCAAACAGAAGCTCAAAAAATTGAAGCACAACATGCATTGACATTAGCTCAAGAATCACAACCAGGAATTGTAGTACGAGCAAAATTCGATGGTATCGTCGCCACACGCAACGTAATGGAGGGAGAGTTAGTAGCCGAAAATACTGAACTCTTTACACTGATCGACCTTTCTACGACTAATTTCATAGCAGATGTTCCTTTGCAATTGCTTCCCAAAATTCACATAAAACAGCAAGCTTCGGTAATTTTGGAATCACTGACTAAGAAAAAATATGATGCAAACGTCGAAGCAATCAATCCCCAAAGTGATGCACAAAGTCAAACGGTAAAGGTTCGGCTTAAATTCTCAAACCTTACTTCATCTGGACGGAGGGAACTGAAAACTGATATAATGGGAACAGTCCATATTATCACAGCAGTACATCGACAGGCGCTGACTATACCGCGATCTGCTTTGCTTCGTGATGATGAGAACGAAACATATTCAGCGGTAATCGTTAATGCCGATTCCTTGGCGCACATTAGACCTGTAACAGTCGGTGTAATAATGGATTCGATCGTCGAAATTACTGGTGGCTTAGAAAAAGGAATGACCGTTATAACACGCGGTAACTACGCGCTCCCGGATTCCACACGGGTAAGTATCGAAACACAGGGCAGCCGATGAAGTTCTTCGATCTTGTCCGCCGCCAGTCGCGCGCATTGCTGTTCACAGTTGCAGTGCTCACAGCATCGGGTATAGCATTAATGCTACATCTTCCTGTGTCTCTTTTTCCTGATATAACTTTTCCACGTATCGTCATCCTTGCTGACAATGGTGAAGAGCCGCCGGAGCGGATGATGGTAGAAGTAACACGTCCGTTAGAAGAAGCTGCAAGCTCGGTCCCCGGCGTTCAAGTTGTTCGCTCTATCACGGGACGAGGATCGACTGAGATTTCCCTCGGACTCGAATGGGGAACGAATGTGCAGCAGACCCTCCAACTCCTGCAAGGACGCATCGCAAACGCACACAATCAACTCCCGGCTTCTGCATCTATCCAAGCCGAGCAAATGACCGTCTCAGTCTTTCCTGTGCATGGATACAGCCTCACTTCAGAGACTCTTGATCAGGTTCAATTGAGAGATATTGCCTTGTATCAAATTCGGCCTGCCCTCCTTCGCGTCAAAGGTGTTGCACGTGTTGAAATTGTCGGTGGTGACACTCGTGAATTTCGCATTACGGTTTCACCCGAAAAGCTCATGGCATATCATCTTGATATTAGACAGGTGGCAGATGCAATTCGTAAGACTAATCTACTCACATCACCTGGACTCGTTACTGCGAATTATCAACTCTACTTGTCCCTCGTCTCCGGTCAAGTTCACACATTCGACGAAATACGCTCCATCATTGTTGCAATGCAAAACGGTGTACCTGTTCATATTGCCGACCTTGCAGAAGTTACGCCTTCAGTCGCTGATCGCTATATACGCACAACAGCGCATGGGCGTGAAGCTGTACTTGTTAATATTCTTAAACAACCTACCGGCAGCACAGTCCAGATCGGTCAGGATGTGAACGCTATCGTAGCGACTTTGAAACTTCCCAGTGGCGTCGATTTTGAGAATTTTTATGATCAAGGGAATTTTATCAACAGTTCCATCCAGAGTACGCGCGATAGTATCATCGTCGGCATTATTCTGGCGATGATGATTATAGCAGTGTTCCTGCGAAATTGGAGGATTACCATTGTCATGATGCTCGTTGTTCCTGCGACAATAGCATCTACCTTTGTTTGTCTTTCGGCAGTCGGTTTAACCGTCAATATTATGACTCTCGGAGGAATTGCAGCGGCAGTCGGTCTTATTATCGACGATGCTATTGTGATTGTCGAAAATATATTTAAACAATCAGCTCATGCTAAAGGAACCCATCAAACATCCTCGGAGGTTATCGGTGCTTCTATCCACAATCTAATGCCGGCTATCATCGGTTCCACAGCATGTACCATCGTCATTCATATTCCACTTGCATTCCTTGGCGGCGTTACTGGTTCCTTTTTTGCATCGCTTTCCATTACGATGGTTTTCGCAATGCTCATTTCGTTTCTCTTTTCGATTACTTTTGTACCTCTGCTCGTATCGTTCATCCTCCGTGATCAAGATATTGATCTGGAAATTAAGCGGGAAGAACGGGCAACCGTCTTTAATGCATGGTATGAACGATTACTACGCCGGCTTCTTAAAACACGATTTGCTGCAATTGCTCTTGTCGTTGTCATATTAATTGCCACATGGTTCATTTACAATAATATTGGCAGCAGCTTTATGCCGGATATGGACGAGGGATCGTTTGTTTTAGATTATGCAACACAACCGGGAACATCACTGGAAGAAACCGACCGTGTTCTTATGCAGGTCGAAAAAATCATACTATCAGTCCCTGAGGTTGAATCCTATTCACGCCGCACAGGAACACAAATGGGATTTTTTCTCACTGAAGCAAACACAGGCGACTATTTGGTCAAGTTAAAGCAAAAACGTTCTCGAAATATCGATGAAGTAATCACCGAAGTGAGACATCGGATAGAATCGACTGAACCCGCATTGCGAATCGAATTCGGACAGATGATGATGGATGTGATCGGTGACCTGACGAATAATCCATCACCGATAGAAATTAAAATATTCAACGATGATCCGACACTTTTACGCTCCACTGCAATACAGATCAAGAATATCATCGAAAAAATACCCGGTGTAGTCGATGTATTTGATGGTGTGGTCATTGCCGGACCCTCAATGATCGTGCATGTCGATCCTTTTCGATCGATGAGGGCAGGTTTATCGGTTGATGATGTAAGTGCCCAATTGGAAACAATGATTCATGGATCGGCGGAAACGAGTATTCAGAAAGGTGAAAAATTGATGAACATTCGTATCCGTTTTCCCGAAACATACAGGACGGATATAGAAAAGATCGAAAATACACGGCTTATCAATGCTTCCGGCTCGTTTGTCCCGCTTCGTAGTATAGCTTCTATTGAAAGAACAACAGGGCAAGCTGAGGTGGACCGGGAGGGTTTGCGGCAAATGTTGGCAGTAACGGCACGGATCGAAGGGCGAGATCTCGGAAGAACGGTTGAGGATATCAAAGCGGCGCTTGCTTTAAAGCTCACACTTCCACAAGGAATGACACTCGCATATGGCGGTGTGTATCAAACACAGCAGGAATCATTTCGCGGATTATTATTAGTCGCATTGGTTGCGCTCATGCTGGTTTTTCTGGTACTACTTATTGAGTTTAGCGAATTTGCAGTTCCTTTTTCTATCTTAACTATCAATCTTCTTTCGCTTATCGGCGTCTTTGGAGCATTGTGGATTACGGGTGTATCTTTCAACATTTCAAGTTTTGTCGGCATTATTATGATTATCGGTATAGTGGCAGAAAATGCCATTTTCGTGATGCACCGAGTGCGGGAATTGCGATTACAGGGCTCAACTCTTGATGATGCATTAGTACAGGCCGGTCAAATGCGCGCGCGTCCAATTTTAATGACAACACTTGCTGCAGTGTTAGCATTGCTGCCGCTCTCCCTTGGTATTGGCGCAGGTGCTCAAATGCAGCAGCCACTTGCCATCGCTGTTATAGGTGGATTTTCCGTTTCGAGCTTTTTTCTATTTTTCGGTTTGCCGGTAGTTTACAAGTTTCTTGCCGGCAAGCCAAAATAAATATTTGTCTTTAGTAGAGCTGCATCAGGTTTTCGTACACATTGGTGCAGATAAATCCTGCATATTGCGGCCCACAAAATCAGGTTGGATAAGGCACTATTGAGTTATAATCCTCTTCTCTTTTTTGCAACCAAGGTAATTTTCACCCTTTAGCAAAAAAATATCCACAACAAAGAGCATTATGAATTTGAAAGGAATAGGTTTACATCCAGATTATTCATTCTATGAGTTCCCGCTAATTCTTATTTAGTGGGAATTTATTTCTTATTTTGCCTGCAAGATCATCATCAATCTGAGTAAGAATCCAACGTTCATAATTACCATTAGACATCATCTCCATCACATGCGGCGGATGCAGCACTCGATTAGTCGGGATTATAACATTTCTGGTTACCATAACCCTTGTTTTACAACTATCTCGTATAAGTTTAAGGACTATTTTATCTTTCCATGTATGTGTTTTAATCGCTTGTGCTCTAGCAGCCATATCAATATCTCCAATTTGAATACGGTTCATTGAAGTATCAATTTTAGGAAATTGACGTGCCTTTTTTTGAACTCCTTCTTCTTCGGTTACACTCAAATCATATAACTTCAAAATCGCCCTCAGTGCCGCTTGCCATATGCTGTCCGTAGAAGTTCGATAAGAAAGCTCAATAAAATTGGAAGTTGATTCATCCGTCGATGTCTGTTGGCCAATAGGAAACGCTTCCACTCGATAGTATTCCGCAGTTGTGCTGGCGCCATTCCCAACCTGTCTTTCTACTCCGCAAGAAATGAAACAAGAAGAGACTGCTAGCAAAACTACTATATCGAATAACTCTTGCCAATATTTTTTAATTAATTTCAAAATATCTCCTTTGACCTCCCTCCAAAAAAAGTAATCTATTATAAATTTAATTAAAAGTATATTATGGATCAAAGGAGACAGTTATGGAAAAAAAGGCACACAGTAGAATCCATCGTAGTGAAGCTATCGTCCAAGGCAACAATACTATCGGGAGATTCTATTTCTCGAACGTGTGGTTTTCCAAATGCCATAAATCTTTTGACCGTGTAATTGTCTCTGATAATGATCGCGTAATCTTGTTGTGGCTCAATGACCCGTGTAATTGTTCGATAACCTTATCGCCGGCGTTTGTGAATATGAACATATTAAATAATCGCCGTATAAATCTAACATTGAGTTGTTCATCAGGCCGGTCATTTCATTTGCTTAAGGATAACATAATGTAATCTTCTTTTCTCTTGATTTTGCGTAACATCCGTAAGTAATATTGGTTTTAACACGCAAAAGCGCATTATTTTCGCGGCCATATACCTGCCCGACGCACATAATAATTGCTATGGCAGGCGGGCATCATGGAATATATTATCATTTTATGAACGGCTGCAGTCGGATTCGTTCTGAAATATTCGACTTCAAGGATTAATACCATTTTCATACTTTTGAGCGATTCCCGATTATGTAAATAATGGGTATCATTTTTCAGTATAAAAGAGATAATAATGTTTTACTCTCGAAAGAGAATCAAAGACTGCCGCAGAGCCGCTCAATTTGAAAGAATCGCCCGACTGCGAGTCGAACTCTACAAAATGAAACGGGAATATACGAATGTATAATGGCGGCGCAATAAAAGATTAAACAAGCTGCCTGCTTTAAAAATTAATTTCCACAGAAAGTCGGACACGATGACTTACGCATCTATCAAAATGATTGAAAAAAATAGGTACAGAGACGGCTCTCCTTCAGAAGAAGGGGAAAAAGAGCTCTTAAATTTTTTTACAACGATAAAACCTGAAATGGAAGAATTATGTAAGTCTCAGATGGAATATGCATCGAGGATGATCCGGTTTAGTGAAAATATAGAGGTGAATACGTGGAAGAAAAACAAGTAGTGGTCGGTGAATATGAAAATGAGATAGATGCTGAGATCGCAAAAGGGCATCTCGAAGCTTCAGGCATTCCGTCGTCTATAATGAAGGACGATGGTGGCGGTATGCTTCCTTTTTTGCAGAATACCGAAGGTGTTCAATTGGTGGTTTCTGAAACTCAAAAAGAAAAGGCCATGAAAGTACTGCAATTATAATCTTATAGAACATACCAAAGAAATGGAATTATAAATTCTATGATTCATTGTTATGATGCGGATACCATAACATGCATCCTGGAAAGAATCGCAAGACCGGCGATGAAGGAATGCGGACCGCCGGCTTATTCCGTTCAACGTGATACCGGACTTATAGAAATTCATGAGGCTGCAGCCATCCGATGGTGTCGTTTGGCAAGATCTAGGGCGGCACAGAACTCAAAATCAAACAAGAGGAAGTAAAATGAAATCCAAAGCAATGTTCCGCTTGGCGTTTGTATCGGTTGCAGCTCTAATGGTCGTCGCCGCCATACCGGCTGCGATTGCGCAGACCGTGCAGTCTCCAAATCCATCCGGACCGACTCCGGTCAATCCCGGCGCCCTTAGTGCGACAACAAGTATACTTAATCCCGGCGTTGTCAGTTGGGTTCACTTCGGCGACTTGAATATCACCACGGGTGATCAGCAGAACTATGCCGACTTTAAGAACATCATCCATAGCACCAATCAGTATCTCAAGAATGGAGTGAATTTCGCATTGCTGCCGGGCGATAATGCATATGAACATACCGAGAGTGCGTACAAACTCATCAAACAAGCAACGGATCAATTGCAGGTGCCGTTATATGCCATTCCGGGCGAACGCGATCATAAGGGCGGGACCGCTCTCTATAACAAGTATTTGGAGCCGGTGAACTATCAGAGTTTCACGGCAGATAAGTATCACTTCGTGTTTCTGGACGTGATGAGCGGCATTAGCGATGCTCAGAACTCGTGGGTGACCAACGATCTGGATCTGGCGGCGAAGGCCGGACTCAAGAATGTGATCTTTATGCACAGTTATACCATGGTATCGGAATTGCAGGATGTCATCCAGCGCGATAATGTAATCATGGTCGATGCGGGGCATACGCACTACAACGAAATTGCAAACGATGGAAACACGATCTATGCCGCCACACGTTCACTCGGTAAACTGACGGAAGGGCCGCCAGGGTATTCAATCATCAACATCGATAACGGTGTGATCAGCTGGAAATTCAAGCAAATGGGGAGCTGGCCGTTTGTGATGATTACCTCACCGGCGGATAAAATGCTCATGATCGGCGGTACACAAATCGTTAAGGATACGGTAGACATTCGCGTTAAAATTTGGGATGACAAGGGTGTTGCTTCGGCAGCCATGCAGATCGACGGTGGACTGGCAGTGTCGCTCTTTCGCATCGGCGAGACACAAATGTGGAGCGCGCGCTTTGACGCGACCAAAGTTTCTGACGGCGATCACAGGATCAGTGTGACTGTGACCGGCGACGGCGGCAACATGGACCAGGATGTGATTACTGTAACGGTCAGCCAGTCGGGCAGCGTCCCGCAAGTAAAGCGGCCTTTCGGCCCGGAAGGTAACTCTGTCGGTTCGTATACAGAAAAGGGACTGCTCGGCACTCACACTACAAGTTCCGGGCTGCCTAATAAGGCTGGAAAGACTGGAAAGCACTGAAACAAAGTCGACGACGGCGACATTACGAGGTGAATTGACCGGCCGCTCCAATCATCATGCGGTGTGACGATAAATATGACAGATGGTTTATGCAGCCGGAACCAACCGGATTATAAAAGAAAGAAACGGTTGTCAAGTATGCAGAGCCGGGTGGAACTATCAATTTAAAGCCGGTAAAAGCCGGCAATATAAAAAAATGAATCCGCTTACGTGCAAAATTGTAATAAAGACGAAATGTTGAAATCAAAATTCTTTAAATGCATTCTCCTTTGTGCTGTCGGAATGCTCGGTGTTCATGCTCAGTCGAAAACTTCGGTGCTTCTTCAGTCTACGGACGAGGATGAGGGAATCGTTGTCTCTGTCGATAAGCCGATCTACTTTCCGGGCGACACGGTAATTTTAGTTATTCAACGAAATGATAATACCGCAACAGCGGGAGTCATTACTCCGATGCTGCTTATCGAAGGAACATCGTTCAAATCAATTGGACGGCTTAGATATTCTACGGTCATTCCAATAGATGTGATACCGGGACTCTATCCCATCAGGCTTAGAGTAACGGACTCCGAAGGGCGGCGTTTTCGGTATGAGACGGAATGCATTGTAACGGTGGAAGAACACCAGGACGTCGAACAGCTCAGCAGATACGTCAGTATTATTCCCGTTGTCGGCAGCAATGATATCCGGACGGCAGTTACAATAGACCGCGAGCAAGCTCGAAATCTTGATGTGCGGTTTCAACGGGACAGCATCCGGGACGGCATGGGACCCCAGTTTCTTAGAATAACGACAACAGTATTGCTGCGAGACGGCATAGCGGCTTCATCGTACGAACGGCGTGTGGTAACATATCGAAGTCATGGAAATTCCTACAAAGATCGTGCAATGTTTATTCAGTATCGCACCGCATACGGTGCGTATGCCAACATCCGTCCGGAAGAACTTGGACATGTACTGGTGCCGGTAGATTCGCTGCCCGATTGGGCAATTCTTGGTATTCATGTCGAACCCGATTACACTATCAAAATCGGCGAAGTGGATCGTGCTAACAATATGACGCAATATTTTCGTGTAAAAGGGCCGACAATGGAATTAGGGTTTTCACTCGGCATTCCAAAAGTGTTGTATGATACACGAGCCAATGATACGATTCAATACGGAAACTACAGTGCGATGATACGGGTCTATTTTATCGATTCAAAGACCGGAAATCGATTCCCCGTCAGCGCGGGGATAGGAATTTTTGGTCTTAATTCACCAATCGACGTCGGAACCGGCCGGGGCGGATTTGCTCTGTCAATGTTTCTGGATTTGGCGGAGATGGTGCGTATAGTCAATGTCGGTTTTACTAAAAAAATAAATATCGGTCTGGAATTGGATCCGTTTTTACCAATTGGAAGAGAGGGACGCTTGCTGCTTGTGGCGCAAGTAGGTGTTTCATTTTGATGACGGAGCGATTGCATCAAGAAGCGAGATTGCCGTGATGATATTGTGCGATCGACAATCCTCTATACTATTGTTGCATGGATATAATATATGATTTCCCGCCATAACGTACAGCGGCCAGAGGTTGTCTAAAAAGAAAAAATTACGGTAGGACAAATATTCCTGTTTGTCGTTTTTCTTCAATATTGGACAGCCTCGGGGCTGGTCGGCGGAAGTTGAAGTTCGATCGTTAGAAAAATAATATTTCAGAAGGAATTAGTCATGAAGCATGTTTGCGTTGCAATGTTTCTTTTATTATGCGGTTCATTCTCCACATCGTATGGACAAAAAAATACGGATTCAATTGCAATTTCCATTGCAATGAGGGGATCTCTTTTTACCGGCAACGTTGAAAGAGACACGTTGGACAAAGCATATAAGACATACAGCGACAGCGTTGAAGTAGACTCTGACACTGAAAAAGGGGGCGATGAAAAAGATCAGGTATGGAATGTGTCTTCGGGGACGCATTATTACAGTCGATACACACGCTATGGCATCGATATGAGTGAAGATAAATCCGCTCTTTCAATTGAAAGTGAAATTGGCCATGTTTGTGGATTGAGCGCCGGTTTTGAAGCATTCACCCTGACTGGAACGAACGGCGGATACGATCATTCTGCGCTTCATGCAGGTTATGAATATCCGCTTGACACATCCTTAAGTTTGGCAGGTATATATACATATAGTTCTTATAAATCAGATACAATGAATGTCCTTGCCGGAATAGCAAACACAGTCTCTTTTATCGGAACATACAAAGTGAATGGATTCAATTTGTTTGCATCGTACACTACATTTTTTGGAGGTGGAACCGCCAATTATGTTACTGCAGGAGCTTCGGAAAAATATAAAATTGGACAATTAACACTAGAACCCTCGGTTCAACTTTGCTTTGCTTCGCAAACGGTCAGTGATAGTCTCCTTCCAAAGAACCGGGGTAAGGGAAAAGGCGATAAAAATGGAACCGGTTCTACTCTTACGACGACCATTACGGGCCTGAGCAATCTTACTCTCTGTGCAGCATTCCACTATCCTCTTGGAAATGGTTTTGTTGCATCCATTGTCCCATCGTATGTGTACTCGCCGACGGATCTGGCGATCAGAAAAAATCAATTTGTTTTAACTATTGGAGTAGAACATTCGATCGATTTTTAAGTTTCTCGCCGGAAGAGAATGTACATGGAGTCACAATACCTGACGAGCAGATTCAAGCAGGAGTTTCAGAGAATGGATTATGGATAAAAAATCGAGCCTGCAAACTGCAATAAAAATTTCATTGATAGTCTGGTTCGTTATTGCGATGTATTCTCAGTACAACAGCGGACTTGCAGATAACGGTGATTTTGAACGTTCAATGGGATGGATTTCTCCGGGACCAATCGGTATAGAACCCAATTTACCGGCCGCCGGTACCGAGGCCTCTTCAAAAAGGTTTTTAAATTATTGGATTCCTTCCTGGAAAATGGAATGGAATATATCGGCATCAGCTTGTCCGGCCACTTCGGCAATTCTCTTGTGGATTCCGGGTGCAGTATTGAACTATTTTTTATATTCCCCAAAAATATTATATCTGCCATTATTATCGCTCTTCCCTAAATTACTCCTTTTAGGAATACTCCTGCTCCTCTTTAAATGGGCAGGACTCCAGTCGCGATATCGGTTATTCTTTCTTATTGGTCTCGGTGTGCCTGTTACATTGATGTTCACCTCTGCCGATTATTTGGTCTATTTCAACAGCTTTTATCAAGAAACGGCGTCTTTTGTATTCCTTTTTCTTTTTCTTGCTTCGATTTTGATATTAAAACGGCGTCCATTTCTTGTATATTTGGGTCTTAATCTTGCCATGCTCATTTTCCTAACGACGTCGAAGGCCAGTAATGTGTATTGGCCGCTCATAGCTTTACCGTTTGTCTTTACTCTATGGCCGATGAGCAGGCAGATCAGGCTCCGCGCTAAACTTATCGTTGGTTTCGTTTTAATATTGACGTTTACATTTGCATCGCAGTTTATAACCGGACGCAGTTCTATACGCAACCTTCCCTATCAAAGTCTCTTCTTCGGCGTTCTCACGTTCAGCGATAATCCGTCTGAACATTTGCATCGTCTCGGTTTTGACGGGGCTATGCAGTGTATAAATACAACGTCATTTTCTACGACAGGGAGCGTATACTTCGCAAAATATCAAGGGCAGATGACATATCAAAATACTCTTAACGTAATCTATAAAGAACCGGCAGTGTTCTTCAAAATTTTTAAATATGCACTCGACAACATGCAAAAAGTGAATTTAGATTATCTCGGAAGATACGCCTTTGATGATCCGCGGAATGCAGAACTGCGTTCGCCGATATCGTTTTTAAATCTATGGGGGATGTTAAAAACGAGGCTCTTTCCCATCGGATATACTCTGGCCTTTGCTCTTATGGTTTTTATCTGCTGGTTTATAGCCGGTCTAAGGCAAACCGGCATTTACCGGGATTTGTCGATTATAGGATTATTGTCTACCATTGCCTGTATGGCCGATATGATGGTAGCTGTTCTCGGCGATGGAAAACAAGAATTGATTAAACATCTGTTCTTTTCAAATGTTCTTTTTGATGTTGCGGCTATTGTTTTTATGAATAGTGTGTTCGTGTTTTGTCTTGAATTCGCCGGGTGGAAATTATCGAAATCGAATTCTCGTATTTCCGGCGCGGCTTAACAAAGTCCGCAATAGAAGCATGCAGTTATCTTTTTGTCCATCCATGCAGCTCTCCTCTAAAGGATTAATTCTTTTTCCATCCTTTCGCTCTATTACTTCTCAAGAGAGTCATTGGTATACTCGTTGCACGGTAATTATTCATTCGATAAATAGTGTAAGAGCAGGAGAGAGATTCCTATAAAAAACTCCTTCTTGCAGGCATCCGAAGAAAAAGAGGCTCGTCATGTTCCTCATTTAACTGTAAAGATGCCGTTATTTGAACCAGGTGTATTCACGTTATGTCAAACGAGGAAACGTTGCATGAAAGACGGTGAATTATTAAGCTCCTATAAATTGGGTGTTATCGATCTCAAGAATAGAATCGTTATGGCTCCCATGACGCGCTCCCGGGCAATCGATAATATTCCAAACGATTTGATGGCGCAATATTACGGCCAGCGTGCCGATGCAGGGCTTATCATTACGGAAGGGACGTCCCCTTCGCCGAATGGCCTTGGGTACAGCCGCATACCCGGTATTTTTAACGGCTTGCAGGCGGAAGGCTGGAAGAAAATAACAAATGCCGTGCATGCCAAAGGCGGAAAAATATTTATTCAGCTGATGCATACGGGACGCATCAGCCATCCTGCAAATATGCCGGAAGGCGCAAAAATTATTGCACCCGCCGCTCTGAAAGCCTCCGGACAAATGTGGACAGATGCTCGAGGAATGCAGGATTATCCCGTTCCCTTAGAAATGTCTATTGAAGAAATAAAGCACACGAAACAAGAATACATGTCTGCCGCTGTCAATGCAACTGTTGCAGATTTTGACGGCATAGAATTCCACGGTGCAAATGGATACCTCCTGGAACAATTCCTGTCGCCCCTCAGTAATAACCGAAGAAACGATATGTACGGGGGAAGTATTGAAAATCGCTGTAAATTTTTATTGGAAGTAATCGGAGACGCAATTGAAGTGATTGGGAAAGAGAGAATCGGTATTCGCCTGTCACCGTACGGTGCGGCAAACGACATGCCTTATTATCCCGAAATAGACGACACGTATAAATATCTTGCAGAACAACTCAATCGTATCGGAATACTATATATCCATATTGTGGACCACAGCAGTATGGGAGCGCCGGCAGTACCTGCTGGAATAAAGAAAGCTATCCGCGAAAGATTCCGCGGTGCCATAATCCTCAGCGGCGGCTATACAAAGGAACGGGCCGATCGAGAATTGGGGGAAGGACTCGCAGACCTTATTGCATTTGGCAGACCATTTATTAATAATCCGGACCTTGTCGAGCGGTTTAAGAACGGCTGGACACTTTCAAAAGAACTCGATACGAAGACTTTCTATTCCCCGGGCGAAAAAGGATATACGGACTATTC
This sequence comes from Ignavibacteriota bacterium, assembly GCA_003162695.1. GTDB lineage: Bacteria > Bacteroidota > Ignavibacteria > UBA10030 > UBA10030 > Fen-1254. The sequence goes on along the minus strand of PMML01000053.1, from coordinate 5,207 downwards.
TGTTTATGCTCAAAAGTCTTGTCAGACAGTATAAATGAGAAAACTATACAGACACACGGAAAGAGGTTTTGAAAAACTTACATCCACCGCTAATGCCGTACTCAGCAATTCCATAACATTTCTTATTGCTTTGGCTACGGTTCTTTTCTGGCTTACGAATAAACGATTTTATGCTCAGGATATTCATTCCAGCATCGGAGATGTTATTCTCGGAGTTACTTTTTTAAGCCTTTTTATTATTCAAAAATCTTTTCATCATTTTTCCGCATCGCTTAATTTAAAGGTGAACGAACTTGTTGCATCGCATGAGCGGGCAAGCAATGCAGTGATGAATGCAGAAGAAAAAACAGAAGATGAGATCGTTGAACTCTCAAAAGAATATGTTGAACTGGCTGAGCAGACAAAAGGATTAGAGGAAGAGATCATCCTGAACCAAACTCATAAAACGGAAACTGCCGGATTATCATAGAGGGAAAAATGGAAATACCCATAGACGAGAACGAACAGAATCTGCTGCCTCCCGCCGACCTGCCCGGAGAAATAGAAAAACTGCGGGACGATTTGAACGCAGAGCGCGACCGCTACCTGCGTATGATGGCCGACTTTAAGAATTATCGCCGCCGTATCGAACGCGACGGCAATAAAATTGCAGATGAAAGCAAACGCAGCATGATGCTTCCCCTGTTGGAAATTATAGATGATATGGAAAAAGCGATACAGTGCGCAAGCGATGCGGAAGAACCTTTTGTGAAAGGAATGCGAATTATTCAACAAAAATTTCTTGCAGTATTGGAAACGCAGGGAGTTCTTCCGTTCGAAAGCGCCGGAATGCCGTTCGACCATCATCTGCATGAAGCCGTGGCAATGACGCACCATAAAGGCAGCGAACCGGGAGTTGTTGTTGATCAATTGCGCCGCGGATATCTCTGGAATCAGGAATTATTGCGCACCGCACAGGTACGGGTTGCCGAATAATATAGAGAATATATCAAAGAACCGGGATCCCGAATAATCAGGCCCGAACTCGTTTTCATCACATTAAATTAAGGAGCAACGTCATGCGTTATTTAATGGCCTTCTTCCTGGCAGTGGTTTTGTCGAGCGCTGTCCAGGCACAGGTAAGCGTTAGTCTTGGGATCAATCTGGAAAGTCAGCCCGTTTGGGGTCCGACCGGTTACGATCATGTCGAATATTATTACCTGCCCGACATTGGAGTCTATTACTGTGTCCCTCAGCATCGGTACTTTTATTTCGAAGGAGGACGCTGGATCGGCAGATCATCGCTGCCTCCCCGTTATCGCGGTTTTGACTTGTATAATTCGTACAAAGTAGTTCTGAATGAACGGACACCGTATCTTCATGATAGAGTGTACAGAGAAAGATACGTGTCATTTAAAGGCCGTCACGACCAGCATCCGATTCGCGACAGCCATGAATCAAAATATTTTGTGAATAAAAACCACCCCGAACATAATAACTGGGTAAAGCAGCAAAAGCATGGCAGCGATAACGGCAGAGAAAAGGGCCGCGAAAACAGACCTGAACGAAAACATTAGGCAAGATCTGCATTGTCGTATTTGGAAATGGAATGAAGCTGCAAGTCAAGAAGATGATAAATGCTTTTATACGGCACACGGAAAATGTTTTCTGTCATAAAAGAATTATAATCTTCAAGCAGCTTCGCGCGCTGCGCTGGCCGGATATGCTTACTCTTTTTGGGCTTCTCTGCGTTTCTTTTTCTGTCTATTTTTCTTTCAAAGGATGTTTCATCATTGCATACATTCTTATTCTTGCGCAGTTGTTTTTCGATTACTTCGATGGTAAACTAGCAAGAGCGATCGGGGGAGGAGTCCTGGGTGTTTATCTCGACAGTTTCTCTGATTTTATGGCAGTGGCTTCATCGGTTGTATTCGGATGGTTTGCAGGAATAACCGGTATTGCAATGCTCCTTGCCGGATTTTTGAATATTGGCGCAGCGTCTATACGATTGGCGTATTTTACGGCGTATAAACAAAGGGCATTCACAGGCGTTCCGACTGTCGCCGCTGCTTCAGCGGTCTCTTCGATCGCTTTTCTCGGACATATCTTTATCCATGCATATCTCGTGTGGTTTGCAGTATTTTATTTTATCTCGGCGGTTGCTATGATTTCCGATTTACGATTTAAAAAAATATGATTGCATATCGTTATGACTGAACAGACTCATGCTTCCGATGGAATGCGTTTTTTCGTTATCGCAGCAGCGCTCGTCGTCATCATTTATGGTATCCATCAGGCACAGTCGGTCGTTGCATTGTTCCTTGTTTCTGTTTTCCTCGCTCTTATCGGAACACCTGGCGTGCTCTGGTTTGAGCGGAAACACGTCCCATCCTTTGCGGCGGTGATGATCGTTATGGCAGGCATGGTTATTCTATTGCTGATTATCGGCGGAGTCGTAGGCGAATCCCTCAACACCTTCTCCGGTGCGCTGCCATTCTATCAGAAACGCCTGCAGGTACAAGTTCTGGCGCTGAAGCCTTTCTTAGCAAGTAAACATATTGAAGTTACCGACAAGGTTTTGCTTGAATATCTCAATCCGGGACCGGCGATTGGTCTGGCTGTTGGTTTTCTTTCAGAAATGGGTTCGGCGCTTTCCGATACTCTGCTGATTTTGCTTACGGTAACGTTCATTCTTCTTGAAGCTGCAAGTTTTCCCGTCAAGCTCCGTTCCGTACTGGGTGATCCGCAGCGCGCTTTTCCCCAGTTCACGAAGTTTGTCAACGATATCAAACGTTACATGATCATCAAGACGATACTTAATCTGATTGCCGGGGTGATCATCGGATTTTGGATGTTCTTCCTTGGTGTGGATTTTCCCATTTTGTGGGGTTTCGTTGTCTTTCTGCTGCATTACGTACCAAATCTGGGTTCAATCGTGGCTGCCATTCCTGCGGTGCTTCTAGCGCTCGTTCAGCTCGGTCCGGGACCTGCCGTGCTTGCAGCTTCCGGTTATCTTGTCGTAGGCTTTATAATCGGCAACGTGATTGAACCGCGGCTGATGGGCCGCAAACTCGGGCTGTCTACGCTGGTTGTCTTTTTGTCTCTGATTTTTTGGGGAAGCTTACTCGGTACAATCGGTGTGATTCTTTGCATCCCCTTTACCATGACACTGAAGTTTGCCTTTGAGAATACGAAAAGCATGAAATGGATTGCGATCCTGCTTGATTCGGAAAAGCCCATCGTGAGTATTCCATTGATATTAAAAAAAGTGATCCATCCCGCACGTAGTAAGGGAGCATGAAAATGCCTGGATCGACAGCGAAAACATTGAATGATTTTGCAGCACAAATGCTTACCGTATCGGATGCAGTAAATCGATCGGAATATTAAAACATGGAACTCGTTTTCTTCTTAAAAGGTTTGATTATCGGATTTGCGATGGCAGTGCCTATCGGACCGGTCGGAATCATGTGCATTCGCAAGACATTGTCTGAAGGGCATTCAAGAGGAATGGTCATCGGTCTTGGGGCTGCAACCGCAGATTCGCTGTTCGGCAGTATAGCAGCATTCGGTCTTACGTTCGTCTCTGACATGATCGCAAGCCAGTACTTTTGGCTGCGCCTCGTCGGAGGAGGATTACTAATTTTTCTTGGAATAAGGACATTCCGTGCCAGGCGCGAAGATGCTGCCATTCCTCTGGAAAACAACGGATTGCTGGGATCGTACATCTCTGCATTCCTCCTTGCACTGACCAATCCGGTGACCATATTTGCCTTTGTTGCCGTGTTCGCCGCCTTTGGAGTGGGGCAGAGACTTGGAATCGTTTCGGCATGCATTCTTGTTATCGGAGTTTTTGCAGGTTCGTTTTTATGGTTTCTGACTCTGAGTTACGTCGCTACACTTTTTAGGAAAAAATTAGATTCAGGCGGAATCAGATGGGTCAACAGGATTGCCGGCATTTTGATCATACTGTCGGGGGTTGCGGCATTCGTGAGTTTAATTTGAATAATGAGGACAGCTGAAAATCATTCCTCCGGAACTTGATTCGTTGGTCGGATGACAGTGCTCATTCTTTTACGGATTTGCTGAGATCAATATCGGGATTGGATAAGTTATATTTGTTTATAATGTTCATAACTTCTTCCTTAACCGATTGAAAAGATTGGATTGAATAATATTTGCCTCCCCAAAAAAGGAATTTTTCAGCGCCGTTTTGCAGCGCTTTGGTTCCTTTATCATAAGCATTCAAAATAAGCTCAGCGGAACGTAACTCAGCTATATCTCCGCTTGTTTTCGACGCTATTTCGATTTCATTTCCCGAATTTGAATTGACGATGATATATGAATATACCATTTGCTTATTATCAATTCTCGGCTTCATAACTATCGTATGAGAAACGGTATGACCTGTTATTACAATGAAAAAATATGAAGGTTTTATACAGGCGAAATTAATCAGTTCATCAAGAGATGGATTTTGGCTTATATAAATAGAGGAATTCTTGTTATCTATGTTATTGTGAATAGTGTAATAATTAGTATAAACGATACAATCTCTCAATGTATCTGCCTTCAATACTATTGAATGGAGTCCATGATTGCTGTAGATATCGGATTGGGTAATTCCATAATGGGAAATGAAGCATAAAAAGAAAAATAATAGTAAAGGCTTTTTCATTAATCATGACCCGTTGAATAAATTCTGTGCCGCTGCTTCGCAGATGGAAGACGCTTAAGCATGTTTCTCTATCAAACAAACATTTTAAGTTCCATCGTCCTCTTCATTAAACTTAACAAAAAGTATATTATGGAACAAAAAAGGATTAATCCCTTTCTCATCCTTTAGGACTATTGTTGATTAGTTATCATCTAAATACTATGAACTGCTGCAAATATATGGACGATAGAGGATTGTCCCGAAGTTTGGGAATCTTAGTCTAAATTATAAATATAAACGAAGCAGGAGTCACCAAATCATGAAGAATACTAAGGCACATTCCCTTCGAAACACTCTTCCAAAATCCCCCACAAGTATTCAGGGATTAGATGAAATCACGGGCGGTGGATTGCCAAAAGGCAGGCCGACGCTTATATGCGGCGGCGCGGGCTGCGGAAAGACCCTTTTTGCTATGGAGTTTCTCGTCCGCGGAGCAACACTGTATAATGAACCGGGCGTCTTTATTTCGTTTGAGGAAACAGAAAAAGAACTCACAGCAAACGTTGCTTCG